>NZ_PREY01000022.1:0-115078 GCF_002959955.1 Burkholderia sp. BE12 | reverse complement strand
TCCTCCGGTTGCCGGGAAATGCATGCATTTTCCACCTGGGCACTTTGATGCCGTCGGCCCGTGAGGATCCACCCCTTCTTTCTGCTCTCACGGCTCCGGGTGGGACGCGTTCATTTCAATTCTCCTGGATAAAGTGGCACGAAGGGCGGTCAGGCATTGACGTCGACGACGATGCGGCCGCGCACCTTGCCGTCGATCAGTTCCGCGGCCAGCGGGATGGCGTCGGCGAGGCCGACCTGATGGCCGATGGCGCCCAGCTTCTCGACGTCGAGATCGGACGCGAGCCGGCGCCAGGCTTCCAGCCGTTCGGCGCGCGGGCA
This sequence comes from Burkholderia sp. BE12, assembly GCF_002959955.1. Lineage (NCBI taxonomy): Bacteria > Pseudomonadati > Pseudomonadota > Betaproteobacteria > Burkholderiales > Burkholderiaceae > Burkholderia > Burkholderia sp. BE12. The sequence goes on along the minus strand of NZ_PREY01000022.1, from coordinate 114,758 downwards.
CATCACGCTGTCGATCCCGACGAGCGTGACGCCGCGCAGGATGAACGGCGCGACCGTCGCGGGGAAATCCATACCCGCAGCGAGGCCGCAGGCCGTCACCACGCCGCGGTATCGCGTGGTCGCGCACACGTTGGCGAGGACGTGGCTGCCGGCCACGTCGACCGCGCCGGCCCATCGTTCCTTGCCGAGCGGCTTGCCGGGTGTGCTGAATGACGCGCGATCCAGAATGTCGGCCGCGCCGAGTTGCCGCAGGTAGTCGGCATCGGCCGGACGGCCCGTCACGGCGACGACCCGGTATCCGAGTTGCGCTAGGATCGCGGTGGCGACGCTGCCGACACCGCCTGCCGCGCCGGTCACGACGATCTCGCCGTCGTCCGGGCGCACGCCGTGCCGTTCCAGCGCCATCACGCACAGCATCGCGGTGTAGCCGGCCGTGCCGATCGCCATCGCCTGTTGCGGCGAAAACGCGGCGGGCAGCGGCACCAGCCAGTCGCCGTCGACCCGCGCCTTCTGCGCGAGGCCGCCCCAATGCGTTTCGCCGACGCCCCAGCCGTTCAGCACGACCTGGTCGCCGGGACGGTAATCCGCGTGCGTGCTCGCTTCGACTTCGCCGACCAGGTCGATGCCCGGCACCATCGGGAACCTGCGCACCACCGGGCTCTTGCCGGTGATCGCGAGCCCGTCCTTGTAGTTCAGCGTCGAATAGCCCACGCGGATCGTCACGTTGCCGGCGGGCAACTGCGCGTCGTCCAGCGTGTGCAGCCGCGCGTGCTGGCCGGTTTCGTCCTTGTCGATCACGATGCCCTGGAACATCCGTCCTCCTTTCTAGACCGATCGTCTAGTTAATGGCAAAAAAATTCAGCGGCGGGGTAATCCATTGAAGAAAAACCGAGCGAACAACGCCAGCGGCACGTCGCTGCGCTCCAGCTTCGCGCGCAGCACGGCGCCTTCCCAGCCGATCCAGAAAAACGCGGCCAGCTCGGCCGGTTCCGCCGAAGCGGCCAGTTCGCCGGCTTGCTGCGCGGCGGCCAGGCAATCGGCGAGGCGACGTTGCCAATCTTCGAACGTCGCGCGCAGCCGTGCGCGGAAGCTTTCGGGCAGCGCGCCCATTTCCTGTCCGAGATTGCCGATCAGGCAGCCGCGGCTGAACGCGTAGCGGGCCATGCCGTCCCGCGCGTCGTCGACGAACGCCTGCACGCGCTGCAGCGGCGCGTGCGCCGTATTGCCGAAATGGCGGTCCAGCTTGCGCGCGAAGAAATCGGCGTAGCGGTCGATCAGTTCGAGGCCGAACGCTTCCTTGCTGTCGAAGTAGTGATAGAAGGAGCCCTTCGGCACGCCGGCGCGCCCGAGGATCTCGTCGAGCCCGGTGGCCGAGAAGCCCTTTTCGGTGAGGATCTCGAGGCCGGTGCGCAACAGCATGTCACGCGTGGCGACGAGGTCCTCGTGCTGTTTCGGTGGCCTGCCGCGGCGGCGGGGCTGATCGGTTCGAACGTCCATGGGCGAATAATAGACCGTTCGTCTCAAAAATCAATGGGCGGAGCGTCATTTATGAAACCGCGTTCGGCGTGCAGCCACTAAAGGCGACGCAGGTGCGTACGGTGCGCCGATTGAAGGGGTGGCGGTGCCCTCCCCATTTCCGACCGGGTGCCATGAGCCATCACCATGCGATGTATTGCCAACGATCTTGCGATCCATACCCAGTCGAGCGGCGATGGCCGAAACACTCTGCTGATGCAGTTCCAGAGTCGTCATCACTTCCTCCAACTCGAATGGCCGCGACCCGAAGCTGGAACGCAGCGGTAGAACTGGGCAGGCAGTTCACGTCACGGCATCATTGACCAAAAATGGTCAACGGTCGCGTTGCACGTCCATGCCGCTTTGTCTACGGTTAAGTCTCCCTTGGCGTCCGGCACGATGACCGCCGTCGGCCCGGCGAATGACCGGTTCGACGTGGAGGCTCACGGGCTTGTGCTGCATTGGCGCTGCCCGAGCCGCGGCACAGGCAGCGATTGCAGCCGGGACGATGCGATGAAACATACAAATCATGGAGACACTGATGCAGGAAGTTTGTGAGACGCTCACGTCCGCCGAACCCGCTTCGTCCTCGGCGGCCCAGCCCGCTCAGGCGCGCCGGTCGATGCGGTTCATCGCGATGATCGCGACGCTCGGTGGCCTGCTGTTCGGTTATGACACCGGGGTCATTAATGGGGCGCTGGCATACATGACCCAGGATCTCGGGCTGACACCGCTCACCGAGGGGCTCGTCACCAGTTCGCTGCTGCTCGGCGCCGTGCTCGGCTCCGTGGCCTCGGGCCTGGTAGCGGACCGCTATGGGCGGCGGATGAGCATCATGCTCCTGGCGGTCCTGTTCCTCGGTGGCGCGTTGTCCAGTACCTTCGCCTCGACCGTCGACTTGCTCATTGCCTCGCGATTCGTGCTGGGCATCGCGGTCGGCGGGGCGTCGATCTGCGTGCCGACCTACCTGGCCGAATTGGCGCCCGCGCATCGCCGAGGACAGATCATCACGCAAAACGAGTTGATGATCGTGTCCGGGCAAATGATCGCGTTCATCGTCAATGCGGTGATCGGTAGCTTGTGGGGCAGCGAGCATGGCGTCTGGCGCTGGATGCTCGCCGTCGCGACGCTGCCGGCGGTCGGATTGTGGTTCGGCATGCTGGTGATGCCGGAAAGCCCGCGTTGGCTGGCGTCGAAGGGCAAGCTGCACGCGGCCTGGAAGGTGTTGCAACAGGTGCGCGACACGCAGGCCGCGCGGCACGAATTCGATTCGATTCGCCACGCGGAGCAGCGCGACACCCATCCGGTCCGTCGTAACGGACCGGGCTTGTCGGCGCCTTGGGTCCGGCATGTCTTTTGGGTTGGGATCGGGATTGCCATCGTCATGCAGGCGACCGGCGTCAATTCGATCATGTTCTACGGTACGCAGATCCTGACGAGTTCGGGCTTCGGACGGGAGACGGCGCTGATCGGCAACGTCGCGAACGGCGTGATTTCGGTCGCGGCGACCCTGGTCGGCATCCAGGTGCTCGGCAGGCTCGGGCGCCGGCCGATGTTCCTCATCGGGCTGAGCGGCACGACGCTGTCCTTGCTGACGATCGGTCTCTTTTCCCTGTTCTTGCCCGTTTCCTTTCTGCGCGCTGGCCTGATTCTGGCCGCCATGGCCTGCTTTCTGGGCTTCATGCAGGCGCTGATCGCGCCGGTGTGCTGGGTGCTGCTGGCCGAACTGTTTCCGCTGCATATCCGCGGCTTCGCGGTGGGTGTCGCCGGTTGCGTGCTGTGGATGGTCAATTTCGTGCTCGGCCTGAGCTTCCCGTCGCTGGTCGCCTACGCCGGCATTTCGAGCACCTTCTTCGTATTCTTTGCCATCGGCTTGATGTCGATTGCGTTCATCTGGCGCAACCTGCCCGAAACGCGGGGGCGCAGCCTCGAGGAGATCGAAGCGCATTTCCGCGGCTTGTACGGCGACACGGAGCAGGCACGATGAGCGAGGACTCGGTTGTGACACCAGCCGGCACGAGGCGCAAGCGCGACGCCCGGTTCGTCGAGATCGCGGCCGAGGCCGGCGTCAGCGAGGCCACGGTCAATCGGGTCCTCAACGAGCGGGGCAGCGTATCGGAATCGGCGCGCGAGCGGGTGATCGCGGCGGCACGCCGGCTAGGCGTGCGCCGCGTGCTACCGGATTGCCGGCACGGGCTGATTCATATCGACGTGCTCCTCTCTCACGGCGACACGCCGTTTTTTCGCCGCCTGAACGCGGCATTGCAGCGTTCGGCCCAGATACTCGATAAACGCATCGTTCTGCATCGGTTGATTCTTCCCGAATCGGATCGGGCGGTGGTCGATGCTATCGGCAATTGCCGCTACCGCAGGGCCGGCATGATCATCACGACGCGCGACACCGCGCCCGTGCGCGCGGCGTTGAGCGATGCGATCGCCGAGGGCGAAAAGGTGGTGACGCTGATGACCGACATCAGCGAGATTGCGCGTACCCACTTCGCGGGGATCGACAACGTTGGCGCCGGCCGCACCGCAGGCTACTTCATCGGGCGGCTCGCCAAGCGGGCCGGGCGCGTGCTCAAGCTTTGCGGAAGCCGCAGTTTCGGCGCGCATCGCGACCGGATCGCCGGTTTTCGCGCGGCGCTCGAGGGGGCCGAAACCGAGCTCGAGTATCAGGGCGTCGAAATCGAGACGCTCGACAATGCCGATGCGTGTTATCGCGCCGTATTGCCGGCGCTGAAGCAGGGGGACCTGGTCGGCATCTACAACAGCGGTTACGGTTCGGCGGGCATCGCCGCAGCGCTCAGGGAATTCGATGTGGCCGGCAAGGTGGTGTGGGTCGGTCACGAGATGCTGGACGAGCATCGTGTCTATATCGACGAAGGCACGATGGATATCGTGATCGACCAGAATCCCGACGCACAGGTGATTTCCGCGTTGCAGCACATGCTGTACGGTTGCGGGGTGCTCGAGGCCACGCCGCCGGGCGGCCCTGTCGAGTTCGGTGTGTTCTGCGCCGCGAATGTGCGGCGCAGCCCTTATCTTTCCCCACACGACTGAGCGGCCGCGACACGTGCGCACAGGGCGGCCCATGGCCGAACCGCATTGCCGACAGTCGTCTGCCGTTGTCCGCCACGCATGCCAGCCGGCCCGCAAGGGCCGGCGTCACATCCCGGGCGACTACTTCGTCAGCATCCATTCATGCGCCGGATCGTTGCGGAAGTGCCAGACCCGCTTCGGTCCCGCCATCACGTTCAGGTAGTAGCTGCGATAGCCATGCGGTGCGACCACCGGGTGATAGCCTTTCGGCACCATCACGACGTCGTGATTCTCGACCGCATAGGCTTCGTCGATATCGCGCGAATCGGTGTAGACACGCTGGAATGCGAACCCCTGCTCCGGGTCGAGCCGATGGTAATAGGTCTCTTCCAGCACGCTTTCGGCCGGGATTGCATCGACGTCATGCTTGTGCGGCGGATAGCTGGACGCGTGGCCGGCTGGCGTCACCACCTCGACCACCAGCAGTCCTTCGGCCGGTTCCGTTTGTGGAAGGATGTCGCAGACGTAGCGAGTATTGGTGCCGCTGCCGCGTACCGAACGCGCGATCGACGCGGGCTCGATCAGGCGGGCGTCGTATCGGCCGGTGGCGGGCGCCGTGCAGAGCGCGATTTCGGCCGCGTCGGCAGCGTCGATCGACACGTTGCGACCCGGCGGCACATAGGCCGCATGGGGCGAGCGGTCCTCGAACACGCTGCGTCGTCCGCCGATGTCGCGCCAGACCCGATCACCGGTCGTGAGCGTCACGGTGCCGGTCAGCACCACGATGCAGAGTTCATCGCCGCCGGTGTCGACCTCGAACCGCTCGCCAGCCGCGAGCCGTTTGGCGGCGAAACCGACGTGGCGCCAACCGGCGCTGGCCGGCGTGACCGTGACGATATCGCGCCCGCTTGCACGCCCCTTGATCAGCAGATTGCTCATGCTGCCTCCTGTTGTGGCCGAGCCTGACGCCAGACGCGAATCAGTGTCTCGAACGACACGCGCACGCGGCGTATCACCTCGCGGTCGTCGATCTCGCCGGCGAACCAGGCGCGACTCGGCTCGTAAAAGATTGAGCGGCCGACCGTGAAACCGCGGCAGGTCCGGCTGGCGGCAGCGTCGATGAAGCCTTGCACGAGCGTTTCGAGCGGTGCGTTCAAGCCGAGAAGCACGACGCCACGGCAATATGGATCGTGCGCTTCGATCAGCGCGTCGATGCGGCGCCAGGTTTCAGCCGGCATCGATTCGAGTTTCCACCAGTCGGGCTCGATGCCGAGATCGTAGAGGCGTTCCAGCGCGCGGACCACGACGTCCTGCGATGCGGGGCGATCCTTGGGCGGGATCACTTCCAGCAGCAGTTCGTGACCGCTGACCGATACCGCCTGCTGGAGCGCCTGCAACTGCGCTTCCTGTTCGAGCCGATGTTCAGGGGCATCGTCGGGGTGGTACTGAACGAGGCACTTCACGATATGCTCGCGCGGCCAGGACAGCAGCGCCGACCCGATCGACCGTCCGTGTTCGAAGCGCAGCGGGTTCGAACCCGGCAGTTCGACAGGGCGACCGATCCACCAGTTGCGGCCGGTGGCGGCATTGAGCGCATCCTGACCGAAGCGGTCGTCGATCAGCACGGCCATCTTGCCCTGGCCGCCGATTTGGGCCTCGGTCTCGGCGACGGCTTCGACAAAGAGCTGCTTGAGCGTGCCGATCTTCCGTTCGTCGGCGCCGGCTTGACGCGCCAGGTCGGCGAGCTGGTCGCGGTGGTCGAACGCAAAGCCGAGCACCTCGTCCCATGGCTTGCGGTTCGGGCTGACGCGATGCAGGCGGTTCAGCGCAGGGTCACGGTCGGGCCGGCCCATGCGGGCCGAATTCGCGAGGAAATAGTCGAGTTCGGCCGTCGTCGGCATGGCCGGTGCACAAGCGTGGCGCGAGACCACCAGCGCGCCGCAAGCATTGGCGTACGCGCAGCAGCGGGTTTCATCGGCGCCGGTCAGCCAGCCCTTGAGGAAGCCGGAGATGAAGGCGTCGCCGGCGCCGAGCACGTTCAGCACCTCGACTTGCACGCCGCCATGCAAGCGGCCGTCGTCGATGCTCGCCGGAATCCCCCCGTCGAGTATCGTGCAGCCGAGCGGGCCGCGCTTGACCACCAGAGTGGCGGGCGTGGCCTCGCGAACGACGCGCAGTGCAGCCATCAGATCGTCATGGCCGCCGGCGATGCGGAATTCCTCTTCGGTGCCGACGATCAGGTCGAACATCGGCAGGATGCCGCCCAGGTGGCGGCTGACGCTGCCATCCGCGATGAAGCGCGTCTCGCCGTCCGCCTTCCCGGTGAGGCCCCACAGCACGGGCCGGTAATCGATGTCGAGCACGGTGCGGACATCGTGACGTCGCGCGTAATCGAGCGCCTTCATGCTGGCGCGATGGACACGCTCGGTCGAGAAATGCGTACCGGTGATCAGCAGGGCGCGGCTCGACGCGATGAACGATTCGTCGATGTCCTGCTCGTCGATTGCCATGTCGGCGCAATTCTCGCGATAGAACACCAGCGGAAACGTGTCGCGATCCTTGAGGCCGAGCAGGACCAGCGCGGTCAGGCGCTCCGGGTCGATGCGGATCTGGCTGACGTCGCAGCCCTCCTGCTTGAGCGCGTCGAGGAGAAACCGGCCCATATGGTCGTTGCCGACCCGCGAGAGCATCGCCGATTTCAGCCCGAGCCGGGCCGTGCCGAAGGCAATGTTGGCGGACGACCCGCCAAGGTAGCGGGCGAAGCTGGTGACGTCCTCGAGGCGGGCGCCGACCTGCTGGCCGTAGAGATCGACGGCGAGCCGTCCCAGGCAGATCAGGTCGAACTGGCGTTCGGACGCGAGCGTCGGTGTATGCACGATGAGTTCCTGTCGTCTTGAGTCTGAGCGAATAAGCGAATGAGCGGATGAGCGGTGCCGGACGTCAGGCGAGGCCGAGGCCGCGCTTGACGGTATCCAGCATCATCCGGCTCGATTCGTCGGCCCGGTCTTCCCAGGCGAACACGGCCACGGTCGCGATGCCGTCGAAGCCGATCTCGCGAATCTTCGAGAAGAACGTGTCCCAGTCGATTTCGCCCTGGCCGATGTCGAGGTGCTGGTGCACGGTGGCTGTCACGCCGGGGGGATTCACGATGTAGCGCAGGTTCGAGGACGCGCGATGGTTGTAGGTGTCGGCGATGATCAGGTGCGTGAGCTTCGGCCTCGCATATTCGAGCATCGCGGCGATGTCGCCGACGCCGTCGTCGTAGAAATAGGTGTGCGGCACCGCGTAGAGATAGTTGAGCCAGGGTTTGTCGAGGCCACGGACGATATCGACGGATTCGTTGTTGCGCTCGCAGAAGTCGTACGGATGCGCCTGGATGTCGAGGCTGATGCCTTCGCGCTCGAACACGGGCATCAGTTCCTCCATCGAGCGCATGAACTGGTTCTCGCTGGCGAGCGCATGGTTCGACTGGCCGCTGAATTCCGTGTTCATCAGAGGGCATTCCATTTCGACTGCCACCTGGATCGCGCGTTTCCAGTTGCGCACAGCCGCCTCGCGCAGCGACTCGTCGGGGCTTGCCCAGTGATACAGCGGCAGCAGCGACGACAACTGCACGCCGGTGTCGCGCAGCGCGGCTTTGAATTCCTGAATGCGCGCCTTGTCGACGCGTGGATATTTGTAGAACGGCAGGAAGTCTTCGCGCGGCGACAGTTCGATATAGCTGTAGCCGAGTTCGGCGACTTTCTCGACCATCTTCGGCAGCGGCAGATGGCGGTACATGTAGGGATCAAGTGCGATACGCATGTCGGTTCCTCGTGAAAAGGGCGGAATGACGCGGCAGGGAGCGCGCCCCGCATCGGGTGGTTCGGTCGAATCAGTAGCGCCGGGCGGTGGCGAGTGCGGTCTTCATCCGTTCGGCGGCGCGCTCGACGCGCTCGCTGGTTGAAACTTCCGGCACGCCCACGTGCCACCACGAGCCGTACTTGTGCACCATCGTCTTGGGGAGGACCTTGATGTCGATGAGGGTGGACACGCGCTGCGTGCGGGCATCGGCGAGCGCGGCCTCCAGTTCGTCGACGTTGCGCACCGTGTAGGTCTTGCAGCCGTAGGCCGCCGCATTGGCGGCGAAATCGACGGGCACGAATGCACCGTCGAGCCGGCCGGTGTCGGCATTGCGGCGCCGGAATTCGGTGCCGAAGCTGCCCATACCGTGTTCCATCTGCAGGTTGTTGATGCAGCCGAAGGTCATGTTGTCGAACAGCAGGACGTTGATCTTGCGGCCTTCCTGGATCGACGTGACGAGTTCCGAGTGCAGCATCATGTATGACCCGTCGCCGACGAACGCGAACACGTCCTTCTCGGGTTGCGCGAGCTTGACGCCGAGTGCGGCGTTGACTTCGTAGCCCATGCAGGAATAGCCGTATTCGACGTGATAGCTGTCCTCACCCTTGGCCCGCCAGATGCGCTGCAGGTCCCCGGGCAGGCTGCCGGCGGCGGCCACCACCACGTCGCGTTCGGTCAGCTTGCGGTCGAGCACGCCGAGCACACGCGACTGGGTCAGCGACGAGCCGGTCATGCGCGCGAATTCGTCGAGCACCGCGCGATCGAGGTGATCGTCGATTTCAGGTACGAAATGCTCGGCGCCGTAAGTCACGGCAAACAGGCGTTCTTCTTCCGCACGCAGGCGGCCGATTGCCTGTGCGATCTCGTCGCGATAGCCGTGCCGGCCGTCGCGCGGGTAGCCGGCGCCGTCCAGCGCGGCGGCGAGCGCGCTCAGGCCGGTCTTTGCGTCGGCCTGGATCGACAAGCCGTCGAGTTTGCCGGCGTCGAAGCCGTTGAGGTTGAGGTTGACGAACCGCACCTCGGGATCCTGGAACAACCATTTCGATGCGGTCGTGAAATCGGTGTAGCGCGTGCCGACGCCGATCACGAGGTTCGCGCGGCGCGCGATCTCGTTGGCTGCCAGCGAGCCCGTTTCGCCGATGCCGCCGAGGTTGAGCGGATGATCCCAGGGCAGCGCGCCCTTGCCGGCCTGCGTATGCGCGACCGGAATGTCGAAGCGCTCGGCGAAGCGGCGCAGCTCGGCGGCGGCGCCGGCGTAGCGCACGCCGCCGCCGCAGATCAGCAGCGGGCGGGTGGCCGGCGCGATCAGGGCAGTGGCACGCGCAATCGATTCCGGCGCGGCGGGGCGACGGTCGATGTAGTGCACGCGCTCGGCGAGGAAGCTTTCCGGATAGTCGTAAGCCTGGGCCTGCACATCCTGCGGCAGCGCAAGGACCACCGCGCCGGTGTCGGCCGGATCGGTCAGCACGCGCATCGCGTTGAGGCAGGCGCTCATCAGTTGCTCGGGACGCACGATGCGATCCCAGTACTTGCTGACCGCACGGAATGCGTCGTTGGTGCTGATCGACAGGTCGTGCGTCTGCTCGATCTGCTGCAGCACCGGGTCCGGCTGCCGCCCGGCATGCACGTCGCCCGGCAGCAGCAGCAACGGAATGCGGTTGGCGCTGGCGGTCGCGGCGGCCGTCACCATGTTGGCCGCGCCTGGGCCGACCGACGAGGTACACGCATAGATCTGCCTGCGGCGCCGTTGCTTGGCGAAGCCGATCGCCGCGTGCGCCATGCCCTGTTCGTTGCGGCCCTGATGCACGACGAGCCGGCCGGGATCCTGCTCGAGCGCTTGGCCGAGGCCCAGTACGTTGCCGTGTCCGAAGATCGTGAAGATGCCCTTGACGAACTTGATGCGCTCGCCGTCGATCTCGACATACTGATTGTCAAGAAAGCGTACGAGTGCCTGCGCCATCGTTAGCCTGATATGACCCATGAATGATCCGTGCAGTGGAAAGGGATGAATGCAGGGAGGCAACGCGAGGCGATATCGGCGCGCCGCGCCGACGCCATCGCTTCGCCTGCGAGCGCAAATGCGCGGCGGGCAGGGACGTGTCTCCAGCATTGTTTTCGCGGCGCAAGCGTAGAACCAACCGGCTCGGCTCGTCGCGTCGGCTACGTCGCGTTCGTCAATAAATTACGAGGTCCGGCGCTTGCTCATCAACAGAAAGATTGACCATTTATGGTCATTGGGCAGGGGCTGTTCGATGCTCATGTCATGACCATTTATGGTCACGAATGTTGTTGCAGCGGCATCGTGCGTCTCTAAACTTCGATACCGAACAATCGAATGAGGTCTCGAGACTCACGGTCCAAAACGGCCGTGAGAGAACCGATCGAGCCGCCGGAGACATGAATCGACCGCATCCGCTTGCTGCGCAAGCGCCGCCGGCCCTGGCCATCGCTCCCGTACTCGTCTCGTTCGTTTGAACCTCTGCCGGTCGGGCATGACATGCACGCATTTCGACAAGCAGGTCAACTGAAAATATTTAGGAATTCGATATATGAGCAAGAAGCTTCGTATCGCGGTAGTCGGGGCCGGTCTGATGGGAGCCGATCATGTCGACCGCATCGCACGTCGCATCGTCGGCGCCGAAGTCTCGGCCGTGGTGGATATCGACGCAGCCCGTGCCCGTGCCGTCGCTGACAAGGCGCCGGGGGCCGTGGCGGTGGCGGGGATCGAGCAGGTTCTGGCGGATCGCCTGGCCGATGCGGTCGTTATTGCCACCCCCGGCTTCCTGCACGAAGCCACGCTGCTGCAGGTGCTGTCCGAGGGGCTGCCGATCCTGTGCGAGAAGCCGTTGACGCCCGACGCGCAATCGTCCTGGCGCGTCGTCGAAGCCGAGGTGAAGCTCGGGCGCAAGCTGATCCAGGTCGGCTTCATGCGCCGCTTCGACGCCGAATACCGGCAACTGCGCGAGCTGATCGCTACGCGACGGCTCGGCGATACGCTGATGCTGCATTTTTCGCATCGCAACGCCGCCACGCCGGCAAGCTTTACGAGCCAGATGCTGGTGAACGATTCCGTGGTGCACGAGTTCGACGGCATCCGCTTCCTGACCGGCGATGAAATCGCGTCGGTGCAGGTCCGGCTGGGCCGCCCGACGCGACATGCGCATCCGGGGCAGCACGATCCGCAGCAGGTCCTGATCGAAACGGTGAGCGGCGTGCTCGCCGATGTCGAGATCTTCGTCAACGCGCGCTTCGGCTATCAGGTGGCCACGCAGGCGGTGTTCGAGGACGGCATCGTCAACATCGGCAACGACGGCGGCCCGTACGTGCGCAGCGCCGGGCAGTGGGGCGGGTCGGTCACCCCGACCTTCGTCGAGCGATTCAGCGCTGCGTTCGATCTCGAGGTGCAGACGTGGGTCGATGCCGCGCGCAACGGCACGATCGACGGGCCTTCCGCCTGGGACGGCTATGCCACGGCGGCGTGCTGCGAAGCGGGCGTAGCGGCCCAACGCAGCGGCGAGAAAGTTGCCGTGACGCTGAACGAGAAACCGGCGCTTTACCGCGACGCCTGACGTCGCACGGATATGTTTCACCGAGGCGCGCCGGTACGTTTCGGTGCGCCGGACCTCACCACCAAGACAGTCGGATAACCCCATGAAACTTTCGTTCTGCACGGACAGCCTCGGCCACCTGCCGTATGAAGCGATGCTCGACACGCTGTGTGAAATGGACGTCTTCGGTGTGGAAATGACCTCGGGCGGATGGTCGTCCGCGCCGCATCTCCGCACCGACGAACTGCTGGCCGACGCGAGCAAGCGTCGCGCGTTGCTTGCCGCGTTGGAGAGCCGCGGCATGGAAATCGCCGCGCTGAACGTGTCGGGCAATCCGCTCGATCCGGGCGCGCTCGGCGTGAAGCACAAGGCCGACATGGAAAAGGCGATCCGCCTTGCTGGCGAACTCGGCGTCCGCAAGATCGTCGCGATGAGCGGCCTGCCGCCGGCCAGCCCCGAGGATCGCGTGCCGAACTGGATCACCTATACGGTGAGCTGGCCGGCGACGCTCAAGGGGTGCCTCGACTATCAGTGGAACGACGTGGCGATTCCGTACTGGAAATCGCTGGTTGCCCAGGCGCGCGAATCGGGCGTTGAGAAGTTTGCGTTGGAAAACTTCAGCGCGATGCTGGTCTGGAATCCGGAAACGCTGTTCCGGCTGCGCGACGCGGTCGGTCCGATGGTCGGCCTTAACCTCGATCCGAGCCACCTGATGTGGATGGGCGCCGATCCGATCGCTGCGGCCCGCGCCCTCGGCGACGCAATCCATCATGTACACGGCAAGGACGCGCGCCTCGAACGCGGCATGGTGGACGTCAACGGCCTGCTCGAAACGAAGCGGGTCGAGGATGTCGGCCGGCGCGCGTGGAATTACGTGGCGGTCGGTTGCGGCAAGGACCTCCAGTGGTGGAAGGAGTTCTTCTCGGTGGTGCGCATGACCGGCTACAACGACTGGGTTTCGCTCGAGATGGAAGACATGACGATGTCGGTTGAGGCCGGTATCGCCACGTCGATCGATGCACTGAAGCAGACCATCAGCCGCTAGCCAGTCTCGGCCCGGCAAGGCCCTGCGCACGCGACAGACCAAGAAACACAACGGAGACAGGCATGCGGGGCGCCACCGGCGCGCCGCGGCGGAACCGTCCATGCGCAGCGTCGCGCGGACGTCTCGCCGTCATGCCATCGGGCCGGCCTCGGCCGGCCCAGGAGGAGCAGCCACATGGCTAGCGAAGAACCGCAATACGTGCTCGAGATGCAGGACGTATCGAAGGCATTCCCAGGCGTGCTCGCGCTCGACCGAGTCAGCCTCAGGGTGCGTGGGGGCACCACGCACGTGCTGGTCGGCGAGAACGGCGCCGGCAAATCGACGCTGATGAAGATCCTGTCCGGCGAGCATCGCGTCGATTCGGGCGAGATCCGCTTCAAAGGCGCGCCGTATCGTCCCGCCGGTACGAAGGCGGCGCTCGAGACCGGCGTGGCGATGATCCACCAGGAACTGAGCCCCGTTCTCGACATGTCGATCGCCGAGAACATCTTTCTCGGTCGCGAGCCGACCTATGGGGCGTTCGGTGCACTGTCGCGCGGGATGATCGATTTCCGGCGCATGGAGCGCGATACGCAAGCGTTGCTCGATCGCCTCGGGCTCGAGTACACGCCACGCCAGAAGATGCGCGAACTCAGCGTGGCAGGCATGCAGCTGATCGAAATCGCGAAGGCGATTTCGCGTCGGGCATCTGTCGTCATCATGGACGAACCGACCTCGGCGATCAGCGACACCGAGGTCGGCATGCTGTTCGAGCAGATTCGAGACCTGAAGTCGCGCGGTGTCGCGATCATCTACATCAGCCACAAGATGGACGAGATCTTCCGGATCGCGGACGACATCACGATCATTCGAGACGGCCGCTACGTGGAGTCGGGCCACGCCAGCGACTACGACGAGAGCCGCCTCATCGCGGCGATGGTCGGCCGGCCGATCTCGAGCATCTTCCCGAAGCTCGACGCGCCGATCGGCGAAACCGTGTTCGAGTTGCGCAACGCGACGCGCCATGGCGTGTTCTCGAACATCGGTTTCAGCGTGCGGCGCGGCGAGATCGTCGGGCTGGCCGGGTTAATTGGTGCGGGGCGGACGGAAGTGGTGCGCGCGATATTCGGGCTTGATGCGCTGGACGACGGCGAGATTGTTCTCGAGGGTATGCCGTTGCGGATCAAAGGCACAGGCAGCGATGTCGCGATCCGCAACGGGATCGCGATGGTATCCGAGGATCGCAAGGGCGAAGGGCTCGTGCTGTGCCGCTCGGTGATGGAAAACATCTCGCTCGCGAACCTGAAGGGTTTCTCTCGGTGCGGCTTTCTCGACGTGCGCCGCGAGCGCGCCGAGGCCACGCGGATGCGTGAGATGCTGAAGATCAAGACCGCGGACCTGCTGACCGTTACCGGCAATCTCAGTGGCGGCAACCAGCAGAAGATCGCTATCGCGAAATGGCTACTGCGCGACCTGAAGGTGCTGATCCTCGATGAACCGACGCGCGGCATCGACGTCGGCGCGAAATCCGAAATTCACCGTCTGATGTCGCAGTTCGCGCAGCAGGGGCTGGCCATCATCATGATCTCGTCCGAACTGCCGGAGATTCTCGGCATGAGCGACCGTGTGATCGTGATGCGCGAGGGCAGGGTGGCCGGCGAGCTGAGCCGGGGTGAGGCCTCGCAGGAACGAATCATGAAACTGGCAACCGGAGGTCAATGATGTTGGACAGCATGCAGGAAAATTCGATGCAGCCGCGCGCCGGCATCATGGCCTGGCTGAAGGGCGCGAGCCCGGCCGAGATTTACCGCAAATACGGCACGATGCTGATCTTCATCGGCATCGTGGTGCTCGCTTCGCTGGTCAGCGATGCGTTCCTGACCGTTCCGAACCTGACCAACGTGTTGCGGCAAGTGGTGGTCGTCAGCCTGCTCGCATGCGGTGTGACCTTCATCATCATTCTCGGGCAGATCGACGTGTCGCTGGGCGCGGTCGTGGCCCTGACAGGCACGATCGCGGCGAGCGTGATGTCGCTTACCGGCAGCATCGCACTGGCGATAGCGGCCGGGCTGGCGATGGGAGTGGTGGTCGGCTTCGTCAACGGCTTCATCGTCACGACGTTCGGCATTCCATCGTTCATTACCACACTCGCGATGACGACAGTGGCGCGCGGCGGCATCCTGCTCTATACCGGCGGCGCGCCCGTCAGCGACCTGGGCGATTTCACCGTTATCGGCCAAGACTCGGTCGGACCGGTGCCGATCTCGGTACTGATCCTGATCGCCGTGCTCGCGGTGTCGTGGGTGCTGCTGAATCGCACGCGCTTTGGCCGTTATGTCTATGCAACCGGCGGCAACACGCGCGCCGCGCTGGCCTCCGGTATCAATACGCGACGCGTCACGACGATGGCTTTCGTCTACAGCGGCGTGCTGACCGCGATCGCCGGCATCGTGCTGATGTCGAGGATCAACTCGGGCCAACCGGCTGGCGGCGTTGGCTACGAGTTCGATGCGATCACGGCTGTGGTGGTGGGCGGCACCAGCCTGATGGGCGGGACCGGCACGATCATGGGTTCGATGATCGGATCGCTGATCATCGGCGTGATCAACAACATCCTCAACCTTCTGAACGTCAGCTCCTACTGGCAGCAGATCGCCAAGGGGCTGATCATCGCGGCCGCCGTGATTCTGGACGTCAAGACCAAGAACGGTCGCGGCAAGCGCGTACGGCGTCCGGCCTGAGATCGGAACCGGACGAGCCGGATCTCCGGCAAGCAGTGAAGCAGCAAGCGAAGCATTTGCAGAAAAGTCGATGTTCAACCTGCAGCAGGTCAGACAACAACGGAGGAGCGTATGAAGGTTTGGAAACAAGTAGCGGTGGCGGTATTCGGGTTGGTGGTGCTGGCGGCATCGGCCAACGCAGCCGACAAGAAATTCGTGATCGGTTACACGAATCTTGCCGACACCGATGTGTTCACGATGAGCCGGAAGACGGCCTTTGCAGATGCGGTCAGGGCGGACCCGAACGTGAGCGTGGTCTACACCGATGCGAACGGCGACGTGAGCCGCCAGCTCGACCAGATCGACAACTTCATCGCGCAGAAGGTCAACGTGATCATGATCGTGCCGGTTGACTATCGCGGCATCGTTCCCGGGGTCGAGCGTGCCAACAAGGCCGGCATCCCGGTGATCGCGCTGGGCATCCAGTCCGCTGGCGGCAAGTACACGTTCGTCGGTTCGAAAAACTACGATGCTGGACGTCTGCAGGCCGAGTACTTTGATTCGGTCCTGCCGAAGAACGCGCAGATCCTCTACCTGCAGGGCACCCCCGGCCTTTACCACTCAAAGGAGCGCCTGGCCGGTTTCGTGCAGACGCTGGCCAAGCGCCCCGACGTCAAGATCCTGTCGAACCTTCCGGCCGACTATGATCGCGCACAGGGCATGAAAGTTACCGAAGACTGGGTGCAGCGGTATCCGAAGTTCGATGCAATCGTCGCCGCCAACGACCAGATGGCGCTTGGCGCGCTGGAAGCGCTGAAGACGGCAGGGCGGCTCAAGGGTGTGGCGATCTCCGGCGTCGACGGCACCACGGACGCGATGCGGGCGATCAAGGCGGGCGAGATGTCCCAGACCATCTTCCAGAACGCGAAGGGCCAGGCACAGGCCGCATACCTGGTTGTCGAAACGCTCAAGAGCGGCAAGCCGGCCCCCGCCGAAGTGATCGTACCGTTCGAATCCGTCACCCGTAACAACGTGGGGAATTACCTCAAGTAGGCAGGTCGGCCGGCGTATGACCAATATGCGTCGGCGTATGAATAAAGACGAGAAAAACATAAATAACTTAGGTATGCAAAGGAGATTGTCGATGGATGCGAAAATGCTCAGATTCATCGCTGGTACGGCGCTGTGCGGCGTCACGGCGTTCGCGCATGCGCAGAGCAGCGTCACGTTGTACGGGATCGTGGATAACGGCCTGCAATATGAAACAGGCCTGCCGGGTGGCAAGCGGCTGTCGGCCGAGTCCGGCGGCTGGGGCGAGTCGCGCTTCGGCATGCTCGGCAACGAGAACCTTGGGGGAGGCCTGCAGGCCACGTTCCGCCTGGAGGCGCGTCTGAACACGCTGAACGGCTCCGTGGCGAACGGTTCGTTCTTCGAGGGGCAGGCGACCGTCGGGTTGCGACACGACGCGTACGGCGCGATCCGCCTCGGCAATTTCGGTGCGAGCGAGTTACTGCAGGATACCGGCACACTCGACCCGCAGCAGACCAAGAAATATTCGTTCGGCACGCTGGTGCGCGGCCGCATGTTCCCGCAGGCGTCGAACGGCATCGAATATACGTCGCCCGATTTCGGCGGCTTCACGGTGAAAGGCCAGTACAACCTCGCCAATTCGACCAAATGGAATGCCGGTTCGCCGGGCACGGCGCCGAGCCAGTTGGGCACGGCCACCGGCCTGGGCAGCTCGCAGGGCCGCTCGGACGGCCTGAAATTGCAGTACAAGGCGTCCAGTCTCGAAGCGCAGCTGATCTACGACGAGATCCGTGACGGCAACGGCAAGTTCAGCAACGTCTATCTGGCATCGCGCTCGATCTTCGCCGGCGCGTCGTACGGAATCGGGCCGGTGACACTGTATGCCGGCTACGTTCACTTGAGCGCACCAGACGCATCGAATGCCGGATATTACGGAACGGGCACCCCGTCGGCGCAGCCCGCCGGCGTTTCCTTGCCGACCGCGGTCGATCAGGAATGGGTCGGCGCGCAATGGGCCGTGACGCCGGCAACCGCCATCATGGGCGCCGTCTATCACGCCAATGCCAATCACGGCAATGGCAATGGGACGCTGTACACGCTGTCCGGCATCTACTCGCTGTCGAAGCAGACGCGGCTTTATACCGAACTCGGGTATTTGCGAAACAGTTCGACGTCGAACCTTGGGCTGAACGGCGGGACCTACGGGGCCAATAACGTGAACGACTCGGTCAACGGCAGCGCATCGAACCTCAATCCCGGTTATGGGCGCAGCCAGTTCGGTGTGTTTGCGGGGATTGCCACGCAGTTCTGACGAACCGTCCGGTGCATGAACCTTCTTGCGTGCGCCGTGCGCGTCGGCCGAAACCGCACGCGGCGCGACGCACGCAAGAGATCCGGGCGATATCCTGCCGCCGCATGCCGGCGACCTTCCTGACGAGGAGCACCATGAAGCCGCTTAAAGTCGGTGTACTAGGCGTGGGCGACATCAGCGACGTCTATCTGCGCAATCTGGCGAAGTACCCGATTGTCGAGCTTGCCGCAGTGGCCGGGCGCGATCTGGAGAAAGCGCGCGCGAAGGCGGCGATGCACGGCGTACCGAAAGCGTATCCGGATGCTGCTTCGCTGGTTGACGATGTCGGGATCGATATCGTGTTGAACCTGACCACGCCCGACGTGCATGCGGAACTGACGCTGGCTGCGTTGCGCGCCGGCAAACACGTCTACAGCGAGAAGCCGCTCGCCATGACGTTTGCCGACGGAAAGGCACTGTATGAGGAAGCGCGACGGCGAGGCCTGGTGCTCGGCTGCGCACCCGATACGGTGTTGGGCGGGCGCCTGCAGACCTGCCGTCAACTGATCGACGAAGGCGTGATCGGAATCGTGCATAGCGCCACGGCGTTTGCGGTGAGCCGAGGCCCGGAGTGGTTCCACCCGAATCCCGCTTTCTTGTATCGACGCGGTGGCGGCCCCGTGCTCGATATCGGACCGTACTATCTGAGCGCGCTGGTGTCCTTGTTGGGGCCGGTACGGCAATGCTCCGCGGTCGCGGGCCGGGCGTCTTCGGAACGCGTCGTCGAAAGTGGGCCGCTTTTCGGCACGCGCATTCCGGTCGACGTACCGACACACGTTGCCGCCAACCTGGTATTCGTATCGGGCGCACTCGTCACCCTGATCGTAAGCTACGACGTATGGGATTCCGAGTTGCCGCGGATGGAACTCTACGGTACGGATGGCACCTTGTGCCTCAACGACATCGATCCGTGTGACGGGCCGAATCTGTTTGGTGGCGATCTGCTACTGCGCACGCGTGATGATTATCGATGGGGCGACCTTCCGCGCGGTGATGCCGCACTGCGTCCGTGGAGAAGAGTCCCGATCGAGCGACCGTTCACAGAGACCAGTCATCGCCAAAACAGCCGCGGCATCGGGCTCGTCGACATGGCCGCTTCGATTGCCGAGGGACGTCAACCTCGTGCCAGCGTCGACATGGCGCTGCATGTTCTCGAGGTCATGCACGGCATGATCGAATCGGCGGCCAACAACGTGATCTATCCGCTCGAGACCAGCATGGCGCGGCCGGAGCCGATGCCGCTGCAGTTCCACGATGGCATGAGCCTTGTACCGACGGAGCCGGCTCGCGCCTGACACGATGAGCGTCGATTACATATCCCGGGCCGGATCAGCGAGTATGCCGGACGAACCTTGCCGCAACGGCGCCGACCAACTGTTGTTGCGCATTCGCGCCGAGTACGACACGCTGAGCCCGCGGCTGAAGTCGATTGCGCACTTCGTCGATACCCACGCCGATCAGGTCGGCATCCTCGATATTCGCAGCATCGCCGACCAGTGTGGCGTGCACCCGTCGGCGGTCGTGCGCTTTGCCCAGCACTTCGGCTTGTCCGGCTATGCGGACCTGCGGCGGCGGTTACGTCAGCAGATCGTGCCACCGCTCCCGCTGCTGCGTGACACAAAGCCCGCGCACGCTGACGCAGTGGCCGATGGGTTGGACGGCCTGACAGAGGCGGTGCTGGCGTCCAGCCTGGCCGCGGTTGCGCGTCTGAGCGAATTGCTGGCATCCGAGGACTGGAGGCGCGCGTTGGTCATGCTGCGCGACGCCGCCACAATCTGGGTGATGGGAGTGCGTCAGGCATTTCCGCTTGCAGTTCATCTGGCGCAGGCCTTGCGCCAGACAGACAAGACGATTTGCCTGTTCACCGCGCTCGGCGGGATGGATCTCTGCCAGGCCGGCTCGGTAAGGCCGGGCGACGTTTTCGTGGCCGTCGAATTGCCGGCTTACGGCGACGAGACGGGCCGTGTCGCCAGACTCGCCAAGCGCAACGGCGCGCAACTCATCGTGATTACCGACAGCCGCGTGTCACCGCTGGCGCGCGACACCGACGCCTTGCTGCGCGTCGAGGACGGTGCCGTATTCGGGGTTCATTCGATTGCCGCTGCTTCGACGGTGGCGCAGCTTTTGATCGCGGTGCTCTGCTACCGCGAGCGGCGTGGCGACCACGACGGCCGCACCAGCCTTTGTCCGGCCGGACATGGCGAAGTTCGATAGGCTGACGGTCCGACGATTCAAGCGTAACCGCTGCCCGTATTAACCCTGATTAAAAAACCTTATCACGGTGAAAAATTCCGCATCTTATTGAGCGGATATCGGCTCGCTATAGTGGCTCGCTTTCCCGCACGCATCCCTGGCGTGCGCAGACAACGGCAGGAGCCCCTTGATGACCACCGCTACCCGATTCACCGAAATCGAGGATCTGATGCCCGCCGCCGGCGGGCTGCGCGAGATCCGTCACCACATCCATCACCATCCCGAACTCGCGTACGAAGAGCACGACACGGCCGCGCTCGTCGCGGACAAGCTCGAGCAATGGGGCTGGCAGGTGACGCGCGGCGTCGGCAAGACGGGCGTCGTCGGCACGCTGCGGGTGAGCGACGGCACCCGCAGCATCGGCATTCGCGCCGACATGGATGCGCTGCCGATCGTCGAGGCGACCGGCCTGCCGTATGCGAGCGGCACGCACGGCAAGATGCACGCGTGCGGCCACGACGGCCACACGACGATGCTGCTCGGCGCCGCGCAGCATCTCGCGAAGACCCGCAACTTCTCGGGCACCGTGCACCTGTATTTCCAGCCGGCGGAAGAGCACGGCGTCGACAGCGGCGCGAAGAAGATGATCGACGACGGCCTGTTCGAGCGCTTCCCGTGCGACGCCGTGTTCGGCATGCACAACCATCCGGGCGCGGCGCCGGGCGTCTTCCTCACGCGGCGCGGCCCGTTCATGTCGGCGGGCGACAAGGCGATCATCACGATCGAAGGCGTCGGCGGCCACGCGGCGCGGCCGCACCTGACGGTCGATCCGGTCGTTGTCGCGGCGAGCATCGTGATGGCGCTGCAGACGATCGTCGCGCGCAACGTCGACCCGTCGCAGCCGGCGGTGGTCACGGTCGGCTCGATGCACGCGGGCACCGCGAACAACGTGATTCCGAACGGCGCGCGCCTCGAACTCAGCGTGCGTTCGTTCAGCCCCGAAGTGCGCGCGCTGCTCAAGCGCCGCATCACCGAGCTGGCCGAAACGCAGGCCGCGAGCTATGGCGCGACCGCCAACGTCGAGTACATCGAAGGCTATCCGGTCGTCGTCAATACGGATACCGAAACGGATTTCGCCGCGCAGGTCGCGCGCGAACTCGTCGGCGATGCGCACGTGGTGGAGCAGACCGACCTGCTGATGGGCAGCGAGGATTTCGCGTTCATGCTGCAGCAGCGGCCCGGTTCGTTCGTGCGGCTCGGCAACGGCGAAGGCGAGGACGGCTGCATGGTGCACAACCCGAAATACGACTTCAACGACCGCAACCTGCCGATCGGCGCGGCGTTCTGGACGCGTCTCGTGGAGCGTTACCTGGGGCAGTGATCGCAGTGGCGCGCGGCCGGCGCTTCCGGCCGCATTGAGAGGAGACTGGAACGATGCAGAAAGACCATCTCGCGCTGCACCCCGCGTCGACGGGGGCCGCCGACACCAGCGCGCCCGGCGCGCCCGCGGTCACGCGGCGCGGCGCGATCGCCGCGGCCGTGATCGGCAACTGGCTGGAATTCTTCGATTTCACCGTATACGGCTTTTTCGCGGTGCTGATCGGCAAGCTGTTCTTCCCGTCGAGCGACCCGACCACGTCGCTGCTGCTGTCGGTCGCGACGTTCGCCGCCGGCTTCTTCACGCGGCCGCTCGGCAGCGTCGTGCTCGGCGTCTACGCGGACCGCAAGGGGCGCAAGGCCGCGCTGAACCTGACGATCATGCTGATGGCGCTCGGCACCGGCCTGATCGCGATCGCGCCGACCTATGCGCAGGTGGGCGTGGCCGCGCCGTTGCTCGTCGTGTTCGCGCGGTTGCTGCAGGGCTTCTCGCAAGGCGGCGAATTCGGCGCGGCGACGTCGACGCTGCTCGAACAGGGCGGCACGTCGCACCGCGCGTTCCGCGCGAGCTGGCAGCTCGCGACGCAGGGCGGCGCCGCGCTGATGGGCTCGGGGTTCGCGGCGCTGCTGTCGAACACGATGACGAAGGACGCGCTGGAAAGCTGGGGCTGGCGGCTGCCGTTTCTCGTCGGCGTGCTGATCGCGCCGGTCGGCATGTATCTGCGCCGGCGGCTCGCGGACGATGCGCCCGGCGACCGTCATCACGGCATCGAGCGCGGCGTGCTGCACGAGCTGTTCTCGAAGCACACGCGCACGGTGCTGCTGCTGATGCTCACGGTGATGGGCGGCACGGTGTCGACCTACATCCTGACCTTCTACATGCCGACCTACGCGATCCACTCGCTCGGCCTGCCGATGAAGCTGTCGATGTTCGTCGGCGTCGCGTCGGGCTGCGTGATGCTGATCACGTGCCCGCTGTTCGGCTGGCTGTCGGACCGGCTCGGCAGCCGGCGCCTGCCGATCTTCGTCGGCCGCGGCGTGCTGGTCGCGCTGCTGTTCCCGGCGTTCTGGCTGATGAACCATCATCCGACGCTGTCGGTGATCCTGCCGCTGACCGCGCTGATGCTGCTGTTCTATTCGCTCGGCTCCGCCTCGGAAATGGCGCTGATGTGCGAGTCGCTGCCGCGCCACGTGCGGGCGACGGGCATCTCGATCGCGTATGCGCTCGCGGTGACGATCTTCGGCGGCACCGCGCAGCTGATCGCGACCTGGCTCGTGAAGACGACCGGCAGCAAGCTCGCGCCGGCCGGCTACGTGGCCGCGTGCGTGGTGCTGTCGCTGATCGCGGTCGCGAAGCTGCGCGAGACGGCGCGGGAATCGCTGGACTGACGCGCAACGCGCAACACGCAACGTGGGCGGCGGCGCGCGTTGCGCTTACCGCCCGCGCACCACCCTCAGATACGACGCGAGCATCGTCGCGAGTTCCTGCGCGGCCGGCGTCAGCGGCACGGCCGCGCGTTGCAGCAGGCAGACGTCCTGCACTTCGGCCCGTTCGCGCACGGGCACCTTCGCGAGCGCGCCGGCGAACGGCCCGTGCCGCGTGATCGCTTCGGTTTCGAGCGCGAGGGAATCGGTCTGCGTGACGATCTGCAGCGTCTCGAACATCCCTTCGACGGTCGCGAGGATCTTCGGGGGCGGCTGGCCATGCGCGTGGAAGTACGCGAGCAGCCGGTTGACGACCGGGTCGGCGCTCAGGTTCGGCGAGCGCGTGGACACCCAGGCATGGTCGGCCAGCTCGGCGAGCGATCGCGCATGCATCGCCGGGTGTCCGTTGCGGCAGACGACCACCGGCGCCGACGTGCGCAGCGGCGTGACCGCGAGATCGGTCGTGTCGGTCTGCTTCGCGACCAGCGCGATCGCGAAATCGACCGCGCTTTCGCGCAGCCAGCCGATCATCATCCGCGACGTGCCGGTGCGCAGGTGCACGTCGACCTTGTCGAAGCGCGCGCGGAACGCGGTCAGCACGGGCGCGAACGCGTCGATCAGCGGCTCGGTCACGAGGCCGAGCGTGACGGTGCCTTCGCAGGCGCCGCTCAACTGACGGATTTCGCGCTCGACCTGCTCGCATTCGCCGAGGATCGAACCGGAACGCGCGAGCAGCCGCTGGCCGACGGCCGTCGGCACGATCCCGCGATTGGTGCGCGTGAACAGCGTCGCGCCGAGCGCTGCCTCGAGGCCCTGCAGTTGCTGCGTGACGCCGCTTTGCGCGAGATCGAGCGCGCGTGCGGCCGCGCGCAGGCTGCCGTGCTCGACGACAGCCTGGAAGATGCGGAGCTGGGACAGCGTGAACGTCATGGGAAGCTGCGACGCCGGTGATCGGAAATACCGATCATGATAAGTCAGCCGATGGTTCCGGCGGCAGCCCGCGGCCCCTACGATCGCAGGCAGTCCGGCTCATGCCGTTTGTCCCGCGTCCTGCCCATCGTCGATCATGAAACGTTTCCTCGTCCCGCTCGTTTCCCTGTGCATTGGCCTGGCGGCCCCATCCGCGTTCGCGCTCGATGCGCACGTGGTGCGGCTCGGCATCGACCCGACCTATCCGCCGATGGACGCGAAAGCGCCCGACGGCAGCCTGAAGGGCTTCGACGTCGATCTCGGCAACGAGATCTGCCGCCGCGCGCAATTGCGCTGCCAGTGGGTCGAGCTCGAATTCGCCGGGATGATCCCCGCGCTGCAGGCGCGCAAGATCGACGCGATCCTGTCGTCGATGGCGATCACCGCGAACCGCGAGAAGCAGATCCTGTTCTCGTCGAAGCTGTTCCGCTTCAAGTCGCGGCTCGTCGCGCGGCCCGGCAGCGGGCTCGACGGCACGGCGGCGTCGCTGGCCGGCAAGCGCGTCGGCGTGCAGTCGGGCACGCAGTTCGAATCGTGGGCGCTCGCGCACTGGGCGCCCGCCGGGGTCGGCGTGGTGCCGTACAAGAGCCAGGACGACGTGTTCGCCGATCTCGTGAACGGCCGCCTCGACGCGGCGCTGCTCGGCACCGTGGAAGCCGACTACGGGTTCCTGCGCCAGCCGCGCGGCAAGGGCTTCGCATTCGTCGGCGCGCCGCTCGACATGGGCGATCGCGGCGTCGGCATCGGCATGCGGCAGTCGGATACCGCGCTGAAGGCGTCGATCGACGGCGCGATCGCGGCGATGCTGAAGGACGGCACGTACGACCGGATCGCGAAGCAGTACTTCGATTTCAACCCGTACGGCGATTGAGCGCCGTGCCGACCCGTTCTTCCGATTTCCGGTTTTCATCCGTTCGAGACCATCGATGCAGATTCGCACCACGCCGCTCCTGTCGCCGTCGATCGGCACGCAGCGCACGCTGACGAGCTTTCATTTCGGGCCTGCCGACAGCGGCCGCAAGATCTACCTGCAGGCCGCGCTGCACGCGGACGAGACGCCCGCGATGCTCGCGGCGGTCGTGCTGAAGCAGCGCCTCGCGCAGCTCGACGCCGCAGGCCGGCTCGCGGCCGACATCGTGCTCGTGCCGGTGTCGAACCCGGTCGGCCTCAATCATCATCTGCTCGGGCAGTTCATCGGCCGTTTCGATCTCGCAAGCGGCCGCAACTTCAATCGCGGCTTCCTGCCGCTCGCGGAGATCGCCGCGCGTGCGCGCGACCGGCTGGGCGACGACGGTGTGCGCAATCGCGCGATCGTGCGCGAATGCGTCGGCGCGGCGCTCGACGACATCGCGCCGCGCACCGAATTCGATTCACTGCAGCTCGCGCTGCTGAAGCTGTCGCACGACGCCGATGTCGTGATCGACCTGCATTGTTCTCTCGAAGCGGTGATGCACGTGTACACGAGCGATACCGCATGGCCGGAGGTCGAGCCGCTCGCGCGCTATCTCGGTGCGGAGGTGTCGCTGCTCGCCGAGGATTCGGGCGGCCATGCGTTCGACGATGCACATCACCTGCTGTGGTCGCGGTTGCGCGCGCTTTTGCCGGACGGCACGCCGATGGCGGCCGGCACCGTGGCCGTGACGGTCGAGTGCCGCGGCCAGCGCGACGTGACGTACGACTATGCGCAACGCGATGCCGACGCGCTCGTCGACTATCTCGTGTGGTGCGGCGCGGTGCGCGGCGAACGTGCGCCGCTGCCGCCGCTGGCCGCGCCGGCCACGCCGCTTGCGGGCAGCGAGCAGTTTTACGCGCCGGTGAGCGGGATCCTCGTGCACCGTGCGGCGATCGGCGCGACGATCCGTGCGGGCGATCCGCTGTTCGACATCGTCGATCCGCTGACGGATGCGGTCACGACGATCTCGAGCGCGACCGATGGCGTGTTCTATATGCGGCGCGCGATCCGTTTCGTGACGGCCGGCGCGCCGCTCGGCCGCGTGACGGGCACGGTGCCGGTGCGAAAGGGGATGCTGCTGGGCGCGTGAGCGGCGCCGGGCGCGCATGGTGTACGAGATGCGCCGTGCAATTTCGTTCTCGTCAAATTGACCGGGCGTTGCCGCACCTCTAAATTGGGTAATGCGGAGCGCGCTCCGTGTTCCGTGAGAAGGACGTTGCAAATAGAGTCAGAGAGTTGAGCGGGCGGCGCATGCCGCCCGTCTTTTTATCCGTGCACTCCACGCGCTCCGCCCATCCCCCGTCTTGCCGGTCCGCCCGGCGAACCGATTGCTCAGCCGCGCCGCGCCACCAGTTCCGATACCGTCTGCGCGGCCTGCTGCAGCGGCCCGAGAAACTCCTTTACCATCTGCTTCGCGGTATGCCGCTGCGCGTTGCCGCTGATATTCATCGCGGCGATGATCTGCCCGCGCCGGTTGCGGATCGGCGCGGACAGCGACATCAGCCCCACTTCGAGTTCCTGGTCGACCACGGCCCAGCCCTGCTGGCGCGCCTGCGCGATCGCCGCCTTCAGCTCGCCGAGGTCGGTGATCGTGCGCGGCGTATGCGCCCGGATGCCGCTCTGCGCGAGCGTCTCGTCGAGCGCCGCGTCGTCGAGCGCGGACAGCAGCACGCGGCCCATCGACGTGCAGTACGCGGGCAGCCGGCTGCCGATCGACAGGTTGATCGTCATGATCTTGCGGGTCGGCACGCGCAGCACATAGACGATCTCGGTGCGGTCGAGCACCGCGGCCGAGCAGCTTTCGTGGATCTGCGCGGACAGTTGCTCCATCACCGGATCGGCGAGATTCCAGAACGGCATCGACGTCAGGTATGCGAAGCCGAGCTCGAGGATCTTCGGCGTGAGCCGGAACAGCCGGCCGTCGGCCTCGACGTAGCCGAGCGTCTGCAGCGTGAGCAGGATCCGGCGCGCGCCCGCGCGCGTGAGGCCGGTGGCCGACGCGACCTCGGTGAGCGTCTGCTCCGGGCGCGCCGCGTCGAATGCGCGGATCACCGCGAGGCCGCGCGCGAACGACTGCACATAGGAGTCGCCGGGTTTCGTCTGAATATCGTCGGTTGTCATGAGTGCCTGAAATATCGTGCAGCCGAGAAGATAGCGCATGGGACCCGACCCGCCAACCGCCGGGCGGACCGCGCTTGACAGGTCGTCCCTGCACTCCCTATGATGCGTTGAACGTTCGATACACGATCTTATGTTCGTATATAGAACATATAAGCGCATCCCGACGGGCAATGCAAGGGGCGCGCGCTGTTCACTTCCCAGCCTTTCACGGGAGCGGAGACACTGATGACCGAAGCTTTTCTGTGTGATGCGATCCGTACGCCGATCGGGCGTTACGGCGGTGCACTGTCCGGCGTGCGCGCCGATGATCTGGGCGCGGTGCCGCTCAAGGCGCTCGTCGAGCGCAACCGCGACGTCGACTGGACGGCGATCGACGACGTGATCTACGGCTGTGCGAACCAGGCCGGCGAGGACAACCGTAACGTCGCGCGCATGTCGCTGCTGCTCGCGGGCCTGCCGCAGGGCGTGCCGGGTTCGACGATCAACCGCCTGTGCGGCTCCGGAATGGATGCGGTCGGCGTGGCCGCGCGCGCGATCAAGTCGGGCGAAGCCGCGCTGATGGTGGCGGGCGGCGTCGAGAGCATGACGCGTGCGCCGTTCGTGATGGGCAAGGCCGCGAGCGCGTTCGCGCGCCAGGCCGACATCTACGATACGACGATCGGCTGGCGCTTCGTCAATCCGTTGATGAAGCAACTGCACGGTGTCGATTCGATGCCGGAGACGGCCGAGAACGTCGCGGTCGATTACAACGTCAGCCGAGCGGATCAGGACCTGTTCGCGCTGCGCAGCCAGCAGAAGGCCGCGCGGGCGCAGCAGGACGGCACGCTCGCCGAAGAAATCGTGTCGGTCACGATTGCGCAGAAGAAGGGCGATCCGGTGGTCGTGTCGCGCGACGAGCATCCGCGCGAGACGTCGCTCGAAGCGCTCGCGAAGCTGAAGGGCGTCGTGCGCCCGGACGGCTCGGTCACGGCCGGCAACGCGTCGGGCGTGAACGACGGCGCGGCCGCGCTGCTGTTGGCGAACGAGGAAACCGCGAAGCGCTTCGGCCTGACGCCGCGCGCCCGCGTGCTGGGGATCGCGACGGCCGGCGTCGCGCCGCGCGTGATGGGTATCGGCCCCGCGCCGGCCACGCAGAAGCTGCTCGCGCGGCTCGGGATGACGATCGACCAGTTCGACGTGATCGAGCTGAACGAAGCGTTCGCGTCGCAGGGCCTTGCGGTGCTGCGCATGCTCGGCGTCGCCGACGACGATCCGCGCGTGAACCCGAACGGCGGCGCGATCGCGCTCGGCCACCCGCTCGGCGCATCGGGTGCACGCCTCGTGACGACCGCGATGTACCAGTTGCATCGCACGAACGGCCGCTTCGCGCTGTGCACGATGTGCATCGGCGTCGGCCAGGGCATCGCGATCGCGATCGAACGCGTCTGAGCGCGCGATGCGGTGAAGCGGCCGGATACGTGCCGCTTTACCGCTGCGCTGATTCCGCCACGCAGGGCGGCACGAGGTATCTCGTGCCGCCCTGTGTCGTTAACCGGCCCGGGCCGTCAGCGCGTGGGCCCTTCGAGGTGAATGTCCTCGGGCTCGAGCGCATGAAGCTCGGGATCGGGCGCCGTGCTGACCGTGAAGCCGAGCCGCAGGTAGAAGTCGATCGTGCGCCGCGACGGCGTGGCCGACACGTACAGGCGCTCGGCGCCCATCGCGCGCGCCTGTGCGCGGGCCGCGCGATAGAGTTGTTCGCCGAGCCCGCAGCCGCGCCAGTCGTGGCTCACGTGCAGGAACTTCAGTTGCAGCATGTCGCGTTGCGGGCCGAGCGGCCGGCTATCGACGATCGCAGCCGCGACGAGCCGCGCGCCGTCGAACTTGCCGAGAAACCAGCCGCCGCGATCGTGGCAGTCGAGCAGGATCGGCGTGTAATGCTCGGCTTCGCCGTCGGGCCAGTCGGCCACGTCGTAGAACTCGGGCACGAGATGCAGCGCGCCGTCGCGCAGCACGTACAGGTGTTCGATGATTTCGCGCCGGTCGATGGTCCATACGAGGGGTACGTCGTCGCGGGCAAGCAGGCGGGCCGACAGCGCGTCGCGTTCGGCGGGGGTGCGGCGCGTCATGCGGCCACCCGGTGCGCGGCGATTGCCACCATCGGCGGCACGCGCGGCATGCCGTCGGGCAGCGCCATCGGGTGGCCGTCCAGTTCATGCTTTTCCGGGAACCGCGTGGCGCCGCCATTGGGGAAAAACGCGTGCTGATCGCCTTGATTGCGATCATGCGCGACCGTCGCCGTATTCCGGGACAGCCGATTCAGTTCATGCAATGCCTTTTTCATCGAATTCGAATTCCGGTGGAATGGAGCAGGATAGGCCAATCGTTTCGCCGCACGCAACGGATACGGACATCGTCGATGCCGCACGGCGTTTCATGACATGCGGATAAACGCGCGCGACGATTATCGCCGGATTATTTGATCGAAATCATGGTAATGGCCGGATTATCCGTTTTTATTCGCAATTGAATTAAGGTTTTCCGGTGAATTGCCGACAGCAAGGACGAGAATGTCGTAAAGCGATCCACCGTTTTTCGGCTACTGAGCGCGATTTCAGCGCGGCGCGGACGACAGATCCGCTTTTCGGAGCCTTGCATGCGCAACAACCAGCCCGTTACCCAACAGGAATTCGATTTTCCCGACGACGTCACGCTGATGTCGACGACCGATGCCGACAGCATCGTCACCTACGCGAACACGACGTTCGCACAGGTGAGCGGCTTCTCGAACGAGGAGCTCGTCAGCCAGCCGCACAACGTGGTGCGGCATCCGGACATGCCGAAGGAGGCGTTCGCCGACATGTGGGCGACCCTCAAGGGCGGCGAGCCGTGGGCCGCGCTCGTGAAGAACCGCCGCAAGAACGGCGACCACTACTGGGTGCGCGCGAACGCGATTCCGGTGATGCGCAACGGGCAGCCGAAGGGCTACATGTCGGTGCGCACGAAGGCGACGCGCGACGAGATCGCGGCCGCCGACGCGCTGTATCGCGATTTCCGTGAAGGCAAGGCCGGCAGCCGCGGGTTCCACAAGGGATTGATCGTCCGCACGGGCGCGATGCGCGTCGCGTCGCTGTTCCAGACGATGTCGGTGCGGGCCCGGGTGGCGTCGACGCTGTGCGTGCTGGCGCCGGCGGTCGTCGGCGCCGGCTGGGCGTGCGGGTTGACCGGCGGGGCGCTCGCGGCGTTTGCCGGGGCGGCGGTCGCCGTGACGGCCGGCGCCGGGCTGTGGCTCGACGCGCAGATCGTGCGGCCGCTCCGGCAGTTGCGCGACGAGGCGTTGCGCGTCGCGACCGGCGAAAGCCGGCGCGGCGTGCGGATGAACCGTGTCGACGAGATCGGCATGACGCTGCGCACGATCAACCAGCTCGGGCTGATGTTCCGCTGGCTCGTCGACGACGTCAGCGAACAGGTGCTGAACGTGCAGCGCGCGAGCAACGAGATCGCGCAGGGCAACAGCGACCTGAGCGCGCGCACCGAACAGGCCGCCTCGAGCGTGCAGCAAACGGCCGCATCGATGGCCGAGATGACGGCGACCGTATCGAGCAACGCGGAGACGGCGCTGCAGGCGAACCAGTTGTCCGTTTCCGCGAGCGAGGCGGCCGGGCGCGGCGGGCAGGCGGTGAACGAAGTCGTCGCGACGATGAACGACATCACCGACAGTTCGCGCAAGATCGCGGACATCATCGGCGTGATCGACGGCATTGCGTTCCAGACCAACATCCTCGCGCTGAATGCCGCGGTCGAGGCCGCGCGCGCAGGCGAGCAGGGGCGCGGCTTCGCGGTGGTGGCCGGCGAAGTGCGCGCGCTCGCGCAGCGCAGCGCGAACGCGGCGAAGGAAATCAAGACGCTGATCGGCGCGAGCGTCGAGCGTGTCGAATCGGGCGCGCGGATCGTCGACGGCGCGGGGAAGACGATGGAGGACATCGTCACGCAGGTGAAGCGCGTGTCGGATCTGATCGCCGAGATCAGCTCGTCGACGGCCGAGCAGAGCACGGGCGTGGAGCAGGTCGACCAGGCGGTCGTGCATCTGGACAACATCACGCAGCAGAACGCGGCGCTCGTCGAGCAGAGCACGGCGGCGTCGGAAAGTCTGAAGCAGCAGGCGACGCGGCTGGTGGATGCGGTGAACGTGTTTCGCTGATCGCGGGAAGAGAAGGTGACGCGGGCGCGACGGAGAGGGGGGCCGGCCCGCGTCGGGCCGCCCGGTTCCGGCCGGGCGGCCAAGGCCCGTCGCCGAAGCGGCAGGCCCTGAACCGTCAGACGGCGAGGCAGAGGTACTTGATCACGACGTAGTCGTCGATGCCGTAGTGCGAGCCCTCGCGGCCGAGGCCCGACTGCTTGACGCCGCCGAACGGCGCGACTTCGTTCGAGATCAGGCCCGTGTTCACGCCGACCATCCCGTATTCGAGCGCTTCGGCGACCTTCCACACGCGGCCGATGTCGCGGCTGTAGAAGTACGCGGCGAGGCCGAACTCGGTGTCGTTCGCGAGGCGGATCACCTCGTCGTCGCTGCCGAACTTGAACAGCGGTGCGAGCGGCCCGAACGTCTCTTCCTTCGCGACCTTCATCGCCGGCGTGACGCCGGTCAGCACGGTCGGCTCGAAGAAGCCGTGGCCGAGCGCGTGGCGCTTGCCGCCCGTCACGACGGTCGCGCCCTTCGCGAGCGCGTCCTCGATATGCGCCTCGACCTTCAGCACGGCCGCTTCGTTGATCAGCGGGCCTTGCGTCACGCCCGGCTCCGTGCCGCGGCCGACCTTCAACTGCCCGACGGCCGCCGCGAGCTTCTGCGCGAACTGGTCGTACACGGCTTCATGCACGTAGAAGCGGTTCGTGCACACGCACGTCTGGCCGCTGTTGCGGTACTTCGACGCGATCGCGCCCTGCACGGCCGCATCGAGATCGGCGTCGTCGAACACGATGAACGGCGCGTTGCCGCCGAGCTCCAGCGAGACTTTCTTGACCGTCGCCGCGCATTGCGCCATCAGCAGGCGGCCGACCGGCGTCGAGCCGGTGAACGACAGCTTGCGCACGATCGGGTTCGACGTCAGCTCGCCGCCGATCGCCTTCGGGTCGCCCGTGACGACGCTGAACACGCCGGCCGGCACGCCCGCGCGCTCGGCCAGCACGGCCATCGCGAGGGCGGAGAACGGCGTCGCCTCGGCCGGCTTCACGACGATCGGGC
Organism: Burkholderia sp. BE12; assembly: GCF_002959955.1. NCBI lineage: Bacteria > Pseudomonadati > Pseudomonadota > Betaproteobacteria > Burkholderiales > Burkholderiaceae > Burkholderia > Burkholderia sp. BE12. Next base: position 82,434 of record NZ_PREY01000022.1, on the reverse strand, counting down.
AGCCTGCCGCGAGCGCCGGGCCGACCTTGCGGGTGATCATCGCCGCCGGGAAGTTCCACGGCGTGATCGCCGCGCACACGCCGATCGCTTCCTTCGTCACGACGATGCGCTTGTCGCTCGCCGGCGTCGGGATCGTGTCGCCGTACACGCGCTTGCCTTCCTCCGCGAACCACTCGAGGAACGACGCCGCGTAGCCGATCTCGCCCTTCGCTTCGGCCAGCGACTTGCCCTGCTCGGTGGTGAGGATCAGCGCGAGGTCGTCGGCGTTTTCCATCATCAGGTCGTGCCACTTGCGCAGGACGACCGCGCGTTCCTTCGCGGTCTTCTTGCGCCACGCCGGCCATGCGGCATTCGCGGCGTCGATCGCGTGACGCGTTTCCGCCGCGCCCATCGCCGGCACGGTGCCGAGCAGGCCGCCCGTCGCCGGGTTGCGGACGTCGAACGTCTCGCCGTTCGTTGCGTGTTGCCATTCGCCGTTGACGTACGCCTGCTGGCGGAACAGCGACGGATCTTTCAGTGCCAGGGTTTCCTGAACCGTGCTCATATGAATCACCTGCTTCGAAAAGGACGGATGCAAACGGCCGCCGCCGTCTTCACGACGGCGGCGGCGCATTCAGTTGAGTTGGACGGGCACTCAGGCCGGCACGCCGACCGTTTCCTTCAGCACTTCCTCGAGGATCACGAGCGCTTCGTCGAACACGGCTTGCGGGATCGTCAGCGGGAACAGGAAGCGCACGACGTTCGAGTACACGCCGCACACGAGCAGCAGCAGGCCGCGTTCGAGCGCGCGCGTCTGCACACGCTTCGTGAATTCGGCATCCGGCTCGCCCGACCCCGGGTTCAGGAATTCGACCGCGATCATCGCGCCCGGGCCGCGCACGTCGGCGATCTGCGGCACGTCGGCCTGCAGCGCGTTCAGCTTCGCCTTCAGCACGTCGCCGAGCTGCGTCGCGCGCTCGCACAGTTTCTCTTCGTCGATGATCTCGAGCACCGCGTGCGCCGACGCGACGGCCAGCGGGTTGCCTGCGTAGGTGCCGCCGAGGCCGCCGGGTGCGGCCGCGTCCATCACGTCCGCACGGCCGACGACGCCCGACAGCGGCATGCCGCCCGCGAGGCTCTTCGCCATCGTGATCAGGTCGGCCAGCACGTCGTAGTGCTGCATCGCGAACAGCTTGCCGGTACGCGCGAAGCCCGTCTGCACTTCGTCGGCGATCAGCAGGATGCCGTGCTCGTTACAGATCTTGCGCAGCGCGCGCACGAATTCGGCCGGCGCCGGGTTGAAGCCGCCTTCGCCCTGGACCGGTTCGAAGATGATCGCGGCGACGCGCTTCGGATCGATGTCGGCCTTGAACAGCATTTCGATCGCCTTGATCGAGTCGGCGGTCGTCACGCCGTGCAGCGCGTTCGGGTACGGTGCGTGGAACACGTCGCCCGGGAACGGGCCGAAGTTCAGCTTGTACGGGGCGACCTTGCCGGTCAGCGCCATGCCCATCATCGTGCGGCCGTGGAAGCCGCCCGAGAACGCGATGACGCCCGGACGGCCGGTCGCCGCACGCGCGATCTTGATCGCGTTCTCGACGGCTTCCGCGCCGGTCGTGAAGAACGCGGTCTTCTTCGGGAAGTCGCCCGGCGCGCGTTCATTGATCTTTTCCGCCAGCTCGACGTACGACGCGTACGGGACGATCTGGTAAGCGGTGTGCGTGAAGCTGTTCAGTTGATCCGCGATCGCCTTGACGATCTTCGGGTGGCGGTGGCCCGTGTTCAGCACCGCGATGCCGGCGGCGAAATCGATGAAGCGGCGGCCTTCGACATCCCACAGCTCCGCGTTCTCGGCGCGGGCTGCGTAGAAATCGCACATCACGCCGACGCCGCGCGGGGTGGCGGCGTTCTTGCGGGCCTGCAGGTCGGCATTCTTCACGGTCATCTCCTTGATATTCGGTCCGGTCAGTAGAAAATCGGGCGCCTTGGCGGCCCATGGAGGCGACTATAATCACATTTGGCTCTGGCAATCAGAGCCATTTCAATAAATATTCAGGAGCCAATCATGCGCGCGAGCATGTTGTCGGACTGGCTGGCGCAGCGCCTCGTGCGCGGCGGCGAACAGCCGATCTACCGGCAGCTTCACCGGCTGCTGCAACAGGCGATCCTGTCGCGCGAACTGCCGGCCGGCACGCGCGTGCCGTCGTCGCGGCTGCTGGCCGCCGAGCTCGGGATCGCGCGCAACACGGTCACGCAGGTATACGAACAGCTTGCGCTCGAAGGCTATGTGCACTCGGCGACGGGCCGCGGCACGTTCGTCGCCGACAGTGCGCCGGACGAGATCGTCGGCGCGCCGCCCGACGCGGCGGCCGGGCCGGCCGTCGTGATGCCGTCCGTGCGGCGCCTGTCCGCGCGCGGCACGCGGCTCGTCGAGGGCGCCGGCGTGTCGAAGCGCCAGGGCGGCGCATTCATGCCGGGCGTGCCCGATGTGTCGCGATTTCCGGCGCGCGTGTGGACGCGGCTGCACAACAAGTACTGGCGGCGCCTGCGTCCGGATCTGCTGACCTATGCGCCGGGCGGCGGGCTCGCGCTGCTGCGCGAGGCGCTGGCCGACTATCTGCGCACGGCGCGCTCGGTGCGCTGCACGCCCGAGCAGATCGTGATCACGACCGGCATCCACCAGTCGATCGACCTCGCGGTGCGGTTGCTGACCGACCCGGGCGACGCGATCTGGACCGAGGATCCGTGCTACTGGGGCGTGCGCAGCGTGTTGAACGTGTCGGGGCTGACCACGCGGCCGATTCCGGTCGACGACGAAGGCATCGCGCCGTCGGCCGCCGATCTCGCCGAGCCGCCGAAACTGATGCTCGTCACGCCGTCGCATCAGTATCCGCTCGGGATGGTGATGAGCCTCGCGCGCCGCCGGATGTTGCTCGAATACGCGCGCCAGCACGGCTGCTGGATCATCGAGGACGACTACGACAGCGAATTCCGCTACGGCAGCCGGCCGCTTGCGTCGCTGCAGGGCCTCGACACGGCCGGGCAGGTGATCTACGTCGGGAGTTTCGGCAAGACGCTGTTCCCCGGGCTGCGGGTCGGCTATCTGGTCGCGCCGGAGCCGCTCGCGGAGAGTTTCGCGACCGCGAGCGCCGAGTTGTATCGCGAAGGCCAGCTGCTGCAGCAGGCCGTGCTCGCCGAATTCATCGCGGAAGGGCACTTCGTGTCGCATATCCGCAAGATGCGCACGCTGTACGGGCAACGCCGCGAGGTGCTGCTCGAGGCGGTCGCGCGCCGCTACGGCGATACGCTGCACGCGCTCGGCAGCGACGCGGGGCTGCATCTCGTCACGCAGTTGCCGGAGGGCGTCGACGATCGCGCGGTCGCGCAGGCCGCACTCGAACGCAACATCGTCGTGCGGCCGTTGTCCGGGTATTACGCCGACCGCTCGCGGGCTGCATCGGGGTTGCTGCTCGGCTATGCGTGCGTGCCGGAAGACGAGATCGCGACCGCGTTCGCGACGCTCGCGGAGGCGATCGACGAGCGGGCGTTCGGCGGGGCCGTGGCGCTGGCTTGAACGTCGCATCCGGCGACGGCAGCGCGTTGCGATGCGCGCCGTCGAGTTCGTGCGTCTCGCTGTACCGTGAATCTCAATACCCGATCCACACCGCGAACGTCAGTACGACACACGACAGCGCGAGCAGGATCGCGAACAGCGGCAGCACGAAGCGGATCCACGCGCCGAAATCGACGCGCGCGGTCGCGAGATACGCGAGCAGCATCCCGGACGTCGGCGTGACGAGGTTCGTCAGCCCGCCGCCAAGCACGAACGCGAGCACCGAGGTCTGGCCGCTCACGCCGGAGAGCTGCGCGATCGGCCCGATGATCGGCATGCTGACCGCGGCCTTGCCCGATACCGACGGAATGAACACGTCGAGCACCATCTGCACGCCCATCAGCCCGTTCGCGACCCATACCGGCGACTGCCCGTCCGCGAGCCGCGTGAAGAAATGGATCAGCGTGTCGAGCACGAGGCTGTTCTGCAGCAGCAGTTCGACGGAAGCTGCGAGCCCCATCAGCAGCGCGGCCAGCATCATGTTCTTCATCCCGTCGACGAATGCATCGGCCGCGCTGCGCGAATCGAGCCGGCCGCGGCGAATACGGCCAGCGTGGCCTTGTGCCGCAGCGACAGTTTCGCGGCCGTGCGCGCGGTGTCGCCGGACGCGGTTTGGCCGGCCCGGTAACCGGTGTTCCGCACGTAGCGCAGCAGGTACAGGATGCCGATTGTCAGGAATACGACGAAGACGGCCGCGCGCAGCGCGACGCCGCTGAACAGCGGCACGCCGACGAGCGGCTGCGCGACGGCCAGCGCGAGCGGGTTCGTGACCGACGCGATATAGCCGATCTTCGCGGCGATCGCGACGAGCGCGACCGCGAACAGGTCCGACAGGCCGAGGCGCCGCGCGATCACGACGACCATCGGAATGATCACGAGGTATTCGGAGATGAAGCCGAGCAGCGTGCTGCCGAGCCCGATCAGGATCATCAGCATCGGCGTCAGCAGGTACGCGTTGTTGCCGGTGAGCTGCAGCAGACGGTCGATGCCGGCGTCGACCACGCCCGTGCGGCGCATCACGCCGAACATTCCGCCGACGAACATCACCATCACGATCAGCGGCGCATTCTTCAGCAGGCCTTCCGGCACCGCGACGAACGCGGACACGAGGCTCGCCGGCAGCGCATGCGCGGCGGTGCTGTGGCTGACGGCCGGCGCGACGAGCGTCGCGAGCGCGGTCGTCTTCGGCACCACCTGATAGGTGCCCGGCACCACGAGCCGGCCGTTGCGCGCGAAGTGGCCGGAGTCGACGACCCACGTGAGCGCGATCGCGGCGGCCAGCACCCACAGCATCATCACGACGGGATGCAGCATCTTGCCGTGCGGATGCGGCGCATGAGCGGCGGACGCGACCGGAGCGCCGGCCGCCGGATCACCGGCCGCCGGAGCGCCGGCCGCGAGTGCGTGGGTGTCGGCGCCGTGCGCGCCGGCCGGGTTGGGGGAAGAGGCGGACATCGGATTCTCGTCGGTGAGGGAGCGGGCCGTCAGGCCGGTTGCAGCGCGGCGCGCGCCGGGACGTAGCCGAGTTCGGCGGAAATGGCGTGGCTGCACGCCTGCAGACGTTCGAGATAGTCGGGAATGTCGGCATGGCTGATGCGCACTTCCGGCCCCGTCACGCTGACCGATGCGACCGTCGCGCCCGTCAGGTCGCGCACCGGCACCGCGATCCCGACCGCGCCGGGCGTCACCTCGCCGCTGCTCACCGCGTAGCCCTTGCGCGCGACCGCGTCGAGTTCGCCCGCGAGTTTCGGCGGCGCGTCGGCCTGCCCGCTTCTGCGCAGCTGCGCGAGATATTCGTCGCGCACCGCGTCGGGCGCGAACGCGAGCAGCACCTTGCCCGATGCGCCGAAATTGATCGGCCGGCGGTTGCCGACCGCGCCGACGGTGCGCACCGCATGCGTCGTTTCGCAACGCGCGACGCACACCGATTCGAGCCCTTCGCGCACGCGCAGCACGACGGTTTCGTTGATCGCCTGATTGAGCGCCAGCATGTGCCGATGCGCGGCGCGCACCAGTGCGTTCTGCTGCGACGCGGCCACGCCGATCACGAACGCCTGCGGGCCGAGCGCGTAGGTGGACATGCGCGGGTCCTGCACGACGAAGCGGTGCAGCTCGAGCGTGCACAGCATCCGGTACGTGCGCGACTTGTTGATGCCGAGTTGCGATGCCAGCTCGGTCACGCCGAGGTTCGGATGCTCGGCCACGTAGGTCAGCAGCTTCAGCGCGCTGTCGACGGCGTCGACGATGTAGGTCGTCATGCGGGGTCTCCCGGCGAGGCAAGGTGCGCGCGAACGTAGCCGGCGAGCGCGTCGAGGTACGCGTCGACCGAGCGTTTCAGCGCGGCGAAGCCCGCGTGTTTCGCGAACGCTGCTTCGTCCATGTACAGCGCGCGGTTGAATTCGATCTGGATGCTGTGGCGCTGCCGCGCCGGATCGGCGAGCGCGGTCAGCAGGTCGCCGCCCTGGTATGGGTCGTTCACCTGCACGCGATAGCCGGCCTCGGCGAACCACCGTGCCGTCCACGCGGTGAAGGCCGGGTCGGCTGTCGTGCCGCGCCGGTCGCTGATCACGACGTCCGGCCGCAATGCGCCCGCGTCGACATTCATCGCGTTGCCGCGCGATTTCATCGAGTGGCAATCGATGTGCCACAGCGCGCGATGCGCGGCGTGCAGCGGCTCGCCGATGCACGCGAGCGCGCGGCGGTACGGCCGGTAGTACGCATCGATCCGGTGCCGCACTTCCGCGAGCGACAGCTTGCGGTCATACAGCGGTACGCCGGGCAGCGCGTCGCGCCGGATCAGCCCCATCCCGCGCTGCGTGTACGGCTGCGGCGCAAGCGGCTCGGGCCATGGTTCGGCGAGCAGTGCCGCGTCGATGTCGGCTTCAGCGCGGTTCGGATCGATGTATGTACGCGGAAACGTCGCGCCGAGCAGCGTCGCGCCGCACGCGGGGGCGCCGCCCCACAGTTCGTCGACGTACGCGTCCCACGTCGTGCGGATCGCGTCGTCCGGCGCGACCGTGGAGAAGTCGGGCGGATACGCGATGCCGCTGTGCGGCGAATCGACGACGATCGGCAGCGCCGGCGCCGTTGGCAGCGCGACGCGATACGCGGGCGATTCGCCGGCAGCAGCGGTGTTGCAATTAAACGTCAGCATGGGGATCGGGTTCTTTACCTAGTTTCTCGCGGCATTCGGGCAGCGTGTTTTATTTATTAAAACAGCGTATCAATATTTCACAACGGCAGAAAATTGCGGTCAAGGGCTTTTTTCGGCGCGGGAGTTACGGCTCCTGACTCGCCCGAAAAGCCCGTCCACATTGACGTTGTTTCATTGCTTGAAACGCAGGGCACACACGATCGTATCGACGCCTGTCGGCGTTTTTTGGTGCGGCTTGACGCTTCAAATCCCCAAATCCCACAATTAATAAGACGATGTTTTATTCAATAAAACACGTTGCGAGAGAAATAAATCACGCTCGATATTCAATGGACAAAAGGGGTCGGAGATGAAGCGGAAAGAGATGACGATGGCGCTGGCAGGCGTTGCAATGGCAGCGGGCGTCCCGCTCGTGCATGCGCAGTCGAGCGTGACGCTGTATGGCGTCGTCGATGCGGGGATCACGTACACGAACAACCAGAACGGGCATGCCGCGTGGCAGGCGACCGGCGGCAACGAACAGGGCACGCGCTGGGGGCTGCTCGGCAAGGAGGATCTCGGCGGCGGCACGCGCGCGGTGTTCCGGCTGGAGAACGGCTTCAATCTCGAGACCGGTGCCGCGAGCCAGGGCGGGCGGCTGTTCGGGCGTCGCGCATACGTGGGGCTGGAAAACGACCGCTGGGGCACGCTGACGATGGGGCGCCAGTACAACGCGGCGCAGGAAATCCTGGAGCCGCTGCAGATCGGCGCGACCACCGCGCTCACTCAGTACGCACTGCATCCGTTCGACACCGACGACCTGAACAACACGTTCCGCACCAACAACGCGGTGCAGTATCAGACGCCCACCTGGTACGGTCTGCGCGCGGTGGGCCTGTACGGTTTCTCGAATTCGACGTCGTTCGCGGAAAATCGCGTGTGGAGCATTGGCGCGAGCTACGAGAACGGGCCGCTGCAACTCGGCGCGGCATATGTGCGCGTCGATCATCCGGCGCTCGACACGAGCGGTGCGGCGGCATCCGACAACTACTACACGTTCATCAAGGGCGTGGCGCGCCAGCAAATCTGGGGCGCGGGCGGCGCGTACGCGTGGGGCGCCGCGACGTTCGGGCTGCTGTACACGAGCTCGCTGTTCAACCTGCAGACGGGCGGAGCGATGCGCTTCAACAACTACGAGGGCAGCGTGCGCTACCTGATGACGCCCGCGCTGCAGTTCGCGTTGGGCGAAACCTACACGCAGGTGCTCGCGTCGCAGGGGCCGAAGCCGAACTCGCACTATCTGCAGACGAGTATCGGTGTGCAGTACTTCCTGTCGAAGCGCACCGACGTTTATGTGAATGCGTTCTACCAGCGCGCGTCGTCGAACGCGGTGGCCGCGATCGAAGGGATCTCGAATCCGTCGAGCACGCGCACGCAGATCGTTGCCGTGACGGGCATTCGCCACAAGTTCTGACGCCGGCGCGCGACGCCGCGGGCGCGCCGGTTCTGCTCAAAGGCGAATCAGTGCCGCGCCCGCCACCACCAGCGCGCACGCGGCGAGCCGCTGCGGGCCCGGCCGCTCGCGCATCACGACCCAGCCGATCGCGACCGCGAAGATCGAGCTGGTCTCGCGCAGCGCCGACACGGTCGCGACCGGCAGATGCCGGTACGCGAGGATCACGATCCCGTACGCGGCGAGCGAGATCGTGCCGGCGATCGCGCCCTGCGTGAGCGCGGTGCGCGAGCCGAGCACCGCGCGCGGGCCGCCGCGCCACGCACAGACCAGCACGAGCTGCGGCACGCTCCACAGCAGGTACACCCACGCGATGTAGCCGAGCGCGCTGCCGGACACGCGCGAGCCGATCCCGTCGCAGATCGAATACGCGGCGATGAACACGCCCGTGAGCAGCGCATACGGCACGCCTTCGCCGGAGAACCGCAAGCCGCGCCGCAGCGCGAGCGACATGATGCCGAACGACACGAGCGCGATGCCCGCGAAGCCGAACGGCGTCGGTCGCTCGTGCAGCATCGCGAACGCGAGTACCGAAACGAGCAGTGGCGAGATTCCGCGCGCGATCGGATAGATCTGCCCGAATTCGCCGCTGCGGTACGCGCGCGCCAGCGTGAAGCAGTACGCGACCTCGAGTACGGCCGACGCGGCGACGTACGGCCATGCGGCGGGCGCCGGCGCGGGCAGCAGCACGGCGCCGGCGATGCCGAACGCGAGATACGGCAGCGCCATCGTGCCGAGTTGCACCAGCCGGTCCTCGCTGACGTGGAGGAACGCGTTCCAGATCGCGTGCAGGAGAGCGGAGCACAGCACGAGGGCGATGAAGAGGTGATCCATCGATCAATGAAGGTGCGAGCGAGAGCGGGAGCGGGCAAGGGCCGTCAATTATGTGGGTATCGGGCGCGTTCGCGCGGAATTGTCGATAATGGAGCGTTGTTATTCACCGTATTCACCGGATGCCGACGATGACCGAAGCCACCCTCACCCCGCCTGCCGTTCCGCGCCTCACGAGCCTCTCGCACGGGGGCGGCTGCGGCTGCAAGATCGCGCCGGGCGTGCTGTCCGAGCTGCTCAAGCGCGCGACGCCGCCCGCGCTGTTCCCGGACCTGCTGGTCGGCACCGAGACGTCCGACGACGCGGCCGTCTACCGGCTCAACGACGAGCAGGCGATCGTCGCGACCACCGATTTCTTCATGCCGATCGTCGACGATCCGTTCGACTTCGGCCGCATCGCGGCGACCAATGCGCTGTCCGACGTCTACGCGATGGGCGGCAAGCCGATCCTCGCGCTTGCGCTGGTTGGCATGCCGATCAACGTGCTGCCGCACGAGACGATCGCTGCCGTGCTGCGCGGCGGCGAATCGGTGTGCGCGGATGCCGGCATTCCGGTCGCGGGCGGCCATTCGATCGATTCGGTCGAGCCGATCTACGGGCTCGCGGCGATCGGCGTCGTGCATCCGTCGCGCGTGAAGCGCAACGCGGCCGCGCGCGCGGGCGACGTGCTCGTGCTCGGCAAGCCGCTCGGCGTCGGCGTGCTGTCGGCCGCGCTGAAGAAGAAGCAGCTCGACGCCGACGGTTACGCGCAAATGGTCGCGACGACCACCAAGCTGAACCGGCCGGGCGCCGAGCTCGCCGCGCTGCCGGGCGTGCATGCGCTGACCGACGTCACGGGTTTCGGGCTGCTCGGCCATACGCTCGAACTGGCGCGCGGCGCGCAGCTCACCGCGCGCGTGCACTATGCGTCGCTGCCGTGGCTCGCGGGCGTCGAGACGTTCGTTGCCGACGGCGTGTTCACCGGTGCGTCGGGCCGAAACTGGGCCGCGTACGGCACCGACGTGCGGCTCGCCGACGGGCTGCCGCCCGTCGCGCAGGCGCTGCTGACCGATCCGCAGACGTCGGGCGGGCTGCTGGTGGCGTGCGCGCCGGAAGCGGTCGACGACGTGCTCGCCTGCTTCCGTGCCGACGGTTTCGACCGCGCGGCCGTGATCGGCGAGATGGTGGGCGGGCCTTCACGCGTCGACGTCGCTTGACGCGGGTTTTCTCGTGCTGGAGTGCCGTCGGTCGATAGAATCGATGCCTTCCGTTGAAGGCATCGACGACCGATGAACGACTTCCTGTTCGGGCTGATGATCGCGCTGTCGGTCGGGCCCATTGCGCTGATGATCGGCGTTGCGGCGTTGATGCGCGTGTAGCGCGGCGAGAAGCAGCCGACGTCGCACGTGGCGGCGAACCCGATAGCATTCCTGATGTTCGCAACACGGCGACGAATGCGTGATTTTCCGTCACGCAACACGCATCCGTTCGCACGAAACACCGCCAGTCGTTTCGTAGTCGGGTTCCGCACCGCGCACGCCCGTTCTATACTCGTCGCGCAGTCTCCGACAGCCGTTCTCATCCAACATCACCGAAACAAGGAACGCCGATGCTGACTCGCTCCATTCTTTCCGTCGCCGCATTCTCGCTGGCCGCCTGTGCGACCGCGCCGTCGATCGCGCAGGACAACCCGGGCAACGATGCAGGCAACGCGGCATTCGCCGAGACCGGCTCGCATGGCCGCCCGGTCAAGGTCATGATCATCACGATGTTCGGGCCGGAGGGCCAGGCGTGGCTCGACCGGCTCGGCCCGTGGCGCGACATCACCGTGCCGGGCCTGTCGCCCGACTATCCGGCCGTCCACTGCAACAAGCAGGACGTGTGCGTGGTCACGACCGGCATGGGCTATGCGAACGCGTCGGCGACGATCATGGCGCTCACGTTCTCGCAACGCTTCGATCTGCGCCGCACGTATTTCCTGGTCTCGGGCATCGCGGGCGTCGACCCCGCGCAAGGCACGGTCGGATCGGCCGCGTGGTCGAAATACCTCGTCGATTTCAGCCTGCAGTGGGAGCTCGATGCGCGCGAGATTCCGGCAGGCTGGAACACCGGCTATCTCGGCATCAATACGAAGAGTCCGAACGACAAGCCGCCGCTCGACTATCGTACCGAAGTGTTCCAGCTCAACCCGCAACTGACCGACGCCGCCTACGCGCTGTCGCGCAACGTCGTGCTGGCGGACAGCGCACAGGCGCAGGCGGCGCGTGCGAAGTTCACGTATGCGCCGGCAAACCGGCCGCCGACGGTGATCCAGTGCGACACGTCATCGGGCAATACGTGGTTCTCGGGCACGCTGATCGGCGAGCGCGCACGCCAGTGGACCAAGATCCTGACGGACGGCAAGGGCACCTACTGCATGACCGCGCAGGAAGACAACGCGACGTACGAAGCGCTCAAGCGCGCGGCGAGCGTGAAACGGGTCGACCTGTCGCGCGTTGCCGTGCTGCGCACGGGGTCCGATTTCGACCGGCCGTACGCGGGGCAGACGAGCGCCGACAACCTGCTGAACTACGCGGATCAGGGCGGCTTCGCGCCGGCGACCGAAAACCTGTACCGCGCGGGCAATCCGCTGGTGCAGGACATCGTCACGCACTGGGGCGAATGGCGCGACGGGGTGCCGCGCCGTTGATCGCCGGACGATGATTCAGCCGGCGGTCAATGGTCAATGCACGTGCGAGGCCGAACGGAACGGCGTCCACACCGGCGTGGTGTCGTCCCAGTGATCGAGCGGCGAAGGAAGTGGGTCGTTCATCATGTGCTCCTGCAACTAACTGACTCAGCAAGTCGTCGATGAGGTGATTCGAGACGCCGCGCACGGGGCAATCCGTTGCGCGGCGTCGTGCGTTTACCGGCCCCCGCCGGCGAGCTGATTGCCTTCCGGCATCGGGCGATACGGGCCTTGCGCGAGTTCGAGCCCTTGCGGATACGAAGTCGCCTTGCGCAGGTACGCGAGCGTGCCGTCCTTGCGTGCCTGCTCGACTTCCGCGCTCACTTCGGCGCGCGTACGCGGGCCGTTGTGCTGCGAGTACCACGATGTGTTGCCGTAGTCGCCGGCGTGCGGGGTGCCCGAATCGGCGAAGGCCGGTGCGGACACGGCAAGGGTAAGAGCAAGGGCCGAGAGAAGATGGCGGCGGTTCATGATGGGACTCCTGTGTATTCAATGCGCATGCTGCTGCGCGACAGGATCTACTCTAGGAGCCGAGGCGAAGCCGATAAATGGTGCTGCGGTGAATTGAATTGTCGCTCCAATGGAACAATCGGAAACCGCACCTTCTGTAGGGTTTAGCGGAGTGCCTTGCTGAGCATGGGCGGGCGAAACGAGGCGCATGTCGTTTCGTACGCGCCGCGCGTGCCGCGCAATTTGATTGGGACTATCGATGCAATAGTGTTCTGCGAATCATGGCGGGACGGCGCATGCTGCGATGCGGCGTCGTCAGGCTGCTTCGAGCCGGTAGCCGAGCATGTAGACCGTGCTGAGTCGCACGCCGTTCGCGGGATGGAGTGCGAGCTTGAGCCGCAGCCGGTAGATGTGCGTGTCGAGGCTGCGCGACACGCCGGCCATGTCGCGTCCCCAGAGCGAGCGTATCAGCGCGTCGCGCGGCATGATGCGTCCGAGGTTGCGAAACAGCAGCACGGCGAGATCGAATTCTCGCGGCGTCAGCCTGATCGGCGCGTCATGCAGCAGCACGGTCCGCGCCTTGATGTTGATCCGGTAGCTGCCGACGTCGAACACGTTCTGCTGGACGCCACCGTCGTGATACGCGCGGCGCAGCAGCGCATTGACCCGCACCAGCAACTCGAACTCGTTGACCGGCTTGAGCATGTAGTCGTCGGCGCCCGCGTCGATCGCGGAAAACATCACGTCCTCCCGCACGCGATTCGTCAGGAAGAGGATCGGCAGGCGCCCGCCGATGCGTTCGCGGGTCCATTTGAGTACGTCGAATCCGGACAGCCCAGGCACGAGCCAATCGAGGATCAGCAGGTCGACGACCGCGCTTTCCATATGACGGATCGCATGGTGGCCGTTGCCGACCGCATGCACGTGGTATCCCGATTTTTCCAGTACGGCGGTGATCAATTCGACATAGGTTTCGTCGTCCTCGAGATATAGAACATTCATATTTAGTACTCCTTTGGTAGCGAGCGAATCGATCGAACCGCATCGGGCGTATGAGGGGAGAGGCTCACGATTCGTTCGAAACCGGCCGGAAGCAGGCAATAAGCCGCGATATTCGCATCGTCTCGTCTAAAAATTGTCAACAATTTTGAACGCAAAAAATACTGGAAAGTAAGCATGAAAAGGACTTTCATCTATTTTTTTGAATCTATATAGATGCCCATCTGTTGACAAAAGTTGTCAATTGAAACGGCCCGCACGATTACGCTTGGCCGTGATGGCATGGCGTCGATATGACGACGGCCGATATACGTTTCTCGGGGGCAGTCGTGTTGATATACAGATCGTTCATGGAAAAGAAAGCGCTGCTCGAAGAGCAACTCGAACGCGAACGTCTCGCCATAGCGGCTACCGTGCTGCTCGAAGTGCGGCGTTGCATCGAAGAGTTCGGTTTCAGTCACGATGTGGTTTTTCCGGGTATTGGCGTTCGGGGAAGAAAGCGGCGCGTGAAGTACTTCAATCCGGAGACTGGGCAGACATGGTCCGGCGTCGGTCGCGAGCCGGCGTGGCTGCGGGGGCAGGATCGGAGTCGGTTCGAAATCGATGCACATTCGGCCGAGTCGACGGAGGATGAGGAATCCTGATCATTTGGTAAGGTCAATATCGTCGGGGCCGCATCGGTGCGGCGTCGGATGATGCGATGCATGGACGGAGGTTCGCGGGACGACGACGGCACATGCGCTGCCATGGTGGATGGAACCAGTCCCATTTCAACTATCTTACATTTTGTTTGTGACAGTTGTTGATGTCAACATCGATGCCTGGCCGGCAGGCATGGGCGGACGGGACGGCGCGGAGGCGCGAAATCGCATGAGCAATTGGGCTGCCCGACAGCGCGGTGAGACGCTGGAGTTCGAACAGGTGTGCGTCGGTATCAGTGTCGCGACCGAGATCGTCGAAATCTCCGTGTCGTCGCTGAGCACGATCCTCGGCTATCGGAACGAGACGTTCGGCATCGAATCGATGACCGATGCGATTGCTGAATGGTCGCCGGCGCTCGTCGTACTGGAAGCGGCCGGTGGGCTCGAAGCCGAGGTGGCGTGCGCGCTGCAGGCCGTGCGGTTGCCGGTCATGGTGGTCAATCCGCATCATGCGCGCGATTTCGTCGCGGGGGCGGCCGAGTGGCCGCTCGAAGGGAAAGGCGCGCGCGCACGTGTGCTGGCGGAGCTTGCGTGCGCGCTCGCCCGGCATCCGGCTTGCAGCCGGATCATCGCGCCGCTACCCGATCCGCAACTGCATCACGTGCAGGCGCTGGTGCAGCGGCGCCGGCAGCTTATGCGCACACTGATCGCGGAGTATCAGATGCTGGCCTGGTGCCACGCGAGCGTGCGCGGCGGCATCGAGCAGACGATCGCGTTCCTGAAGAACCAGATTGGTTGGGTCGACCGCCATTGCGCGCGGCACGTGAGCGCCCAGCGCGCCGACGTTGCGCGAGCGCTGGCGCGGGCGAAGCGAACGGGGCCCGGCGCGCCCGCCGGCCGGGCCGGCGATTTCATGCGCGCGTGGCGGGCGAAGTGACGCGACGGCCGGCGGGCGCCGGCGTTACGCGACCCACTCGTTAATGACCGGCGTATCGAGCACCGGCGCGCGCTCGGCTTCCTCGAACGTGCGCTTGCTGCACGTCGCGTCGAGGCTGCCCTTGCCGCTCAGCAGCGGGCAGCGGTCGAACACCTCGGCAATCCAGTCGACGAACACGCGCACCTTCGGCGACAGATGACGGCTGTGCGGATACACGACCGAGATCGGCATCGGTAGCGGCTTGAGGCCGGGCAGTACTTCCTTGAGCCGGCCTTCGCGCAGGTGCGGCAGCACCATGAACAGCGGCGGCTGGATCAGGCCGAAGCCCTCGACCCCGCACGTCACGTACGCATCCGCGTCGTTCACCGACACGATGCCTTCCATCTTCATCTCGACTTCCTTGCCTTCGATCAGGAACGTCCAGTCGATCGTGCGGCCGGTGCGGCTCGAGAAGTAGTTGACGGCCTTGTGCTGGCTCAGGTCGTCGATCGTCTGCGGCTCGCCGTGGTGCTCGAGATAGTCGGGCGACGCGACCGTCACGCATTCGAACAGGCCGACGCGGCGTGCGACGAGCGACGAATCCTGCAGCGCCCCGACGCGGATCACGCAGTCGACGCCTTCCTGCAGCAGGTCGACCGGCCGATCGGACAGGCCGAGTTGCAGGTCGATGTCCGGATAGCGCGTATGAAACTCGCACAGCGACGGAATCACGAGCAGCCGCCCGATCGAGCCCGGCATGTCGATACGCAACTTTCCGTGCGGCTTCCGGTTGTTGGCCTGGAAGCTTGCTTCGGTTTCCTCGACGTCCGCGAGGATCCGCACGCATCGTTCGTAGTAGGCGGCGCCGTCCGGCGTGAGCGAGAGCCGGCGCGTGGTCCGGTGCATCAGCCGCACGCCGAGGAATGCTTCGAGATTCTGGATGATCGTCGTGACGGACGCTCGCGGCAAGCTGAGCGTTTCTGCTGCCTTGGTGAAGCTGCTTGTATCGACGACGCGAGTAAACACCTGCATGGCCTGAAGCCGGTCCATCACAACCTCCGCACTAATTTGCCGCCGGAACGACAAGGCTGCGCTACCTCATGGGTGAACGCAGCCTCGGATTGTTCGGGGGCGTTGAATTGTGTTGCCGGATTATAGGCATTTATCCCAATGTCTGCCGGACCCAGAATTCGTTCCATCTCGAAATGGATCCTGCATCGTCATGGACGCATCTGAATTCAGCAAATTCCTGAAAGCCGCGTTGCCCGCGCAAGCCTTGGCGGGCGCGGCGCTGACGGTTGCCGAAGTGGAAATTCCCGGCTACGCACAGGACATCGTGCTGCGCCTCTACCGCCGTCCGGACAAGACCGGGTTGCCAGTAGTGCTTTATTTCCACGGTGGCGGCTTCGTCCGCGGTTCGCTCGAAGACGCGGATTTCGCCGCGCGTTTTTTAGCAGAACGCTTACCAGCTCTCGTAGTGTCGGTCGATTATTCGCTCGCGCCGGCCTTTCCTTTTCCGGCCGCGCCGGAGGATGCGTATCGCGCCGCCGTGTGGGCCGCGACGCGCGCCCGCGCGTTCGGCGGCAACCCGAAGAAGATCGGGGTCGCCGGGCACGACGCGGGCGGCCAGCTCGCGAACTGCCTGGCCTTCATCGCACGTGACCGCGGTGAAGTGTCGATCGCCGCGCAGGCGCTGTTCGGGCCGATGCTCGACCCGAGCATGACGCGCATCGGCGACGCCGAGCGCCTCGCATCCGACATCACCGCGCGCGAATGCGCGGCCTGCTATCGCGCGTATCTGCCGCAGGCGGCGCAGCGCATGCATCCGTACGCGGCGCCGATCGAATCGGTGCGCCTCGCGGGGCTGCCGCCGACGCTCGTCGTCACCGCGCAGAACGACGTGCTGCACGTCGAGGCGGAGAAATATGCGGGCTGCCTGATTTCGTCGGGCGTGCTCACGCAGGTGATCCGCTATCCGGACATCACGCACGCCGCGCTCGCCACGCACGAAGCCGCGTTCGAGGAAGCCGTGCGCTTCTTCCAGTGCCGCTTCCAGGCGCGCCAGCCGAACCGTTCCGAATAACCAGACCAATCCACGTTTACCGGAGATCCACATGGCCATCCTACGCACCTCCCGTTCCCGAATCGCGACCGCGGCGATCGTCACGCTCGCCGTCGTCGGCCTCGGCACGTTCGGCGCGATGCGCGTGAACGCGAACGCGCCCGAAAAAGCGGCAGCGCCCTTGCCCGAAGTCGACGTCGCGACCATCGTGCCGCAGACCGTGACCGACTGGCAAAGCTACTCGGGCCGCCTCGAAGCGGTCGAGAAAGTCGACGTGCGCCCGCAGGTGTCGGGCACGATCGTCGCGGTGAACTTCAAGGACGGCGCGCTCGTGAAGAAGGGCGACGTGCTGTTCGTGATCGATCCGCGCCCGTACCAGGCGGAAGTCGACCGCGCTGCCGCGCAGCTCGCGGGCGCGCAGGCACGCAACGGCTACGCGCAGAGCGACTGGCAGCGCGCGCAGCGGCTGATCGGCGACAACGCGATCGCGAAGCGCGACTACGACGAAAAGCAGAACGCGGCACGCGAAGCGAACGCGAACCTGAAGGCCGCCGAAGCCGCGCTGGAAACGGCACGCATCAACCTCGGCTATACGCGCATCACCGCGCCGGTATCGGGCCGCGTGTCGCGCGCGGAGATCACGCTCGGCAACGTCGTATCGGCCGGCGCGTCGGCCGCGCCGCTGACGACGCTGGTGTCGGTGTCGCCGATCTACGCATCGTTCGACGCGGACGAACAGACCTACCTGCAATACATCAACGGCGCGCGCAGCGGCCGCAAGGTGCCGGTCGAGCTCGGCCTCGCCAACGAAGCCGGCTACTCGCGCAGCGGCGAGATCGATTCGGTCGACAACCGGCTCGACACGTCGTCCGGCACGATCCGCGTGCGCGCACGCTTCGACAATGCGGACGGCACGCTCGTCCCGGGCCTCTATGCGCGCGTGAAGGTGGGCGGCAGCGCGCCGCACGAGGCACTGCTCGTCGACGACGCGGCGATCAACACCGACCAGGACAAGAAGTTCGTGTTCGTCGTCGACCAGCAGGGCCGCGTGTCGTATCGCGAAGTGCAGCCGGGGATGCAGCACGGCAACCGGCGCGTGATCGTCAGCGGCCTCGCCGCCGGCGACCGCGTGATCGTGAACGGCACGCAGCGCGTGCGCCCCGGCGAGCAGGTGAAGCCGCACATGGTCCCGATGACGGGCGGCGACGAGCCGTCCGCGCCGCTCGCGAGCACCGCGAAGCCGGCCGCACCGGCGAAGGCGGATTCGTAAGCGGCGCGCCCGCTTCGCATCCGCGTTCAACCAGACAGAGCCACACATGAACATTTCAAAATTCTTTATCGACCGGCCGATCTTTGCAGGAGTCCTATCGGTGATCATCCTGCTCGGCGGGGTGATCGCGATGTTTCTGCTGCCGATTTCGGAATATCCGGAAGTCGTGCCGCCTTCCGTGATCGTGAAGGCGCAGTACCCGGGCGCGAACCCGAAAGTGATCGCCGAGACGGTCGCGTCGCCGCTGGAAGAGCAGATCAACGGCGTCGAGGACATGCTCTACATGCAGTCGCAGGCGAACAGCGACGGCAACATGACGATCACCGTCACGTTCAAGCTCGGCACCGATCCGGACAAGGCCACGCAGCTCGTGCAGAACCGCGTGAACCAGGCGCTGCCGCGCTTGCCGGAAGACGTGCAGCGGCTCGGCATCACCACGGTGAAGAGCTCGCCGACGCTGACGATGGTGGTCCACCTGATCTCGCCGGACAACCGCTACGACATGACCTATCTGCGCAACTACGCGCTGATCAACGTGAAGGATCGCCTGTCGCGGATCCAGGGCGTCGGCCAGGTGCAGCTGTGGGGTTCGGGCGACTACGCGATGCGCGTGTGGCTCGATCCGCAGAAGGTCGCGCAGCGCGGGCTGTCGGCCGAGGACGTCGTGCAGGCGATCCGCGAGCAGAACGTGCAGGTCGCGGCCGGCGTGATCGGCGCATCGCCGTCGCTGCCCGGCACGCCGCTGCAGCTGTCGGTGAACGCGCGCGGCCGTCTGCAGACGGAAGACGAATTCGGCGACATCGTCGTGAAGACGACGCCGGACGGCGGCGTCACGCACCTGCGCGACATCGCGCGGATCCAGCTCGACGCATCCGAATACGGGCTGCGCTCGCTGCTCGACAACAAGCCGGCCGTCGCGATGGCGATCAACCAGTCGCCGGGCGCGAACTCGCTGCAGATCTCCGACGAAGTGCGCAAGACGATGGCGGAGCTGAAGCAGGACATGCCGGCGGGCATCGACTACAAGATCGTCTATGACCCGACGCAGTTCGTGCGCTCGTCGATCAAGGCCGTCGTGCACACGCTGCTCGAGGCGATCGCGCTGGTCGTGATCGTCGTGATCGTGTTCCTGCAGACCTGGCGCGCGTCGCTGATTCCGCTGATCGCGGTGCCGGTGTCGATCATCGGCACGTTCTCCCTGCTGCTGGCGTTCGGGTATTCGATCAACGCGTTGTCGTTGTTCGGGATGGTGCTCGCGATCGGGATCGTGGTGGACGATGCGATCGTCGTCGTCGAGAACGTCGAGCGCAACATCGAGGGCGGGATGAACGCGCGGCAGGCGACCTACAAGGCGATGCAGGAAGTGAGCGGGCCGATCATCGCGATCGCGCTGACGCTCGTCGCCGTGTTCGTGCCGCTCGCGTTCATGTCGGGCCTGACCGGCCAGTTCTACAAGCAGTTCGCGATGACCATCGCGATCTCGACGGTGATCTCGGCGTTCAACTCGCTGACGCTGTCGCCGGCGCTGTCCGCGATCCTGCTGAAGGGGCATGGCGAGAAGGAAGACTGGCTCACGCGCGTGATGAACCGCGTGCTCGGCGGCTTCTTCCGCGGCTTCAACAAGGTGTTCCATCGCGGTGCGGAGAACTACGGCCGCGGCGTGCGTCGCGTGCTGTCGCGCAAGACGGCGATGCTCGGCGTGTATCTCGTGCTGGTGGGCGCGACGGTGCTCGTGTCGAAGGTCGTGCCGGGCGGCTTCGTGCCCGCGCAGGACAAGGAATACCTGATCGCGTTCGCGCAGCTGCCGAACGGTGCATCGCTCGACCGCACCGAGAAGGTGATCCGCGACATGGGTTCGATCGCGCTGAAGCAGCCGGGCGTCGAGAGCGCGGTCGCGTTTCCGGGGCTGTCGGTCAACGGCTTCACCAACAGCTCGAGCGCGGGCATCGTGTTCGTCACGCTGAAGCCGTTCGCGGAACGGCACGGCAAGGCGCTGTCGGCCGGCGCGATCGCCGGTGCGCTGAACCAGAAATACGGCGCGATGAAGGATTCGTTCGTCGCGGTGTTTCCGCCGCCGCCGGTGCTGGGCCTCGGTACGCTCGGCGGGTTCAAGATGCAGATCGAGGATCGCGGCGCGGTCGGTTACGCGAAGCTGTCGGATGCGACCAACGACTTCATCAAGCGCGCGCAGCAGGCGCCGGAACTCGGCCCGTTGTTCACGAGCTACCAGATCAACGTGCCGCAGCTCAACGTCGATCTCGACCGCGTGAAGGCGAAGCAGCTCGGCGTGCCGGTGACCGACGTGTTCAACACGATGCAGGTGTATCTCGGTTCGCTGTACGTGAACGACTTCAACCGCTTCGGGCGCGTGTACCAGGTGCGCGTGCAGGCCGATGCGCCGTTCCGTCAGCGCGCGGACGACATCCTGCAACTGAAGACGCGTAACGACAAGGGCGAGATGGTGCCGCTGTCGTCGCTCGTCACCGTGACGCCGACGTTCGGCCCGGAAATGGTCGTGCGCTACAACGGCTACACGGCGGCCGACATCAACGGCGGCCCGGCGCCCGGCTTCTCGTCGGGGCAGGCACAGGCCGCGGTCGAGCGCATCGCGCACGAAACGCTGCCGCGCGGCGTGCGCTTCGAGTGGACCGACCTCACGTACCAGCAGATCCTCGCGGGCGATTCGGCGATGTACGTGTTCCCGATCAGCGTGCTGCTCGTGTTCCTCGTGCTCGCCGCGCTGTATGAAAGCCTGACGCTGCCGCTCGCGGTGATCCTGATCGTGCCGATGAGCATTCTGTCGGCGCTGACGGGCGTGTGGCTCACGCAAGGCGACAACAACATCTTCACGCAGATCGGCCTGATGGTGCTGGTGGGACTGTCGGCGAAGAACGCGATCCTGATCGTCGAATTCGCGCGCGAGCTCGAACACGACGGCAGGACACCGCTCGAGGCCGCGATCGAGGCGAGCCGTCTGCGGCTGCGCCCGATCCTGATGACGTCGATCGCCTTCATCATGGGCGTGGTGCCGCTCGTCACGTCGACGGGCGCCGGTTCGGAAATGCGCCATGCGATGGGTGTCGCGGTGTTCTTCGGGATGCTCGGCGTGACACTGTTCGGGCTGATGCTGACGCCGGTGTTCTACGTCGTGCTGCGTACGCTCGCGGGCGGGAAGATCCACGTCGCCGGCAAGGATTCGGCGGGGTACGGTGTGCCGGCGCCCGATGCTTGAGGACCAGAAAATGAATAACTTGCACAACACGAACGGCCTGATGCGCTTCGCGAAGGTGGCGGCCGCGAGCACCCTGCTCGCGACGCTGCTCGCCGCGTGCGCGGTCGGCCCCGATTACAAGCGTCCGGATGCGGCGGCCCCCGCCGCGTTCAAGGAAGCGCCGACCCTCGCCGCCGGCGAGCAGGCCGGCACGTGGAAGACGGCCGAGCCGTCGGACGGCGAACATCGCGGCGAATGGTGGAAGGTGTTCGGCGACCCGGTGCTCGATTCGCTCGAGACGCAGGCGCTCGCCGCGAACCAGAACCTCAAGGCCGCGGCCGCTCGGGTCGAGGAAGCGCGTGCGGCGACCCGTTCGGCGCGCTCGCAATGGTTCCCGCAGGTCGGCGTCGGGTTCGGGCCGACGCGCGAGGGGCTGTCGTCGGCGTCTCAGCTCCAGCCGCAGGGCACGGGCCCGACCAACGCGACGCTGTGGCGCGCCCAGGGCACGGTGTCGTACGAAGCCGACCTGTTCGGTCGAGTCGGCCGCAACGTCGAGGCGTCGCGTGCCGATCAGGCGCAGAGCGAAGCGCTGTTCCGCTCGGTGCAGCTCGCGCTGCAGGCCGACGTCGCGCAGAACTACTTCGAACTGCGGCAGCTCGACTCGGACCAGGATCTGTATCGCCGCACCGTCGAACTGCGCGACCAGGCATTGAAGCTCGTGCAGCGCCGCTTCAACGAAGGCGATATCAGCGAGCTCGACGTGTCGCGCGCGAAGAACGAGCTGGCCAGCGCGCAGGCCGATGCGGTCGGCGTCGCGCGCCGGCGCGCGGCGTCCGAGCATGCGCTCGCGATCCTGCTTGGCAAGGCGCCCGCGGATTTCGCGTTCAAGGAAACGCCGATCGTGCCGGTCGCGGTGAAGATTCCGCCGGGCCTGCCGTCCGCGCTGCTGGAGCGCCGCCCGGACGTGTCGGCGGCCGAGCGCGCGATGGCGGCCGCCAACGCGCGGATCGGGCTCGCGAAGTCGGCGTACTTCCCGAAGCTCGATATCACCGGGTCGTTCGGCTATGAGGCGTCGACGCTCGGCAACCTGTTCCTGTGGTCGAGCCGCACGTTCCTGCTCGGGCCGTTCGCCGGCACCGCGCTGACGCTGCCGCTGTTCGACGGCGGGCGTCGTGCGGCCGGCGTGCAGCAGGCGCGCGCGCAGTACGACGAACAGGTCGCGAACTACCGGCAGCAGGTGCTCGTCGCGTTCCGGGAGGTCGAGGACAATCTCGCCGACCTGCGCCTGCTCGACGACCAGATCCGCGCGCAGGATGCGGCCGTCAACGCGTCGCGCCGTGCGGCGACGCTGTCGCGGACGCAGTACCAGGAAGGCGAGGTCGCGTATCTCGACGTGATCGACAGCGAGCGGTCGGTGTTGCAGTCGCAATTGCAGTCGAATCAGTTGACGGGTGCGCAGGCGGTGTCGACCGTGAACCTGATTCGCGCGCTGGGCGGCGGGTGGGGTGCGGCGCCGACGGCGGTCGGCGATGCGGCGACCGGCAAGGCGGAGGTGGCTGTGCGGTGAGCGAGAACGGCGAGCGGGTGCCGCTCGCCAGCCATGAAGCGAAGAACCCCGGCATGCAGGCTCAGGTCTGTATGCCGGGGTTTTTTATGGCCATCGCAAATTTTAGGGAGCAATGGCGGCGATCGGCCACATTGAGACGTTCGACAGCACGGCGTGCATCGCTGACAATCGACGCATTGACGCCGCAAGTCGCGATGCCAGGACGCAATATGCCGAACGATCTGAACCGGGCTACTTGTTGGGTTAGGTTTATGCTTGAGCACTGTCCGTTTCCAAATCGAGACGCGCTTGCGGCGCAGTTTGAGAATGCGGAGATAGTCAGACTCTGTAAATGTGGATGCAACAGTTTTGGCCTGTCACTGGCCGTGCCTGATAAAGTTCCCCCCATTGCCATCGCTTCCAGCGGACAGCCTTGTCGAATGGTGTTTGAGACGGACTTCCGGGATCGGAACGGGGCAGAAGGTCGGGGGTCGATTGAGATTCTGCTCTTTGCCGACGAGTCAGGTCATCTGGCCGATGTCGAAATCGACTATTGCGGAAACGGCATACCCGTTCCCGAAAGTCTGGATCTGGAAAGCACACCTTATAACGTCTTCGTCAGCGAATCGCTCATTTAGAACTGAGCGGAAATTGCGCCTGCTCGTCCGGACAGTGAACGACCGCTATTGATCAGATCGGCAATCCACGAAACCCTTTTATTGCATTGTGTGTCGCAACTAACGGTCAGCTCCGCGCGACAACTTCCGACGGTGCGGCGGCGCTCCGCCGCACCGCTTATGGGTGACGACAATCAGCATACAGGCAGGGCGGCAACGCCCGACGTTGCGGCCGCATCCGCAGGAACCAGTCACGCGCCACCGCATCACGCGCCGCCAAACGCGTCCCCCATCGGCCTCATCCGCATTCCGCGCGCGAGCCGGGTCCACGGCAGGTCGGCCGGATCGGCCTGCATCGGTCCCGGCGCCTTGGCGACCAGCACCGCATGCGCGATGTCCTGGAAATCGGCGCGGAAGTGCACCGAGCTCTTGTTGACGAGAATCTTCATCGCTTCCGGCTCGACGCCACCCACCCGATACAGATTGCGGTCGAGCATCTGCGCCTTGCCGGTGCTCACGACGATCCGCACGCCGTCGATCCGCAGGCAGGCGACCGGCCCGACATCGGCCTGCATGCCGTTCATCATCGGGCCGTCGTAGCGGCAGATTCCGTCGGACAGCGCGACGACCTCGAAGCGCGCGCGAAGCGGCTCGTCGCCGGGCACGCCCGAGCCGCCGAGCGACAGGTCGACGCTCGCGCCGACCCCTGCGCGCCACGCCGCGGCCACCGCCGCCGGGTCCCACAGCAGGCCGAGCGCTGCGTCCTGCGCGCCATGACGCAGCAGCGCGCGAAGCAGGCCCGTCGTATTCGAATCGCCGCCCGCGCCCGGGTTGTCCTGAGTGTCGGCGATCACGACTGGTTTGCTTGCGTCCGCTGCGAGCAGCATTGCCTCGCGCACGGCGTCGTCCGGCGACAGGAACGGTACCTGCCACTGCGCCTCGTCGGCCAGCATCGTGTCGTACAGCGTCTGTACGGCGGCCTCTACCGCGTCGGCGTCGCCATAGCCCCAGATGACCGGCCCGCATTCCGGGAAATCCGCGGCCGGGAAACCCGGTGCGAACGACAGCGACACCACGCCGCCGGCTTCGAGCGCCGCGAGGCGCGCGTACATCGCGCGAGCGGGATCGAGCAGCGTGCACATGCCGTTGATCGGGATCAGGAACGGCAGCCGCCGCGCCGCGCGATGCAGCGGGCCGCGGCCAGCGAGCAGGCGTTCGAGCAGTGCGGCCGCGCGTTCACCGCTTTCCGCCATGTCGACGTGCGGATACGTGCGAAAGGCCAGCAGCGCGTCGGCGCGGCTCAGCATCAGGTCGGTCACGTTCGCGTGCAGATCGAGCGACGCGACCACCGGCACGTTCGGACCGACCGCGGCGCGGACGCGCTCGAGCAAGGTGCCTTCGCCGTCGTCCGTATGCTCGGCGACCATCGCGCCGTGCAGGTCGAGATACACCGCGTCGCAGCCGCCGCGTCGCGCCGCCTCGACGATCTCGCCGGCGATGCGTTCGAAGGCGTCCTCGGTGACGTGCGCCGACGGGCTCGCGCCGGCCCAGATCACCGGCAGCAAGCGCCAGCCGCGCCGCTCGGCCGCGTTGATGAAGCCGCCGGCCGGAATGTTGACGTCGCGCAGGGCGAGCACGTCGGCGCCGCGCACCAGCGCGGGAAACCCTTCGCCGCGTTCGAAGTTGGCATAGGTGGCCTTGGTGGGGGCGAAGGTGTTGGTTTCATGCTGGAAACCGGCAACGAGAATGCGTCGGGTCATGAGACTGAGTCCATTAAAGCAGGCAGCTGTGCGTGGTCCATGGGGCGATACGGTGCCGTCGCGGCGCGACCGGTCACCGTGCCGCGGCGGGCAGGCGGTTCATGATCAGCGCCACGGCGCCCGCGACCATCAGCACGACGATCACGAGCAACCCCGCCTGCATGCTGCCGGTTGCGGTGCGGATTTCGCCGATCAGCGTCGGGCTGAGGAAGCCGCCAAGCAGGCCGATCGTGTTGATGAGCGCGATGCCGCCGGCGGCCGCGTTGCCTGTCAGGTATTGCGACGGGATGGCCCAGAACACCGTGTAGGCGGCCCACAACAGCGCCGTGGCGATCGTCATGCAGACGAGCGAGATCGCGAGATTGCCGCCGGCCCAGGTCGCGGCGGCCAGTGCGGCCGCGCCGACGAGCGCCGACACCGCGCTGTGCCAGCGGCGTTCGCCGCGCCGGTCCGAGCACCGGCCGATCACGAGCATCGCGCAGGCGGCGCCGATATACGGAATCATCGAATAGAAGCCGATCTGCATCGTGTCGGTCACGCCGTTGGCCTTGAGAATCGACGGCAGCCAGAAGCTGACCGCATAGATTCCGCAGATCATCGTGAAGTACGCGAAGGCCAGCAGGTAGACGCGTGGGTCGCGCGCCGCCTGCCCGAACGCGTGGTGGCCGGCCGAAGGCGCCTGCAGTTCGGTGGCGAGCAGGCTTTTCTCGCGATCGCTCAGCCACGCCGCATCGTCGGGGCGATCGGCCAGTATCTTCAGCACTAGCAGGCCGAGCACGGCACACGGCAAACCTTCCGCGACGAACATCCATTGCCAGCCGGCCAGCCCGTGTGCGCCATCGAGGGCGGTCATCAGCCAGGTCGACAGCGGCGAGCCGACGATGCCGCCGATCGGCCCGGCCAGCATCACGACGGCCATCACTCCAGCCATGCGGCGCGGGCCGTACCAGTAGGTCAGGTAGAAGATCATGCCAGGCGCGAAGCCGGCCTCGAACACGCCGAGCAGAAAGCGCAGCACGTAGAACGACGTGGTGTCGTGCACGAACATCATGGCGGCGGACGTCAGCCCCCACAGCACCATGATCCGGCTGATCGTCTTGCGCGCGCCGATACGCGGCAGTATCAGGTTGCTCGGAATCTCGAACAGCACGTAGCCGAGGAAGAAAATGCCCGCGCCGAGGCCATACGCCGCGTCGGACAAGCCAAGCGCGCTTTGCATGTGAAGTTTCGCGAAGCCGATGTTGACGCGATCCAGATACGCGAACGTGTAGCAGAGCAACAGCAGCGGCAGCAGGCGCCAGTTCAGTTTGCGGTACAGCGCCTGCACCGGCGCGCTGTCGTGCGTGGCCGAACGGCGGGAGGATGGGACGGCGGACATGTCTCTCTCCAGTGGCGTAAGCGTCTTGTGGGATGGGTTCCGATTGCCGCATCGTCGGAGAGCCGAAAAAGCAGAGCAAGAGCAACTTAAGTGATCTAATGTTGCTCAACGGGCAACGACATGGCGAACCGCTCAGGCGAACCGCCCGGGCGACCATCAGGCAGACGGGACACTCCATGCGCGAACTCAACCAGCGCCGCTTGCGCTACTTCCACGAGGTGCTGACGCACGGCTCCATCCGCGGCGCGGCCGACAGCATCAATACCGCGCCGTCCGTGATCACGCGGCAGATTCGCCTGCTCGAGGAGGAGATCGGCGTCGAGCTGTTCGAGCGGCAGGCGCGCGGCGTGCGGCCGACCGAGGCGGCCGCGCATCTGCTCGAGTACTGGCGCGGGTGCCGCTCGCAGCAGGAATTGTTCGAGGAGCGCCTGCAGGCGTTGCGGCGGCTGCAATCCGGCCAGGTGCGCATCGTCACCAGCGAGGGTTATGTCGACGTGCTGATGGACGAGGTGCTGACCGATTTCTGCATGCGCTATCCGAAGCTCGACGTGATCGTCGACGTCCTGCCGGTCAACAACGTGCTGCAGGAAGTGGCGGAAAGCCGCGCGCACATCGGGCTCGCGTACAACCCGCCGGCCCATCCGGAGATCGCGTATCTCGCCACGTCGTCACAGCCGGTGGTGGCGCTCGTTCATGCCGGCCATCCGCTCGCGGTGCGTGGCGGCGCGGTGCGCGCACACGAACTCGGCGAGTATCCGCTCGCACTGATGCCGCCGGCGTTCGGCCTCGGTCAGGTCGCGCAGATGCTCGCCTATACGGAGAATCTGCCGATCCGTCCGACGCTGACGACCAACTCCCTCGCGGTGTTGCGCCATTTCGTGAAGCGCCACGACGGGATTACGTTGATCGGCGCATTCGCCGCGTATCGCGAACTCGAGAGCGGCGAGCTCGTTGCGCTGCCGATTGCGCATCCGTTGTTCGATTCCGCGAAAGCGCGCCTGCTCGTGAAGGTGGGGCGGCCGCTCGGCGTCGCGGCCGATACGTTGCTGAACTGCCTGCTGCACGACATGACGATGTTCGCGGGGGCGGCGACGCGCCGGGGCCCGACCGGGAAACGGCCGCGCGCGGCGAAACGCGCACGTTGACGGGGGGCTGTCGTCAGCGGCGGCGCTCAGGCGTCGGCGCGTCGTGTGCCGCTGACAGGCCGTCCGCCGCCTTCCGCGATGCGATTTCCCGGCAAGCCGTCGTGCCGGGTTCCCGTTCCCTTTCCCGCCACCAGCCGAAACGACATCGGCGCGCCGCTCCATTCGTCGCGGTTACTCGGGTTACTCGGGTTACTCGGTACGCAATTTCTCGACAGTCCGCAATAAGCCGATATCTCGTCGCGGCACCGCTCACTACCATCCATCGATATCGAATCCACCCGATGGGCGGGCGGTTTGACGGGGCCACCTCGCGTGGCGTGAGTGCCGATGGAACGAAGCACGAGCATCGAGGCAGGACGCCGGCCGTCGCGCGGCCGGGCGCCGGCATGGACCGCGATCGCGTTGACGCTGCTACTGGCGTACGGTGTCGCGAGGCATGCGTCACGGGCATCGCCGGCTGCGCCGCAGCAACGGCATTTCTCCGTCTACGTGGACCGCGACGGGGCGCCATGGGCGCGACCCGTGATCGCGATTCGCGAAGGCATGCCGGTGCATATCGACGTGCATGCGCGGGAAACCGGCGTCCTGATGGTGCATGAAATACCGGGTGCGTTGGCGGCATGCGCGTCCGGCAGTGCGCAGTCGCTGGACATTCTCCCGATCGGCATCACCGGGCGTTTCTCGCTGCATTTCCACAGCCGGACAGGCGACACGATCGAGGTCGCCGTGATCGAAATCTATCCGGGGCCGTGACCGCAGCGCATTTTCATCACGACAAACAAGACGGAAGGAGACAACGATGCAATCACCGATTCGCGCAGCGTTCGCGCTGTCGCTCTGCATGTTCGTGCTGGCCGGCTGCGGCGGAGAAGCCGACGACACGCCGGCGGCCACATCCGGCGTGTCCGTGGCCGACTATGTCGTGCCGCGCGTGCCGAGCTGCAGCCTGGGCGATATGCCCGAGACCGCGCTGCAGGGGCAGGTGCCGGCCGCGCTTCGCCAGGCCGGCTTCGGCGGCTTCAACTGCAACCTCAAGCGCGTCAGCCAGGTTCAGGGCGAAGGCGCGTCGTGGTCGGCCGCCACGTATACCGACAGGAAAGGCCAGACCTGCTTCTATCACGCGACGATGGGCGCGAGCGCGCTGTTCAACAATCCCGATGCGCCGCCGCGCGTGAACCCGGGCGTGCCGGTGATCGACATCACCAACCCGGCGCAGCCAGTGCGGGTGAGCTCGCTGACGTCCACGTCGATGATCGATCCGTGGGAGTCGCTGCGCGTGAACGTCGCGCGCGGGATCCTCGCCGCCGACAACGGCCTGGGCGGCGGTGGCGGCCCGGAGATCGACCTGTACGACATTGCTTCGGATTGCACGCGGCCGCAGTTGCTGGCGAGCGTGCCCGTCGGCACGGGCGCGGACGGAGGCATCGTACCGACCACCCGGTCGCTCGGTCACGAAGGCGGATTTTCGCCGGACGGGCTGACCTATTACGTCGGCGGCGCCTTCACGAAAAGCTACTACGCGGTCGACCTGACCGTGCCGACCCGGCCGAAGATGATTTCCGCGATCAGCCTGTCGGATCTGGGCATGGGCAGCTTTTCGCACGGGCTGTCGGTGAGCCAGGACGGGACGCGTGCGTACTTCGTCGCGTCGGGGAACGGCGGCGCGGCCGTCGGCATGGGCGCGCCGCCGCTGAACGACGCGAACGCGACCGGCGACAACGGCTTTTTCGTCGTCGATACCAGCGAAGTGCAGAGCCGGCGTCCCAATGCGCAGATGCACCGGATCGCGACCGTGCCGGTGCGGAACGGCAGCGTCGCGCAACATACGATCTCGTTCGCTGTGGCGGGAAAACCGTATCTGATCGAAGTCGACGAGGGCGGCGGGGGCGGGCTGCAGGATCCGGGCGCAACGGCCGTCAAGGCCGCGTGCAATGCCGGCGTGGCGCCGTTCCCGATGGGGCACATCTACGACATGTCCAACGAAGCTGCGCCGCGGCTGGTGTCGGAACTCCGGCTCGAAACGCACGCGATCGCGAACTGCAGCAAGGTCATTCCCGATATCGCCGGCCTGACCACATTCACGTACGGCGCGCACTACTGCAGCGTCGACAATCGGCAGAACGCGACCGCGCTCGCGTGCAGTTACTTCAACTCCGGCATTCGCGTCTTCGACATTCGCGATCCGTCGAAGCCGAAGGAGATCGCGTACTACAACCCGGCTTCCGTGAAGTCGCCCGGCGCGGGCTCGGCGCATCTGATGTTCGGTCAGTACCGTGCGGGCGGGCCGGACTGGTGCGCGTCGCGTCTCGATTTCGATTTCGACCGCCGTCTGCTGACCACCGCGTGCCAGGACAACGGCATGCTCGTGCTGTCGTTCGAGAACGGCAGTTGGCCGTTCCCCGAAAGCACGAAGGCGACGGAGATCGGCAATTGATACGCTTTCGCCGTGGTCTGCTGGTTTGCGCGATTGCGCTCGCGATGCCGCTGACGTGTGCCGGTTTCGAGGCCGACGTGCACTTCGGCCTCACGCTGTGGCTCGCACGGCAGGCCGGCTTCGCGCCGCGCGACGCCGACGCCATTGCGCTCGCGGATCAACGCATCGATGCAGGATCGATCGAGTACATGACGTCGCCGTTGCAGTACGCGTGCTTGTCGCGCTTCGTTCCCGATGCCGTCGATGCGCAGGCTCGGCACTATCCGGGCGCGCGCAGCGTGCCGGCCGATGCACAGGCAAGAACGGTCGTACCCGGTGGGCCGGCTGCGCTCGCGCCCGTCGACGCGGCGCTCCGCAAGGCCGGCGGCGGCAAGGCTGCGTTCATGCTCGGCGAATTCGGCCGCGCGCTCCATGGCTGGCAGGATTCGTGGGCGCATCGTGGTGTGCCGTCCGTTCCGGACTGGAACCGTGACGGCATCGCGTGCGATGCCGGTCTGGCGATGGCGGCGCCGCTCGATCGACACACATCGTCCAGCCACGCGGCGGATCTGACCTGGCGTCGGGCGGCCGACGTGGAAGCAATGGCGCAGGCGACCTATCTTCAGATGATCAGGTATCCGAATATCGATGGAACGGCGCGGCAGGCGGCACCCTGGGATCAGGTCCGGCAACGGCTCCCCGGCTTCGTCGCTGCGCGAACGAAGCGCGCGAAGTCGGACTGGTTCGTCGCGAACGGCATCGCGGATACGTCGTTTCTCGACGGTATCAGCCTGCCCGACGGGCCGGCGTGGAAAGCCGTCCGATGGCACGGGCGGCGCGATCTGCCCGCACTGCTGCCGTCGGCGATGCAGGCTGGCGTCGACAAGGACATCGTCGATTTCTACACGCGCTTTCTCAGCGACTGGGTCACGACGTCGCCGGTCGACAAGCGCTGGCTGCCCGCGCTTTCGGCCGAGCACGGGAAGAAGCCCGACGATGCACTGGTCAACGCGCTCGTCGGATGGAGACTGAGGGATCACGGCGCTTATCTGGCCGTCGAAGGGTTGCCGCATTCGACGACGCATTCGCCCGCACCTGCACCTGCGCGCAATCGCGCATCGTTCGAGGTGTTCAGGTCGTTGAACGACGCCGTGCTCCCGCTGATCGTCGAAGGCGAGAAACCGTCCCCCGTCCTGCCTTTCGTGGTATTTGCGCTACCGCGCTCGAGTGCCGGCAACCCGCGCGCCGTTGCACTCATCAAATTGCTCGACGCGCCGTACGACACCGTGGGGATCGTGTCGGAGAAGCGCGACGGAGTCGGCTGGAAGGTGACGGGGTGGGTCTCGTCGGCTGACTACTAATCGGGAGGACGTCGAAATGCGTGAAGATATCGTGCATCAATCGGCGCGCGCGAGCGGCCACTTCGAAGGTGCCGCATTGCGCAGAAAAGGACGGCTGCCTTCTGGGCTCGCATGGAGTGGGCTGTGCATGCCGACCTGCGCGAGCGCCCACGCATGGAATATCCCGTACTACCTTCCGGTGCCGTTGTGGTTGTATGCGTATGCCGCAACGGGCACGCTGATGGTGTCGTTCATGATCCTGGCGTTTGCGTCGGGCACGCGCGCACCCGAGCCGGGAAGTCGATCAGGATCCCGAAAGAAATCGATACGAATCCCGGTTTCTCTGGTGAACGCCGCGCAAATCGCGAGTGCGGTATTCGTCGCGCTCCTGGTCTTGGCCGGCCTCGCGGGAACCGCGAATCCGTTCCTGAACCTGGCGATGTCGGGCTTCTGGATCTGGTTCTATCTGGGCGCTTTGTATGTCAGCGCGATACTGGGCGACGTTTATACATTCACCAATCCGTTTGCGCTGCTGTTGCGGATCGCCGCGCGCTATTTTCCCGTCCTGGAACGCGGGCGCTATCGTTATCCGCAACATCTTGCCTCGTGGCCCGCGTTGGGCGGCTATATCGCGCTCATCGCGCTGGAGCTGTTCGGTGCAGGGCGCCCCCGGGACGTCGGTCTGTTCCTCGTCGCGTATGCCGCGTATGCGCTGATCGGTGCGTTCTGTTTCGGGCGCGAGCGTTGGCTCGACCACGGCGATACGTTCGGCGTGCTGTGCAGACTATGCGCGAAGCTGTCGCCGCTGAAATGGCGTCGGGCAGCGCGTCGTCACGTGATCGTGGAACCGAGAAACCCGATTGCGGACATGTCGTGCGACGGGCCGGCGGATACCAGCGTCGTCGCCTTTCTGTCGTTCATGCTGTCGTCGACGGCCTACGACGGCTTGCGCGATACGGCTACGTGGCACGCGTTTTTCTGGCGCAGCATCTATCCGCACGTCGTCGATCTGTTTCCGTCGCTCGGCCGGCACTACGCTTTTTCAGCGGACATCCTGCTGACCTGGCAATGGCTGGCGTTCGCGATCATCGGCATCGCGTACTACCTGGTGTTCCGCGGCTGTTGCACGCTGGGCGCGATCAGTTCGCGTTCGCCGTCGGGCGGAGCGCCGTTCTCGCGGCAGTTCTGCCTGATACTGCTGCCGATCGCGTTCTTCTACAACGTCTGCCATTACTTCACGCTGTTCTGGGGCGAGGGGCGGCAGATCGTCCAGCTCGCCTCCGATCCGCTCGGGCTCGGGTGGAATCTACTGCCGGTGGCGCCCGCGGCCGATCAGGTGTCGGCGGCCCAGGCGCTCATCGACGTCGGATACATCTGGCATGCGCAGGTTCTCCTGATTCTCGCCGGGCACATCGTGAGCGTGATGCTCACGCATGCGATTGCAGTACGGAGCGGCAGTCCGGCCGGAAGAGCGACCGTCGGCCAGTTGCCGCTGCTCGTGCTGACGATCGCATTGACGATCAGCGGCCTGTGGATTCTCTCGCTTCCACTGGCGTAGCGGTCGCGGTGCGCGGCTTGAGTGCGGAGGGCGACATGCCCCACCGCTTGCGGAATGTCGCCGAAAAGTGGCTCGCCGACGAGAAGCCGCAGTCGAGCGCGGCTTCCGTCACGTCGCAGGATCCGCGCTCGATCAGGCGGCGGGCGGCTTGAAGGCGGCTCTCGATGATGTACTGGTGCGGCGTCAGTCCGTTGGCTTTTCTGAAGCTCCGGATGAACGAATAGAGATCGCCCGGGTAGCCGACCGCATCGGCCACCATCATCAGCGTCAGTGGACTGCGGAAATGGTCCCTGATGTACTCGCCGGCCTTGTGCATCATGCCCGCATGCGCATATTGCTTCGCCTGCGGCCGCGACTCCAGGTGCAGCATGCGATGCAGCGCGGCCGTGCCGAGCGCTTCCGCATAGGTCGGGCCCTGCGGCATCCCCGCGACGGCGTCTTCATGGAGGCTGCGGACGATCTGCGCGAGCAGGTCGTCGATCACGTTCATCCGGAGCGCGGCCGACGCGAACCAGACGTCGCTTTGCAGCCCCGTCCGCGCCAGCCATGACGGTTCGAAGTGGACGCTGATCCACTCGATTTCATCGGACCATCGGCCGGAAAACGAGAAGCCGGGTGGAACATAAGCCAGCGGCCCGTGAACGCGGGTCGGCGCCCACCGGCCGTTGTTCGTTCGCAGCTCGAGTGTCGCAGGCGCCTGCAGGTACATGCCCAGGATCGGGCCGGTCGTCTCCAGATCGACGATTTCCGTGGCGCCGGCGATGTAGTGCTCGATCGAGACCGCGGCGAATGACGGTGCGACGGGCTGCCTTGTCCACTTGTGCGGCGGATGCCAACTGACGCGGCTTCCGTTCGGCGCAATCGCGCAGACGTCCCTCATGGCTGGCCGGCTGATCACGCGTTCTCCTTTCGTCTGATCTGGCGAGCGGTTCCCGAGATGCGATTCGATGCCGCGATGGCATCGCGCAAGCGAACCCACTGTAGGCCGCGATACTTACTCGATGCTTACCTGGCGGCGTGTGTGAGTCGGGGCGGCATCGATGGCATGACGCCGAGGGGTGCGAAACGATTCGATGCGGGCGGCGCACGTCGTTTCGGTTCGGTCGCGGGTAGTGCGACGACAGCGGGAAAGACGGGCGGCGCACGTGCCGCCCGCGACGTTACGCGGCGACGAACTCGTGCACGTAACGGTTGAACACCGCGGGGCTTGCCGCGTTCATTCCGTGCGATGCGCCGGCGACGGTCTGCCGCTGCGCGTTGCCGATCCACTGCTGCAGCGTGTCGACGTTGTTTCGGAACATCTTCGGGCTGCGCTGGCCGTCGATCAGCAGCGTGCGGCAGGCGATATCGCCTGCGGTTTCGGCCGAATACGCGGGCAGCGGATCGCGCAGTTGCTTCGGCAGCGTGCTTGCATTGTCGATCGCCATCGTGCGAAACCGCGACGTGCTCTTCTTCCATGCGCCGGGCAGGCTCACGGAATCGACGAATATCTCGAGACCGACTTCTACGTCGCCTTGCTCGATCAGGTTCACGGCTTTCGTGCGCAGCGCGATCGCGGCGGCGGGCAATGCGGCTTCGCGCACGCCCGGCTGTTGCAGCGGACCGCCCGGATCGGCGAGCGTCAGCGACTCGACGAGGTGCGGATGCTGGCGCGCGACGTTGAACGCGACGCTGCCGCCGCGCGAATGACCGACGAGGTGCACGGCGCCGAGATCGAGCGCGTCGATGAATTCAGCGAGCTCGTCGACGTGGTTCTGCCAGCTGAACTCGTCCTGGATGCCCGCTTCGACGGCCGGCCAGTAGTGGCTCAGGCTCGGCGCGATGCAGCGGTAGTGTGCCGACAGCGACGCGAGCTGCGGATCCCAGTAACGGTAGTCGCACAGCGAACCGTGCACGAACACCATCGGCGCGCCGCTGCCCCGCTCGACATACGGCAGGCTGATGCCTGACGAAAGCGTCGCAAATTGCAGGTCGGGGTTCGCGAGCACGGACGGCTCGATTCGCATGTTCATGACTGAAACTCAAAGGTGCGTCAACACGACGCAACTATGCATCACGGCGAGCTGCAAGGAAAACGCATAATTTTCATCGTGACGATCAATTTTATTGATGACTCGGCTGGAAACCCTTGTCGGACTGAGAGGGCTGACGATTCGCACACCACTCGTCTGCATCCGTGTTCAGTCCCTATATCAACATTAACGGTGTGAGAGCGATGGCGAATGAGCGACGCTTGCGGCGCGCTCGAGATGGTCATAACATGGCCATGTAATTTAACACGCCCAAGTGATTTCACTTGGCCAAGTGAGTTTTATATGAAAACGCTGCCAAATCCTATGCCGGCGCGCATTGCGCTCGACGCTTTCCGGACATTGTTCGAGAAAGCAGACGGTTGGCGCGTGGTCGAGGAGAGTGCGGTACCGGATCATGTCGGGGATCTCATCCTGAGCAATGACAAGGGCCAAACGTACGTCGCGAACCTCAAGACGTTCAACGAGGGACGCGCCGATCGCGTTACCGCGCTATTTGCTCAGGCGCTCCTCGAGGCACGTGCATACGCGAAACGACAGAACATGCGGCCCGCGATTCTGATTTGGGTTGGTAGTGCTCCGCCGTCGCTCATCCAGCGATTGGCCGATTTTCACGCCGAGTTCGCCGGCGGTGAGCCCTTCGCCGTGCTCTCGGCCGACGGAACGCGATATGTCCGGTTTCCGGGACTGGATATTTCCGAGCGTCCGGGTCAGGCGACTCGCTCCTACAGCAGCAGTCGCAGTATCCAGTCGGGGCTGGCATTCTCGGATCTGAACCAGTGGATGCTGAAGCTCCTGCTCGCGATCGATATAAAGAGAGAGAATTTCATCGGTGCGGAGGGCCGGCAATACACCACGGCAACCGACCTCGCGCGTGCAGCCGGTGTTTCGGTCATGACGGCGACGCGGCTGGTCCATGCACTCAAACAGGAAGGCTTCATCGAGACGAAGCCGTTCCTGAAGATCGTGCAACGGCGCAAACTCGCACAACGCTGGAAGGCTGAATACCAGAGGCCGGCAGCGGCAATGCCGATGAAGTTTCTTTTGCCGGCCGCGCCGGACGTCCAGTTACGCAAGATGCTCAAAAATGAGGGCGGCACGCTTGGCCTTTTTGCCGCGGCCGATGCACTCGGCGTCGGCCATGTCAGCGGCGTCCCGCCAACCGTCTGGGTCCCTAGTCTGATGGAAGCCGAAAACTGGCGACCGCTGCGTCGGGCCAAAGACGGCGAACGCCCCGATCTCGTCTTGCAACAGCCTGGCTTTCCCCAATCACTGGGGCGGGGCGTCGTCTACCGCGACGGGTTGCCGGTCACGGACATCATCCAGATCTGGCTCGACGTTTCCGCTCACCCGGCGCGCGGGGCAGAGCAGGCCGCTGAACTGGAGCACGGCGTGCTCGCGAACGTGACTGGAGAAGGTGCATGAGCGAATTGGCCGACTTCAGCAATCTCGCGATGACGTTGGCGCCGTGGCGAGCCAGGATCGTTTTCATCGGAGGCTGGGCTTTTCGGCTCTATTCGTATGAGCCGCGTGCCTGGAAGCCCGACCACAAGCCAATCTTCACGCAGGATGCCGACGTCGCGTATGCAGAGCGCGAAGTGCTCGAAGGAGATATCAAGAGGGCGCTCGAAAGTGCGGGCTTCAAGGAGGAACCGAATTTCGCCGGCGGGTTCAAGCCACCGGCGATGCGTTACACCCTCGGCAAGCAAGCCAACGGGTTTTACGCGGAATTTCTCACGCCGCTGACAGGTAGCCCCTTGCGGCGCAACAAGGCCACGAGGCGGATGGAGCCGGACGCAACGGAGGCGAATGCCGGTGTTGTCGCACAGAAGCTGCGCCATCTCGAGATACTGCTGCACGAACCATGGCTCGTGACGATTCCCGCCGAGGAGTCTGGGTGTGGCGATGCGCTGGTCGATCTGCGTATTCCCAATCCGGTGAGCTTCATGATCCAGAAGCTGCTGATTCGTGACGACAGGATTCCGGAAAAGCGCGCTCAGGATGTGCTTTACATCCACGATGCGATGCTCCTTTTTGGCGGCGCAATCGAGGACGAGCTTGTCCCGATCTGGAGGCGCCTCGAACCCACGTTATCGGATGCTCAGCGCAGGTCCATCGATGCGGGCGTCGGCGCATTTTTCACTGAAGTGAACGACACCATTCGTGCAGCGGCGGACATCCCGCGGCCTGACCGACAGATCGAGCCCGAGGATTTACTCAGGCTGTGCAAGAACGGTTTCGAAGCGCTCTTCGGTGAAGTGCCCTAGAGCGCCGGCCGCCGCCCGCGCGTCATCGCACCACCAACACCGGCACACCCCGAACCTCGACCGGCAGATCATTGTCCGCCGCAAACCGCATCGCGAACTCGAACGCATCGGCACACACATCGCGCAATTCGTCCGACACGAACAGGCATTTGGCGCCGCCATCGACGACCGGCATCGCGAGCCGCGACAGCGCGCACGGATAGCCGGGCCGCCGTTCGCCGACGAACAGCGTGATGACGCCCGCGAGGCGCTCGGGCCAGTCGCTCGGGCGAAAGGTTTTCTGCGCGTGCGTGACGCCGCGGATCAGGTGGCCGGCGAGACGGCCGCGTTCGGTGATGTCGATGCGATCCATGCTGGTGTGCGTATCCTCGTTCGCGTCATTCGCCGCCGTCGGCCGCCGCGTCGCCGCGCGCGGGAATCCGCAGGTTGCGCAGCTTGTGATAGAGCGTTTTCTTCGGCATGCCGAGCGCCTCGCTCGCGTCCGCGACGTTGCCGTTGTGACGCCGCAGCATGTCCTCGATCAGCATCCGCTCGAAATACGCGAGCTGTTCCGCGAGCGTGCTGCCGGCCGTCGGCGCGCCGCCGGACGAAAGCAGGCTGTCGCCAGTCAGCCCGAGCACGAAGCGGTCGGCCACGTTCTGCAGTTCGCGCACGTTGCCGGGCCACGCGTGCGTCATCAGTTCGGACACCTGCGCGGCGGTGACGACCGGCGCCGGCTGCCCGAAGCGCCGCGCGGCCGCGAGCACGAAATGCTCGAACAGCAGCGGCACGTCCTCGCGCCGCTCGCGCAGCGGCGGCAGCTCGATCTGCGCGACGTTGAGGCGATACAGCAGGTCTGCACGAAAGCGCCCGTCGGCAGCGAGTTCGGCGAGATCGGCCTTCGACGCGGCCACCACGCGGCAATCGACCTGAATCAGGTCGTTCGCGCCGAGCCGCTCGATCACGCGCTCCTGCAGCACGCGCAGCATCTTGATCTGCAGCGCGATCGGCATCGTCTCGATCTCGTCGAGGAACAACGTGCCGCCGTCCGCCCATTCGATCTTGCCGATGCGTTTCTTGATCGCGCCGGTGAACGCGCCGGCCTCGTGGCCGAACAGTTCGCTTTCGAAAATCTGCTCGGGCAGGCCGCCGCAGTTCAGCGCGACGAAATGCGCATCGCGCCGACCGCCGAAGTCGTGCAGGCTGCGCGCGATCAGCTCCTTGCCAGTGCCCGTCTCGCCGGTGATCAGCACCGATACCGACGTGTCGGCGAGGCGCAGGATCTTCTTGCGCACGTCGGCGATCGCGGGCGACTTGCCGAGCACGAACGCCTCGATGCCCTGCCAGTTGTTCAGCGCCGCACGCAGCCCCTGCACCTCGAGCGTGAGCCGGCGCTTCTCGACCGCACGCGCGACGCGGCCGGCGATCAGGTCCGACGAGAACGGCTTCTCGATGAAGTCGTACGCGCCGACCTGCATCGCGCCGACGGCCGTGGAGATGTCCGCGTGGCCGCTGATCAGCACGACCGGGATCTGCGCATCGACGGCCATCACGCGGTCGAGCAACTGCAGCCCGTCGATGCCCGGCATCCGCACATCCGACACGATCACCACCCGCGCGCCGGGCGCGACGTGGGCGAGTGCGTCGGCGGCCGACGCGAACGCGTCGACCGGGAACCCGGCGAGCGCGACGGCCTGCTCGACGCCGATCCGGACGTTCTCATCGTCCTCGACGACCAGCACCCGAATCTCATCTTCCATGCTCTGTCCTTTGTTGCGGCGTCGCCGCCGCGAATTCGATGGTGAACTGCGCGCCTCCTTCGTCGCGGTTCGCCGCGGCGATCTTCGCGCCGAACGCCTCGACGATGCGCGACGTGATCGCGAGGCCCAGCCCGAGACCCTGGCCGCGCGGCTTGGTCGTGACGAACGGCTCGAACAGGTGCGGCAGCACGTCGGGCGCGATGCCGGCGCCGCTGTCGGCCACAGTGAAACGCACGCGGCCGGCGTCGTCCGCACCGTCCGCTTCGGCTGCCTCGATGACGATGCGGCGCACCGGTGCGTCGTGCACCGCGTCGAGCGCGTTGCCGAGCAGGTTCACGATCACCTGCTGCAACTGGCTCGATTCGGCCGATACCGTCGTGCCGGGCGCGATGTTCACGTCGAGCCGCACGCCTTCGTCGCGAATGCGCGCATCGTAGATGAGCCGCGCATGCGCGACGGCCTCGTTCAGCGACACCGCGACGCGCTCGACGTCGGGCTTGCGCGCGAAAGTCTTCAACTCGCCGGTGAGCACGGCCATGCCGTCGACCAGCTTGCCGACCCGTTCGAGGTTCGCGAGCGCCGGCGCCGGCTGGCCGCGTTCGAAGAACGTGCGCGCGTTGTCGCACAGCGTGCGGATCGCGACGAGCGGCTGGTTCAGCTCGTGCGTGAGGCCGGCGGCCATCTGCCCGAGCACCGCGAGCTTGCCCGCGTGCACGACTTCCTGCTGCGACGCGCGCAGGCGCTGCTCGGTGCGTTCGCGCTCGACGATCTCGCGCTGCATCCGCTCGTTCGCGGCCGTCAGCGCGGCCGTGCGCTGCGCGACCGTCAGTTCGAGCCGGTCGTTCGCGCGGCGCAGCGCGTCCTGCGCGCTCAGCCGCGCGATGATCGCCCGGCGGCGCTGGATGGCATAGCCGACCAGCAGCGCGACGATCAGGAACGCGCCGGTGACGAACACGAACGCCGTCTGCTGCTGGCGCCGCGCGCCGGCGATGTCGAGCAGCACCATCAACGAATCGCCGGCCTGCGGCGCGGGGCGCGACATCACGAGATAACGCGTGGTGCGGCCGGCGTGACGCGGATCGGGGAAGGTGCCGAACCAGGCGGCCGAGCTGCGATCGCCGATGCGGCGATAGGGCAGTGCGTCGACGGTGCGGCCCGCGTACTGGCGCGACGCCTGGATGTCGCGCTGCTGCTGCGCGGTGATCGGGCGCAGCGCGGTAAATTTCCACGCGGGCTCGGTCGAGATCACGACCACGCCGTTGCTGTCGACCACCAGCGCGGCGACGCCCGGCGCGCGCCACGCCGATTCGAGCGGGTCGACGCTGATCTTCACGGCGGCCACGCCGATCGGTACGCCGTCGCTGCGCACCGCGCTCGCGAAATAGACGCCCGGCACGCCGGTGTTGGTGCCGATGCCGAAGAAGCGGCCGCTGCCGCGCGCGAGTGCGTCCTTGAAGTACGGCCGGTACGACACGTTGGTGCCGACGAAACTGATCGTCTCGTTCCAGTTGCTGGCGGCGATCACGTCGCCTTGCAGATCGATCACGTCGACCGCGCCGCTGCCCGCGTCGCGATTCACGGCTTCGAGGTAGGTGTTCACCGCATGCGCGAGCTCGGACGCATCGTTCGGCGCGGCTTTCAGCATCGCCCGCACGCCGTCCTGCCGCGCGACCAGGCCGGGCAGGATCTCGAAGCGGCCGAGCTCGCTCTTCAGGCTCGACGCGTACAGGTCGAGCCGGTGCGCGCCGGCCTCCTCGAGCGCGTCGATCGCGCGTTCCCACGCGAAATCGACGGCCGCACCGGCTACGCCGACATACAGCACCGCGGCCGATGCCCAGCCCCACCACGGGATTCCCTTGAAGCTCTTCTGCACGTTCGCCCTCATCGAAGCTCGCCACCGGCCGTCCGTCACCGGCCGTCCGCTACCGGGTCGTCCACAACCGGCCGTCCGCAACCGGCCGTCCACAACCGTCCGCTCAGAACGACGCGCGCCGCGCGCCGGCAGGGCCGGCGGCGGCGCGTGCGAAGCAGCCGGCGCGACGATGCGCGCGGCCGCGCATTATCCGAAGTGCGCGACCAGGATCAGCGTCACCGTGACGACGATCGCGCCGCCGATCCGGGTGGCGATCTGCGCGAACGGCATCAGCTGCATCCGGTTCGCGGCGGTCAGGATCGCGACGTCGCCGGTGCCGCCTTGCCCGCTGTGGCAGGCGTTCACGATTGCGGTGTCGATAGGGTACATCTTCAGCAGGCGGCCGACCACGAAACCGGTGCCCATCAGCGTCGCGACGGTCGAGACGATCGTGATCACGTTGACGATCGTGAACGCGGCGGTCAGCTTGTCCCACGGCGTCATCGCGACGCCGATCGCGAACAGCAGCGGATACGTGACGGCGGTCGAGAAGAACTTGTAGACGACGAACGCGCCTTCCTGCAGCGGCGGCGACACCGCGCGCGCGAGCTTCACCAGCACCGCGAGGAACAGCATCGCGACCGGCGCGGGCAGACCGAACAACTTGTGCGCCATCAGGCCGACGAGGTACAGCGTGATCGCCGTGATGCCGGCGCCCGCGATGTGCGTGACGTCGACGTGGCCGCGGATCTCCTCGTTTTCCGGCGTCATGTCGCCGCTTTCGCCGACTTGCAGGCGACCGTTGCCGGTCAGGTGCGGCAGGCGCTTGCCGAGCATGTCGAGCGCGCCCGACAGGATGATCGCGGTCAGGCTGCCGAGCATCACCGACGGCAGCACCATCGCGAACATCTCGCCTTGCGGCAGGTGCATCAGTTCCGAATAGCCGATCGACAGCGGAATCGCGCCTTCGCCGACGCCGCCCGCCATGATCGGCACGACGATGTACAGCAGCGTGTGACGCGCGCCGAGGCCGAGCGCGGTGCCGACCGCCGTGCCGACGATCGCGGCCGCGATCGAACCGACGGCGAGCGGGACGAAGATCTTCACGAAGCCCTGGATCAGCACGCGCCGGTCCATGCTCAAAATGCTGCCGACGATGATCGACGCGATGAACAGGTACAGGAAGTTGGTCGACTTGGTGAATTCGGTCGTCAGGTTCAGCACCGGCTTCGGCAGCACGTGGTAGTACGTGAGCGCCGACGGCACGAAGGTCGCGAAGATCGCGGCCGCGCCGATGTTGCGCAGCAGCGGCAGGCGCTTGCCGAGTTCCGCGCACGTGAAGCCGAAGAACGCGAGCACCGCGATCGCCATCGAGATTTCGCCGGGCACCTTGCCGGTCACCACGAAGCCGACGATCAGCGCGAGCAGGATGAAATAGACGGGCAGCGGAATGATGCCGATGCGGATTTCCATCAGCTTCCACCAGCCTTCGGGCCAGAAGCGTTCGCGCGTGGCGGGACCGGCTTCGGCAATCGGCGCGGGATGAGACGGGGTTTGGATAGAGGTCTGCAAGACGTGTCTCCTGATGTTTGGAATGCCTGCATTCGCTTCGCGGCATCGTGTGCCGTCTATTACGCAACCTCCGTGCCAGTATTCCGGCCTGCCGGAATATTTTTAATGCATTGATTCACAAGGGATTTGTTTCGTCTGCGGAAACGGTTTTCCCCGCCGGCTGGCCGAGATTTCGGAATCGGCGCGGCGGGCAGGCCGAGATTTCGGCCTGGCGGCGGCCCGGGCGGCCGGCCGAACCCGACGCCCGCCATATCGCCGCGCGCGATTTTCTTCGCACAATCGCTTCGTAGACCGCCCTCCCGCCGCTCTCTATCATCGGCTGATCCTTTTCCGATGCGATGACGACTGTCCGGAGAACGCCCGCGCGTTCGCCGCGGCATCGCTCATCCGT
The DNA here is from genome assembly GCF_002959955.1 of Burkholderia sp. BE12. NCBI lineage: Bacteria > Pseudomonadati > Pseudomonadota > Betaproteobacteria > Burkholderiales > Burkholderiaceae > Burkholderia > Burkholderia sp. BE12. The sequence goes on along the minus strand of NZ_PREY01000022.1, from coordinate 39,501 downwards.
CGATACCGTCCCTGGACAGGAGAGTGGTTTCCATGCTGCATCCCGTTTTTTCCGCCCGCTTTTCCGTCGGCCGCCTGGCCCGGCCGGCCCGCCTGCTGACGGCCGCGTTGCTCGCGACGTTGCTCGGCCTCGTGCTGCCGAATGGCGCGCGCGCCGACACCGCGCCGCTGAAGGTCGGCATCTCGACCAGCCCGCAGATCGAGGCGCTGAAGATCGCCGCGAAGGAGGCGAAGGCGCAGGGTCTCGACGTGAAGATCGTCGAATTCACCGACTGGAATACGCCGAACGCGGCGCTCGCGAACAAGGACATCGACGTCAACTACTTCCAGCACATCCCGTTTCTCGAGAACGCGAAGAAGCAGGGCGGCTACAACTTCATCTCGATCGCGCCCGGCACGATCATGAAGATCGGCCTCTATTCGAAGAAGGTGAAAAGCTTCGCCGAGCTGAAGGACGGCGCGCGCGTCGCGATCGCGAACGATCCGGTCAACGGCGGGCGCGGGTTGTTGCTGCTGCAGCGCGCGGGGCTCATCACGCTGAAGCCGGGCACCGACTACCGTGCGACGACGCACGACATCGTCGCCAATCCGAAGCACCTGAAGATCATCCCGCTCGAAGCGTCGCAACTCGCGCGTTCGCTCGACGACGTCGACCTCGCGCAGGGCTACCCGAGCTTCATCAAGCTCGCCGGCACGACCGACCCGAACAGCGCGCTGCTGTTCGACGGGACCGAGAACAAGAACTTCGCGATCCAGTGGGTCGTGCGGCCCGAGAGCGCGAACGATCCGCGCATCCGCAAGTTCATCGCGATCTACCAGCACTCGCCGGACGTGCGCCGGGCACTCGACAACGCGTTCGGCTCGCTGTACGCGATCGCGTGGTGACGGAGGCGAACATGACGACGGCGAACCGCAAGAAGATCCTGCTCAACGCGTTCAACATGAACTGCGTCGGGCACATCAACCACGGGCTGTGGACGCATCCGCGCGACCGCTCCGCGCACTACACCGATCTCGACTACTGGGCCGATCTCGCGAGGACGCTCGAACGCGGCAAATTCGACGGGATCTTTCTCGCGGACATCGTCGGCGTGTACGACGTGTTCGGCGGCGGGCCCGACGCCGCGCTGCGCGAATCGGTGCAGGTGCCCGTCAACGATCCGCTGCTGCTCGTGCCGGCGATGGCGCAGGTCACGCGGCATCTGGGCTTCGGCGTGACCGCGAACCTGACCTACGAGCCGCCGTACCTGTTCGCGCGCCGCATGTCGACGCTCGATCATCTGACGAAAGGGCGGGTGGGCTGGAACATCGTCACCGGCTACCTCGACAGCGCCGCGCGCGGGATGGGCCTCGCGCAGCAAATCGGCCACGACGACCGCTACGAGCGCGCCGACGATTACATGGACGTCGTCTACAAGCTGTGGGAACAGAGCTGGGACGACGACGCGGTGATCCGCGACGCGCGGGCACGTGTGTTCGCGCAGCCGGGCAAGGTGCGGCGCGTGAAGCACGACGGGCCGTTCTATTCGATCGATGCGATTCACCTGAGCGAACCGTCGCTGCAGCGCACGCCGGTGCTGTACCAGGCCGGGTCGTCCGCGCGCGGCGTCGAGTTCGCCGGCCGCCACGCGGAATGCGTGTTCGTGAACGGGCAGAGCAAGGCCGCGGCGCGCGCGGCGGTGCTCGACATCCGCGCGGCCGCCGCGCGGCAGGGGCGCGACCCGGCGTCGATCAGGATTTTCGCCGGGGTGAGCGTCGTGACCGCCGAGACCGAGCGGCTCGCGCGCGAGAAATTCGACGAGTACCGGCGCTACGCGAGCCCGGAAGCCGGCCTCGCGCACTTCGCGAGCTCGACCGGTATCGACTTCGCGAAATACGGCCTCGACGAGCCGATCTCGTACGTGAAGACCGATTCGATCCAGTCGGCGGTCGACGCGATCTCGCGCAAGAGCACGACCGGCACGTGGACGGTGCGCCGGATGCTCGAGCAGATGTCGCTCGGCGGCCGTTATGCGCCGATCGTCGGTTCGCCGTCGCAGGTCGCGGACGAACTGCAGTCGTGGATCGACGAGACGGGTATCGACGGCTTCAACCTGACGCGCACCGTGATGCCGGAATCGTTCGAGGACTTCGTCGATTGGGTCGTGCCCGAGCTGCAGAACCGCGGCGTCTACAAGGAAGACTACGATCCCGCGCCGACGCTGCGCGAGAAGCTGTTCGGCGCGAGCCCGCGCCTGCCCGCCTGGCATACCGGCGCGCAGCACCGGCCGACGGCCGTATCCGAACCCGCGCATCACGCGCATGCCTGAACGTGACGGAGCGAAGCGATGACGCAATTGTTCGATACGCTGGGTTTCATCGAGGCATCGGCCGCGGGTGTCGGCGCCGGTGCGACGGCGCATGACGAAACGGCCGCGCCGGCCGATGGCGCGGCCGTGTCGCTGGAGCAGGTCGGCAAGGTGTTCGCGACACCGCGCGGCCACGCCGCCGCGCTGCGCGACGTCACGCTCGACGTGCGGCGCGGCGAGGTATTCGGAATCATCGGCCGCAGCGGAGCCGGCAAGTCGACGCTGCTGCGGCTCGTGAACGGCCTCGAACGGCCGAGTTCGGGCCGCGTGCGCGTGCAGGGCGTCGACGTCGGCACGCTCGACGAGGATGGCCTCGTCGCGTTGCGGCGCCGCACCGGCATGGTGTTCCAGCATTTCAACCTGCTGTCCGCGAAGACGGTGTTCGAGAACGTCGCGCTGCCGCTGAAGATCGCCGGCGTGCCGAAGGCCGAACGCGTGCGCAAGGTCGAGGCGCTGCTCGATCTCGTCGGGCTCGCCGCGAAGCGCGATGCGTATCCGGCGAGCCTGTCGGGCGGGCAGAAGCAGCGTGTCGGCATTGCGCGGGCGCTCGTGCACGATCCCGAGGTGCTGCTGTGCGACGAGGCGACGTCGGCGCTCGATCCGGAAACCACGCAATCGATCCTCGCGCTGCTCGCGGACATCAACCGCCGCCTCGGGCTGACGATCGTGCTGATCACGCACGAGATGGAAGTGATCCGCGCGGTGTGCGACACCGTTGCGGTCATCGAACAGGGCGAGGTCGTCGAAACGGGGCCGGTGTGGCGCGTGTTCGGGGATCCGCGCCACGGTGCGACGCGTGCGCTGCTGAGCACGCTTCAGCACGACCTGCCGGCCGAGCTGGCCGCGCGCGTGCGGCCGCTGCCCGAACCGGCCGCGCTGCCCGACGGCGCGCGGATCGTGCTCGACGTCCGCTATACGGGCGAGAGCGGCGGCGAGCCGGACGTCGGCGCGCTCGCGGCGGCGCTCGGCGGCTCCGTGCGGTTCCTGCACGGCGGCATCGAAAGCATCCAGGGGCATGCGCAGGGGCGGCTCGTGATCGCCGCGACGCCGCGTGCGGATGACGCCGGCCCGTCGGCGGCGCGCGGCGATGCGGTCGCCGCGCTGCTCGAACGCGCGCGCCGCCATGCGAATCACGCGGAGGTGCTCGGCTATGTTTGAGCTCTGGTGGCCCGAACTGCTCGACGCGATCCGCGACACGCTGTCGATGGTCGCCGCGTCGGCCGCGATCGCCGCGCTGATCGGCATCCCGCTCGCGGTGATTCTCGTGACCACCGCGCCCGGCGGCATCTATGCGCGGCGCGGCGTGAACGCGGTGCTCGGCGCGCTCGTCAACGTGTTCCGCTCGACGCCGTTCATCATCCTGCTGGTCGCACTGCTGCCGTTCACGCGCGTGCTGATCGGCACGACGATCGGTGTCTGGGCGGCCGTCGTGCCGCTGTCGATCGCCGCGATCCCGTTCTTCGCGCGGATCGCCGAAGTGAGCCTGCGCGAAGTCGATCGCGGGCTGATCGAGGCCGCGCTCGCGATGGGCGCGAAGCGCCGCCACATCGTGTGGCACGTGCTGCTGCCCGAAGCGCTGCCCGGCATGCTCGGCGGTTTCACGATCACCGTCGTCGCGCTGATCGGCTCGACCGCGATGGCGGGCGCCGTCGGCGCGGGCGGGCTCGGCGATCTCGCGATCCGCTACGGCTACCAGCGTTTCGACACCACCGTCATGGCGACCGTGATCGTGATCCTGATCGCGCTCGTCTCGGCCGTGCAAATCACGGGCGACCGCCTGGTCCGACGCGTGACCCGGCGAACCTGAGCGACGCCACGAGCGTCCGCTCGCTTCATCAATGATCCTGAGAGACCGACAGATATGACCTTGCCCCTCGGCGCGCCGCGCGAATGGAACGGACAATTCGAGGAAGCGCTGTTTCTCGACGTGGCGCGACGCCATCGTCCCGGCTTCCCTGACAAACTCGCCACGCCGCCGCGCGAGCCGGCCAACGCGGACGAACTGGCCGCCGTCGCCGACTACTACACGAAGATGGCGTCGCACGACCTGTTCATCGTGCAGGTCGTCGCGAAGGCGATCGACACGCTGTTCCGCGACGATCCGCATTTCCAGCTGATCTTGTCGCGCCAGCTCGGCGACGACGGCGCGCATGCGGTGATCGGCCGCGAGCGCGTGACCGAGCTGACGGGGCGCGATCCGCTGCCGGAAGTCGACCGGCTCGTCGCCGCGCACTGGGCGCGCATCGGCGACATCGCGGTGCGCGACGTCGCGGGCTTTCTCGCGTTCGAATGGCATTACGAGCTGCACATCCTCGCGAAGCTGTGGATTCAGCGCAAGACCGGCCGCATCGGCGACAGTGCGATGCGCGAGCACGGCGAGAACCGGATTCGCCCGGACGAGGAATGGCATCGCGTGCAGATCGTCCAGTGGTGGTTCGACACGTTACAGGCGCTGCCGGCCGCCGAGCGCGACGCGCTGATCGAACGCGTGATCGCGGCCGACGAGGAAACCCAGGCGCGGCTCGACGGCTACCTGCACGACGAGTACGCGCACACCGCGCTGGTGTTCGGCGCGGATATCGCGGAATATCGTGCGATCTACGACGACTGGCGGCGCGAGATCCTGTCGCGGCTGACCGGCCGCCGGCTCGGCGCGCTCGTACCGCTGTCGGGCGAAACCGTTGAACAGGAAGCTGTCGCATGAACGATCCACGCGGCCCGGCGACCCTCGCGCCGGATACCGACGATGCGCCGGTACTCGGCCCGGGCGCATTGACACCCGTCATCGATGCATTGCGAGCGAGCGCCGCCGCGCGCGACCGCGCGGGCGGTCATGCGGCGCAGGAGAAGCAGTGGCTCGCCGATGCGGGCCTGCTGACGCTCGCGGTGCCGCGCGCGTTCGGCGGCCAGGAGGCGGCGTGGCCCGCGATCTATGACGCGATCCGGCAGGTCGCGCGGGTCGACAGCGCGCTCGCGCATCTCGTCGGGTTCCAGTGCCTGCAGGTGGTGAGCGTCGACGTGTGGGGCAGCGCCGCGCAGCGCGAGCGCTATCTGCGCGGCACGGTCGACGAGCGCTGGTGGTGGGGCAACGCGGTCAATCCGCTCGACACGCGGCTCGTGGCCACGGCGACGCCCGACGGCGGCTACCGGCTCGACGGCGTGAAGGGCTTCTGTTCCGGCACGCGCGGCTCGCAGCGGATGACGGTGTCCGCGCACGATCCGGCCACCGGCCGCACCGTGTTCGGCGTGGTGCCGACCGATCGGGTGGGGATCACGGTCAACGAGGATTGGGACCCGATCGGCCAGCGCCAGACCGACAGCGGCAGCGTGCGCTTCGACGGCGTGGTGCTCGCGGCGGACGAGGTGCTGCATCGTTCTGAAACTCCACCAACGCCGCGCGCGACGCTGCGCACGCTCGTGTCGCAGCTCGTGCTGACGAACCTGTTCGTCGGCCTGGCGGAAGGCGCGCTGGCCGAGGCGCGCGACTACGTGCGTCAGCATGGCCGCCCGTGGGTTCACTCGAACGTCGAGCGGGCCGAAGACGATCCGTACACGCTCCAGCGCTTCGGCGACATGCGCGTGCGTGCGATTGCCGCGGCGGCGCTGGCCGATCGCGCGGCCGGCGCGTTGCAGCACGCGTGGGCGCGGCAGGATGCGCTGACGGCGGACGAACGCGCCGAAGTCGCGCTCGCGGTATCGGAGGCGAAGATCGTCGCGCAGCGCGCGGCGCTCGACAACGGCGAGGCGCTGTTCGATGCGTGCGGCGCGCGCGCGACGGCCGCGTCGCTCGGCCTCGACCGCTTCTGGCGGAATGCGCGCACGCATACGCTGCACGATCCGCTCGACTACCGGCTGCGCGACGTGGGCCGGTTCGCGCTCACCGCGGAATTGCCGCCGGCGTCGCTCTATACGTAAGCGAAATGAATCGCCAGCGTAACCGGCATGCCGCGTGTCACGACCGCGTCATCGGCGCGGTGACGCCGATGACCAGCATGGCAGTGTCAAGAAACAGGCTCTTGACACTGCACGGTCGGAGGCCGGTTACCAGCGGTAGCCGACGCCCGCACCCGCACCGAACGAACCGTGGCCCGAAACAGCCGTCGTCACCGAGCCCTTGACCAGCCATTTCGCCGTCGCGACGGAAAGGCCGACCGCCATTGCGCTTTGACCGCCGTACGTGCCGCCGCCGAGCGCGACCACCTTTTCACCCGGCAGCACGGCTTGCGGCAGGTTCGCCATCGCGATCGCGCTTGCCGTGCCCGCATTCGCGTCCTTGCGATATTTCGACATTTCCTCGCGGACGGAATTGATTGCGCCGTTCAACTGGCGCACGTTGACGCCGTCCGTCGGTGCGGTGCCGTCGGCCATGTTGGTCAACTGGCGCTCTGCGCCCGGCGCGCCGATCGAAACCGTGTTGTCGCGATCCGCGACCGAGTTGGCGCCCAACGCCACCGAATTGTTGGCGCTCGCGCGGCTGTTCGTGCCGATCGCGGTCGAGTCCGTGCCCGACACATTCGAGCCGGTGCCGATCGCCGTTCCGTTTGTCCCGGTGACTTTCGAATTCGTGCCGATGGCCGTTCCGTTCGTTGCGGTGACAGTGGCGGTGACGCCGACCGCCGTACCGTTGTCTCCCGAGACGTTGGAGCCGTTGCCTACTGCGGTGCCGTTCGGCACGCTGACTAGCGTATTTTTGCCGATCGCGGTGTCGGTATCGTCCGTCACCGTGCCGCTCGGGACGCTCGACGAAATTTTGCCGACGGTCGTCGTGAGCGTTGCCAGATCCGCCGTCAACGTGGAAACCTGATTTGCGATCGAGAAGAGCTGCGAGCCGTTGACTGCATCCGTGCTGGTCGCGCTGATCGCGCCCGCTGCGACGTTCACGATCTGACGCTCGGCGCCGGCGCTGCCCACGCTGACCACGCCAACCGGCGTACCCGCGAAACCGCTGTAGCTGACGCCGTTGAGCGTCACGCTGCTTACGGTCGTGAAAGCACGCGTGGCAGCGTTCGAACCCAGGGCCACGGAATTCGCATTGGCCGCGTTCGCGCCTTCGCCGATGGCGACCGAATTCACCGCCGACGCGGTTGCGCGCGCAATCGCGACGCTGCCGGTAGCGGATGCCACGCTGTCGATGCCGAGCGCGACCGCGTCACCCGCACCTGCGTTCGCCTGGAAGCCGAGTGCCGTACCGCCGGCCGCAATGCTGCCCTTGCCCACGGCCGTGGAAAATGTCGTGGTGGCGCTGGCGCTTTGCCCGACCGCCGTCGACTGGTCGACGGCGAACGCGCCCTGGCCGAAGGCGGATGCCGTCCCGCCGTTCGCGATGGCCCCGTTGCCGACTGCCGTCGCCTGGGCTCCGGTCGCGCTTGACGCCGCGCCCACCGCCGTTGCCTGATCGCCGGTTGCCACGGCATTTCCGCCGACGGCCGTCGCGAGCGTGCCGGTCGCGGCCGCCATGCGGCCGATCGCGACGGTTTCGCTATAGGCCCCGGTCGACGAGCCCGAGTTCGCGACTGCCGCGGTGCCGATCGCCACGTTGTCGCAGCCGGTTGCATTGGCAGGATACGTGCCGCTTCCCGAGATGGCGATGTTGCCGACACAGCCGCCCGACGTGTCGGTCGACGTCCCGTTCTGCACATAATCGGCGCGCGCGGGTGCGGAAGCCGCGAATGCGACAACCGCTGCGCTCACGGCGATGGCCAACGCCGCTTTCGACTTTGCCGGCGTGTGCAGTGCCGGATTCCCCAACCCTCGATGCATCTTGTTCATGTTTTTCCTAGGCTCGATATAAAAATTGTGTTGTGGCTTGCTCGTCGTTCTCACGATTTCCCGATCGCGGTGCATTCGCGATTTTTTTTACCGAAGTCCTTGTTCGAGTACGATCAAATTGAAAAGACGTACTAAACAAATTTGACATTCGGTGACGCGAGTCAACGGGGAAATGGCACAGGTGCCGCTACATTTGACTTATCCGGAACGCCGACGCGTCCCGGATCTGCAGCACGGAGATGCGACGACGCATTTTGATCGGACTTGCCGGCGCCCAGGTTTGCCATGGCGCCCGATCTCTATGCTGTGGGGAAAATTCGTCGTCTTGATGGTTGCGCCGACCGCCGGCGCGCAAGGCGGTGTTCGAGCGGCGGCTTCCGTCGATCGCCGCTGCCCGCTTGCTACTCCGCCGGCAACGCGTCCGCCAGCGCCCGCATCGCATCCACCGTTTCCGGATTCGCCGGAAAGAACGCCTCGATCGCGAGTTCCGACAGCGTCACGTCGACCGGCGTGCCGAACACCGTCGTCGTACTGAAGAACGTCAGCTCGCCGCGCGCCGTGCGTAGCCGCAGCGGCACGGCGATATCCGCGAAATCGGTGCGCGCATGCGTATCGTCGGGCTGACCGGCCGGCGCCGGATACGCGGCGAGTTCGTCGCGCAGCGCATGCAGCGTGCGGTCGCCGCTCGCATCGATCTGCCGCTGCAGCCGATGCAGGATGTGCGCGCGCCATTCGTGCCAGTTGACGATCTGCGACGCGAGACCGTCCGGATGCAGGCTCAGCCGCAGCACGTTGACGGGCGGCTGCAGCAGCGCCGGATCGGCCTGCGCGACCAGCGCGCCGAGCATCCGGTTCGCCGCGAGCAGCGTCCAGTGGCGGTCCACCGCGAGCGCCGGGTACGGCTCGTGGCCGCGCAGCACGGCTTCGACCGCATGACGCGCGGCATCCAGTTGCGGATCCGAAAACGGCCGTTCGCGAAACAGCGGCGCGAAGCCGGCCGCGACGAGCAGCGCATTGCGCTCGCGCAGCGGCACGTCGAGGCGTTCGGCGAGATGCAGCACCATCTCGCGGCTCGGCTGCGCGCGGCCCGATTCGACGAAGCTCAGGTGGCGCGCGGACACTTCCGCGTCGAGCGCGAGCGCCATCTGGCTCAGGCGCCGGCGCTGCCGCCACGTGCGCAGCAGCGGGCCGACGCCGGACGCGCGGCCGGCGGACGGGGAAGGCGAATGGAGGGCAGCGGTCGAGTTCATGCAGCAGATGATAGGCAATCCCGCGCCGCTTCGGTATTACCTGCGAGGTAAGCACCGCGCCGCACCCCCCGGCGCGCACATCCGCTGCGTTACCATAGCTCCCGTGCCACCTGAGAGGCGGCGCCGGACCCGCGACGACAACGCCTGGGCCGGTCGCCGCGCACATTGACAACAAGGCATTCCAGGGGAATCCAACAATGAAAAAACTTGCCGTCCGGCTCGCCTGCGTGGCGACGCTCGCACTCGCCGCGACCAGCGGCCACGCGCAGACCGAAGCTGCGCAAGTGGAAATGAGGGCCGCCGCCGCGGCCGCCAACGAAGCGGTCGTGAAGGGGCCGACCGACATCGACGTGAAACACGAAGCCGTGCTGAAGCTGAAGGCGGGCGAATCGTTCGTGCCGGCCGCCGAGGCCGGCCGCTACCTGCGCTCGATGGGCAACGCGATCGACGAATCGAAGCTGGTCGGCCTCGTGCTGCCCGACGATCCCGATGCCGACTGGATCTCGGTCGTGTCGTTCGAGCCGAGCGGCTACATCCGCGACGACGACGCGAAGGACTGGAAGCCCGACGAGCTGCTGAAAAGCCTGCAGGCCGGCACCGAGGAGAACAACCCGGCGCGCAAGGAGCGCGGCCTGCCCGAAACCGAGGTGGTCGGCTGGGCGAAGGCGCCCGCATACGACGCGGCCACGCACCGGCTCGTGTGGTCCGCGATCATCCGCGACAAGGGCACGGCGCCGAATGCCGGGAGCGACGGCGTGAACTACCGAACGCTCGTGCTCGGCCGCGACGGCTACCTGTCGCTGACGATGGCGTCGACGCTCGCCGACCTGCCGAAGTACAAGGCATCGGCCGACGCGCTGCTGTCGAACATCAGCTTCAACGACGGCAAGCGCTATGCCGACTTCAACAAGTCGACGGACCACGTCGCCGAGTACGGGCTCGCGGCGCTGATCGTTGGCGTCGGCGCGAAAAAGCTCGGCCTGCTCGCGCTGATCGGCGCGTTTGCGGTGAAGTTCTTCAAGATCGGCGCGGTCGCGCTGCTGGCCGGCGGTGCGGCGCTCAAGCGCTTCTTCGGGCGCAAGCCGAAGGCGGCCGCGGTGCCGGCCGTCGCCGATACATCCGAGGCGGCCGCCACGGAGCGCAAGGAATGACGAAGCTGCTGCTGCTGATCTTCGGCGGGCTGAAGCTCGGCAAGGTGCTCGTATCGGCCGGCACGATGCTCGCGTCGATCGCGGTCTATGCGCTGTTCTACGGCTGGCGCTTCGCGGCCGGTTTCGTCGCATTGCTGCTGGTGCACGAAGCCGGCCACTATCTCGCCGCGCAGCGGCGCGGGCTCGACGTCGGGCTGCCGACGTTCATCCCGTTCGTCGGCGCATGGATCCAGTTGAAGGAAATGCCGCACGACGCGGAAACGGAGGCATACGTCGGGCTCGCCGGGCCGTTCGTCGGCACGCTCGGCGCGCTGGCCTGCTATGCGGCCGCGCGTCACTACGACAGCAACCTGCTGCTCGCGCTGTCGTACACGGGTTTCTTCCTGAACCTGTTCAACATGATTCCGCTGTCGCCGTTCGACGGCGGGCGGATCACCGCGGTGCTGTCGCCGCGCATCTGGTTCGCGGGCGTGCCGGTGCTGATCGCGCTGTTCGTGTATCGGCCGAGCCCGCTGCTGATCGTGATGGCGATCCTCGCGCTGCCGCAACTGAAGCGCGCGTGGCGCTACGATCCCGACGCGCCGGAGAATCGCGTGTACTACGCGACGTCGATCGAGACGAAGACGACCTACGCACTCTGCTACGTCGGCCTGCTCGCGTTCCTCGCGCTGATGACGTCCGGCGTGCACGACATGTTGCGCGTCGTGCATGCGTCGACCTGACGTCGATTCGATGCAAAAAAAGCGGCGGCCGTCGTTACGCGGCCGCCGCTTCCCGAAGGTCGAACCTCACGCGTCGCGATGACGCAGTTCGACGCGCTTGATGTCCTTCACGATCACGAGATAGCTGAATACGGTGATGAGCGCGTTCAATCCGACGAACACGAGCGCGCCGTTGAACGAGCCGCTCGCGCCGACGAGGTAGCCGATCACGATCGGCGCGACGATGCCCGCCGTATTGCCGAACATGTTGAACAGGCTGCCCGACAGGCCGATCGCTTCCTTCGGCGCGGTATCCGCGACGACGGCCCAGCCGAGCGAGCCGATCCCCTTGCCGAAGAACGACACGGCCATCAGCATGATCACCAGCGCTTCGCTGTCGACGTAGTTGCAGCCGATGATCGCCATCGACAGCGCCATCCCGCCGACGATCGGGATCTTGCGTGCGAGCGTCAGCGATACGCCGCGGCGGATCAGCGCGTCCGACAGCATCCCGCCGAGCACGCCGCCGAGGAATCCGCAGATCGCCGGCAGCGACGTCATGAAGCCGGCCTTCAGCAGCGACATCCCGCGCGCCTGCACGAGGTAGATCGGGAACCACGTGAGGAAGAAGTACGTCAGCACGTTCACGCAGTACTGGCCGAGATAGACGCCGAGCAGCATCCGGTTCGACAGTAGCTGGCGCACGTAGTACCAACCCGCCACGCGGCTGCCTTCGGAAGCGCCGCCGCCGCTACCGCCTGCTCCGGTCGGCCGGCCCGTCGACCGCACCAGGCCGCCGCCCTGTTCGATATGCTCGAGTTCCGCGCGGTTCACGCCCGGATGGTCGACCGGGTCCTTCATCACGCGCAGCCACAGGAATGCAAGTGCGATGCCGGCGAGCCCGAGCCACAGGTACACGTGGTGCCAGCCGTACGCATGCGTGAGCCACGCCATCAGCGGCGAGAACACGACGGCCGCGAAATACTGCGCGGCGTTGAAGATCGCCGATGCCGTGCCGCGCTCGGCGGTCGGGAACCAGCTCGCGACGACCTTCGCGTTCGCCGGAAACGCGGGCGCTTCCGCGATGCCGACCGCGAAACGCATCGCGAACAGCGCGGCGACCGCGAACGCGGCGCTGCCGCCGAGGCCGATCGTGCTCTGCAGCAGCGTGAACGCCGACCACAGGAAGATGCTCGCCGCATACACGCGCCGCGCGCCGAAGCGGTCGAGCAGCCAGCCGCTCGGCAGTTGCGCGAGCACGTACGCCCAGCTGAATGCCGAGAAGATGTAGCCCATCGTCACCGGATCGATGCCGAACGCCTTGCGGATCGGTGTGCCGGTGATCGACAGCGTCGCGCGGTCCGCGTAGTTGAGCGTCGTGACGACGAACAGCATCGCCAGAATCCAGTAGCGCACGGCGGTTCGGCGCGCGGTGCGCGCGACGTCGAGCGGAAGATCGCGAGGGGAGGTCTGATTGCTCACTTTAAATGTACGTCGTCGTATGACATGAGCGAAGTTTATTGAGAATATGTGGATTCAGAAACCTCGGGTTTTCCCTTTGAAGATCGTTGCCACAATATGGAAAAGTCCGGATTTTCTGGCCGGACAAGGCTTGTGGGTGTATCGTCGGCGCCTTCGCAGGCGATGCGATACTGTCGGCAGACATCGTATCTGTTGAGCTACAATGAGCAATCCATTCCCGAACCACGGAGCACACCCCATGCAACTGACAGGAGAGATGCTGATCGGCGCCGAAGCGGTGGCCGGCTCGGCTGGAATCTTGCACGCGTTTGACCCGACGAAGGGCGCGCCGATCGACGTCCCGGCGTTCGGCGTCGCGACGCAGGCCGACGTCGACCGCGCGTGCGAACTCGCACGCGACGCGTTCGACGCGTACCGCACGCAGCCGCTCGCGGCCCGCGCGGCGTTTCTCGAAGCGATCGCCGATGAAATCGTCGCGCTCGGCGATGCACTGATCGAGCGTGCGCATGCCGAAACGGGCCTGCCGGTCGCGCGGCTGCAGGGCGAGCGCGGCCGCACCGTCGGCCAGCTCCGGCTGTTCGCGCGCGTCGTGCGCGACGGGCGCTTCCTCGCCGCGTCGATCGATCCCGCGCAGCCGGCACGCACGCCGCTGCCGCGTTCGGACCTGCGGCTGCAGAAAGTCGCGCTCGGGCCCGTCGTCGTGTTCGGCGCGAGCAATTTCCCGCTCGCGTTCTCGGTGGCCGGCGGCGATACCGCGTCGGCACTCGCGGCCGGCTGCCCGGTGATCGTGAAGGCGCATGAAGCGCACCTCGGCACGTCCGAGCTGGTCGGCCGCGCGATCCGCGCCGCGGTCGCGAAAACCGGCATGCCGGCCGGCGTGTTCTCGCTGCTGGTCGGCCCCGGCCGCGTGACCGGCGCGGCGCTGGTCAGCCATCCGGCGATCCAGGCCGTCGGTTTCACCGGTTCCCGGCAGGGCGGGATGGCGCTCGTGCAGCTCGCGAACGCGCGCCCGCAGCCGATTCCGGTCTATGCGGAAATGAGCAGCATCAACCCCGTCGTGCTGTTCCCGGCCGCGCTGGCCGCGCGCGGCGACGCGATTGCGACGGGCTTCGTCGATTCGCTGACGCTCGGCGTCGGCCAGTTCTGTACCAATCCGGGCCTGGTGCTCGCGATCGACGGCCCCGATCTCCACCGCTTCGAGACGGTCGCCGCGCAGGCGCTCGCGAAGAAGCCGGCCGGCGTGATGCTCACGCGCGGCATTGCCGATGCGTACCGCAACGGTCGCGGCAAGCTGGCCGAGCTGTCCGACGTGCGCGAAATCGGCGTGGGTGAATCCGCACAGACCGACTGCCAGGCGGGCGGCGCGCTGTACGAAGTCGGCGCGCAGGCGTTCCTGGCCGAGCCGGCGTTCAGCCACGAGGTGTTCGGGCCGGCGTCGCTGATCGTGCGCTGCCGCGATCTCGACGAAGTCGCGCGCGTGCTCGACGCGCTCGAAGGCCAGCTCACGGCCACGCTGCAGATGGATGCCGACGACAAGCCGCTCGCGCGCCGGCTGCTGCCGATCCTCGAACGCAAGGCCGGGCGCCTGCTCGTCAACGGTTACCCGACCGGCGTCGAGGTGTGCGACGCAATGGTGCACGGCGGGCCGTTCCCCGCAACGTCGAATCCGGCCGTCACGTCGGTCGGGGCGACCGCGATCGAGCGTTTCCTGCGGCCGGTGTGCTATCAGGACTTCCCGGACGATCTGCTGCCCGAAGGACTGCAGGAAGGCAATCCGCTCGCGATTCCGCGGCTGCGGGACGGCAAGGCGGAGTGACGTGGCGTAATCGTTGAAGGCAGCGTCTCGAAAGGGACGCGTTCCGGCACGATGGAACATGGCGGCGGGGCTCACGGGCCCCGCCGTTTTTTATGCAGCGCCGGTTTTCGTGCCAGGTTCGCTCGGTCGGTGAGCGGGGCGCGCGACGAGTTGCAAGCGCTCCGCTGCAGCCAGCAGGCGCCGGTCGCGCGTCCACAGCTTGCTGCCGCCGGTCAGTCTGGTCGAGGCAAGCAGGTGAGCATCGACGTAACCGATGCCGAGCCCATGAAGCGGTACGGCATCGATCATGCGCTGGACTTCGTCGTCGGTTGCAAGGGTTGCGGCTGGAAGGTCGTGCAGCGCATCCGGTACGGTCGCGCGATTGCGCATGCTGCCGAGCGCAAGCTCGCCGGCGATGAACGGATGGATCAACACTCGCTCGGCTTCCAGGAGTGCGGTGAGGGTTGCGTCGCCGGCCCGCAAGTGATCGATTCAGACCGAAGTGTCGACAACAATCATGCAGGCTCCGACGGGCGGCGTGGAACCGATTCAAGGTCGGGCTCGGTGCCGCCGAGGCGCGCGAGTCGTCGTGCGCTTTCGCGGGCGATCAATGCACGCAGCGCCTCTCTCACGAGGGCCGATTTTTCGGTGACGCCGGTCAATTGCTGGGCTTTTGCGAGCAATGCGTCGTCGAGGGACAAGGTGGTGCGCATGTGCAGCTCCCGGAGGAAACGCGATGCGTCAACTATGACATCAAATCGTACCGATATTGATGCGCCGACATGGCGAGGAAATGTCGGCTTTCCTGTTGCCCGCGTTTCTCCTACAGTAGCGAAGCCTCGGGCTGTCCGGCCCGCAGGCGAGCCTGAGAGACGCACAAAACCAACAAGGAACCATCCGATGAATATCAGCAAGCGTGGCGACCACCTGTTCGCGGCCGGGTTGTGGAAAGCAATCGGCGACGTCGCGAAATCGGTCCGTACCCAAATCGGCGAATACAGCGAAGGGCGTGTGCTGGCCGACGCGCTGTTCGCGCTGCAGCGCGAGCTGGGCGGCGGCGAATTCGACGTGACGATCAACCAGGGGCGGCCCGTCGTGGGCTCCGATCCGCATTCGGTGATCTTCGGCAGGGCCGTCGAGCGCTTCAGGTACGACATGGAGGCGGTGGTGTTCGCGCTGAAGCATCGCCGCAGCATCGACACGCCCGACGGTGCGCAGCGCGCCGAAGCACTCACGCAGGCCAATACGCATCTCGCGACCGCGAAGCAGTACGCGATATTCACGGTCGGGCGGTTCTTCGATGCGGTGGTCGACCGCGACGTGCTGGAGCAGATCGTGGGCGCCGAGTCGCCGACGCGCGGCCGGCCGGTCGCGGCGCGCAAGGGAATCGACGAGACGCAGCGCACGCTCACCGGCGTGCGCCAGCGGATCGTCGGCGCGATCGCGCAGATGTGACGATCGCGCCGGCGCGTCGCGCCGCGCGGCCGTCGAGTGATGCGGATACGGCGTGATCAGGCCGGCCGCGGCGCCATGAAGGCCGCGCCGCCGGCGAACCTGCTTACTGCGGGCCCATCTTCTTGATCAGCACGTCGAGCTCGGCCGCTTCGGCTTCGGTCAGGTCGATGAGCGGCGCACGCACGGGGCCCGCGTCGTGGCCGACGAGTTTCGCGCCCGCCTTCACGATGCTGACCGCGTAGCCTGCGCGGCGATTGCGGATCTTCAGGTACGGCAGGAAGAACTCGTCGATCAGGCGGCCGACCGTCGCGTGGTCGTCCTTCGCGATCGCCTCGTAAAACGCCATCGCCGTCTTCGGGATGAAGTTGAACACCGCCGACGAGTACACCGGCACGCCGAGCGCCTTGTACGCGGCTGCATAGACTTCAGCCGTCGGCAGGCCGCCGAGGTACGCGAAACGATCGCCGAGGCGGCGGCGGATCGTGACCATGCTTTCGATTTCGCCGACGCCGTCCTTGAAGCCGATCAGGTTCGGGCAACGGTCGGCGAGGCGCTCGAGCATGTCGGCATTCAGCTTCGAATTGGCGCGGTTGTATACCACGACGCCGATCTTCAGCGCACGGCAGACCTGCTCGACATGCTCGGCGATCCCTTCCTGGCTCGCTTCGGTCAGGTAGTGCGGCATCAGCAGCACGCCGCTCGCGCCGAGGCGCTCGGCTTCCTGCGCATATTCGATCGCGACGCGCGTCGCGCCGCCGGCGCCGGCGAGGATCGGCACCTTGCCCTTGCAGGTTTCCGTCGCGACGCGGATCACGTCCGAATACTCGCGCTGGGTGAGCGAGAAGAATTCGCCGGTGCCGCCGGCCGCGAACAGTGCGCTCGCGCCATACGGCGCCAGCCATTCCAGGCGCTCGGCATAGGTGGTCGGGCGGAAGCTGCCGTCGGCGTCGAAATCCGTCAGCGGAAACGACAGCAGGCCGTGGGAGATGATCTGTTTGAGTTCTTGCGGTGAAGTCATGGTTGGGTCGTCCGTCTAGCGCGAGTGCGGGGTTCGTCGGTACGGCATCCGAGCCATATTGGCGATGTCGTTGTATGTCATCGTACAACGCAAGAAAGAGCGGCGCAAGCGGTTTGCTGGCCGGTCAAGGGTAGGGTCTTTCCGGATAAGGGTTTACTCAGCATCGTGGATTGAGGTTGAATGTCGTATGATGACTAACGATATCGCAGATAGCTTCCAGGAATTCCGATGACTGCTTCCCCTCTCTACATCCGCGTGCATCCGGACGACAACGTCGCGATCGTCGTCAACGACGGTGGTTTGCCCCAAGGCGCGACGTTCGCCGACGGGCTGACGTTGTGCGAAGGCGTGCCGCAGGGGCACAAGGTCGCGCTCGTCGACCTCGCGGCCGGCGACCCGGTCGTTCGCTACAACGTGGTGATCGGCTATGCGCTGACCGACCTGCGGCGCGGCAGCTGGGTCAACGAGCGCACGATGCGCATGCCCGAGCCGCCCGGCCTTGACGACCTGCCGCTCGCCACGCGCGCCGCGCCGCCGCTCGAGCCGCTCGAAGGCTATACGTTCGAGGGCTTCCGCAATGCCGACGGCTCGGTCGGCACGCGCAACATCCTCGCGATCACGACGACCGTGCAGTGCGTGTCGGGCGTCGTCGAGCATGCGGTGAAGCGGATCAAGGACGAACTGCTGCCGCGCTACCCGAACGTCGACGACGTGGTCGGGCTCGAACATACGTACGGCTGCGGCGTCGCGATCGATGCGCCCGACGCCGACATCCCGATCCGCACGCTGCGCAACATCAGCCTGAATCCGAACTTCGGCGGCGAAGTGATGACCGTGAGCCTCGGCTGCGAGAAGCTGCAGCCCGAGCGGTTGCTGCCGCCGGGCTCGATTCCGCTGGCGGCCGACGGCGCGACCGGCAACGGCGGCGTCGTCTGCCTGCAGGACGCCGCGCACGTCGGCTTCAACTCGATGATCGACTCGATCATGAAGATGGCCGAATCGCATCTCGAGCGGCTGAACCGCCGCCGTCGCGAAACCTGCCCGGCGTCGGATCTCGTCGTCGGCGTGCAGTGCGGCGGCAGCGACGCGTTCTCGGGGCTCACCGCGAACCCGGCGGTCGGCTTCGCGGCCGACCTGCTCGTGCGTGCGGGCGCGACGATCATGTTCTCGGAGGTGACCGAAGTGCGGGACGGCGTCGCGCAGCTCACGTCGCGCGCGGCGAACGAGGACGTCGCCCGCGAGATCATCCGTGAGATGGACTGGTACGACCGCTACCTGCAGCGCGGCCGCGTCGACCGCAGCGCGAACACGACGCCGGGCAACAAGAAGGGCGGCCTGTCGAACATCGTCGAGAAGGCGATGGGGTCGATCGTGAAGTCGGGCAGCGCGCCGATCGCCGGCGTCGTGCGCCCCGGCGATCGCGCGCGGCAAAAGGGGCTGCTGTACGCGGCGACGCCCGCGAGCGATTTCATCTGCGGCACGCTGCAGCTCGCGGCGGGGATGAACCTGCACATTTTCACGACCGGCCGCGGCACGCCGTACGGCCTCGCGCAGGTGCCGGTGATCAAGGTCGCGACGCGCAGCGATCTCGCGCGCCGCTGGCACGACCTGATGGATCTCGACGCGGGGCAGATCGCGACCGGCGCGGCGACCATCGAGGACACGGGCTGGGCACTGTTCCGGCTGATGCTCGACGTCGCCAGCGGCAAGCGCCGCACGTGGGCCGAACAATGGAAGCTCGCGAATGCGCTGACGCTGTTCAATCCGGCGCCGGTGACCTGACGCGCGCGCGGTGGTTGCGGCAAGACGATGCGGGCGCCTTCGGGCGCCCGTTTTCGTTGCGATGCGCATGGCGATTTGGCGCGGGCATGCGGCGCGTGGCCGGCGCGATTTCCTTACCTCCCGCGTAATCGACCGCCTCCGCCGGCCCGGCGACGATAGCGGCACGCGGACCCGAAACGTCCGCGACATCGTTCGTCACCGACACAAGGAGCCTCGCCATGAACACCGCTCAATCCGCATCGTCCGTTCACGCCGATCTGATCGACCGCTACTTCGACGCCTGGAACGAACCCGACGTTGCGCGCCGCCGCGCGCTGATCGATGCGACCTACGCGAGCGACGCGACCTATCGCGATCCGCTGATGGCCGGCGACGGCCACGCGGGCATCGACACGATGATCGCCGCCGTGCAGCAACGTTTCCCCGCCTACCGCTTCAGCCGCACGACCGACGTCGATGCGTTCGGCTCGTACCTGCGATTCTCGTGGGCGCTCGTGTCGCCCGACGGCGCGGCGATCGTGAAGGGTTCGGACTTCGGCACCGTCGACGCGTCGGGCCGCCTCGCGTCGGTCACGGGTTTCATCGACGAAATGCCGGCCGCGGCGTCCTGATCCGAACGATGCATGCACTGCGGGCCGCCGGGATCGGGTAACGTTATGCCATTCGTTCCTGAACCCGGAGACTAGCCCACATGTTGAAGAATCTCGACCCGCTGCTGCACGCCGACATCCTGCACACGCTGCGCGCGATGGGTCACGGCGACGAAATCGCGATCTGCGATGCGAATTTCCCGGCGGAATCCGTCGCGGAGCACACGGTGGTTGGCCGCGCGCTGCGGATCGACGGCGCCGATTCGGCGCGCGTCGTGCGCGCGGTGCTGTCCGTGCTGCCGCTCGATACGTTCGTCGACACGCCCGCGTGGCGCATGGAAGTCGTCGGCGACGCAGCCGCGGTGCCGCCCGTGCAGCGCGAAGTGCAGGCCGAGATCGACCGCGCGGAAGGGCGCGCGGTGCCGCTTGCCGGCGTCGAACGTTTCGCGTTCTACGAGCGCGCGCAGCAGACGTATGCGGTGATCGTCACCGGCGAACTGCGCGGCTACGGCTGCTTCATCTTCAAGAAGGGCGTGCTGTTGAGCGACGCGGGCTAAACGCGTTTTTCAGCGCGCCGGGCTGCCGGCGCCGCCGCAGCAGTGTAAAGATTTGCTACAACCTTTTTCTTGGACACGGCGAAAAGACCCTCTATGCTGGCCCATTTGCCGCGCGCCCACCCGGGCCGCGCGGCGCCGAACCGCACGGGCGCGCCCGGGCGGGCGGCCGAATTGCATACGAGGAGAGAGGCATGACGCGTACCGTCGATTCCGGCGTCATTTTTTTCGCACGCCTGGCGCTGGCGGCGTTGTTCTTGTGGGGCGGCATCATGAAGCTGCTCGGCTACAGCGATTTCGTCGCGTATCTGCACACGATGAACGTGCCCTATCAACAGGTCGTCGCACCGATCGTCGTCGCGATCGAGGGGCTGGGCGGCCTGCTGTTGATCGTCGGCTACAAGGTCCGGCCGCTCGCGTTGCTGATGGCGGTCTACACGATCGCGACCGCGATGGTCGGGCACAACTTCTGGGACGCGACCAACGCCGCCGTCCAGCACGACATGGTGATTCACTTCTGGAAGAACGTCGCGATCGCCGGCGGGTTCCTGCTGCTGTTCGTCACCGGCGCCGGCGGCGCGAGCATCGACGCGTTGCGCCGGCCGAGTTCGTCGTACGGCGTGCTGCGTTGAGCTGACCGCACTCGCGCCGCTACGCCGAGGCAAGTCAAAAGGGCCGAATCCCGCACGCCGCGGGATTCGGCCCTTCGTTCATGAAGCGGGCGCCAGCGTCAGTGCGTGCCCTTCACGTCCTTCGCATCCTTCGAGAACTGCACGGCGATCGCGCCCAGCACGCAGATCGCCGCGACGTACGCGACCGGCGCGAGCGGATTCGACTTCATCATCAGCGACACGATCACCGGCGTGAGGCCGCCAAAGATCGCATACGCGACGTTGTACGAGAACGAGATGCCCGAGAAGCGCACGACGGCCGGGAAGCTCTTGACCATCACGAACGGCACCGCGCCGATCGTGCCGACCATGAAGCCCGCGATCCCGTAGTAGAGCGGCAGCGTCGACGCATCGGCCGCGACCTGCACGAACAGCAGGTAGTAGCACGCGGCCAGCCCGATGCCGCCGATGCCGAGCACGCGCTTCGCGCCGATCCAGCCCGCGAGCGAACCCGCGGTGATGCAGCCGGCCGTCAGGCACAGCGTCGCGACGCTGTTCGCGAACAGCGTCGTCGCCGGCGTCAGGTGGAACTGCTTCTGCAGCAGCGCGGGCGTCATCAGGATCACGACGACGATCGCGGCCGACAGCATCCACGTGAGCAGCATCGACACGATCACCGCGCGGCCGTGGTCGCGCAACACCGCCTTCAGCGGAATCTCGGCCGCGAGCGCCTTCTTCGCCTTCATCTCGGCGAACACCGGCGTTTCATGCAGCCAGCGGCGCAGGTACACGGAGAACAGCCCGAACACGCCGCCGAGCAGGAAGGGGATGCGCCACGCGAACGCGCCGACTTCGGCCGTCGAGTAGCGGCTGTTGATGCCGGCCGCGACGAGCGAGCCGAGCAGGATGCCGGCCGTCAGGCCCGCGGTCAGCGTGCCGCATGCGTAGCCGATATGGCGCGACGGCACGTGCTCGGACACGAACACCCACGCGCCCGGCACCTCGCCGCCGACCGCCGCGCCCTGCAGCACGCGGAACAGCAGCAGCAACACCGGCGCGAGGATACCGATCGTGTCGTAGGTGGGCAGCATGCCCATCAGCAGCGTCGGCACCGACATCATCAGCACGCTCAGCGTGAACATCCGCTTGCGGCCGAACAGGTCGCCGAAGTGCGCCATGATCACGCCGCCGAGCGGGCGCGCGAGATAGCCGGCCGCGAAGATGCCGAACGTCTGCAACTGGCGCAGCCAGTCGGGAATGTCGTGCGGGAAGAAGAGTTGTCCTATCGCCGGCGCGAAGAACACGAAGATGATGAAGTCGTAGAACTCGAGGGCGCCGCCGAGTGCGGCAAGGCCAAGGGTCTTGTAGTCGCTGCGCGTGAGCGCGCGTTCGGCGGCGCGAGGCACGCCGCTCAATTCGGAAGCTTGCATGGTCAGGACGATCGGTTTTCGAATGTTGTTGTCGGTGCTGCGTCTCCAGGGCCCGCTATCGGCATGGACTGACAAGGCGCGGCTTGCGTCGTCGAAGCGTGCCGCGTGCCGGGTGAGGCACGCAACACGCGCCGCCGCACCGGGATGGGGCACGGCGGAGACGAAGCGTCAAAGCGGGTGGGGGGATTCTACAGGAGCGCGAAATGCCTGCGCGCGGGCGCGCGCCGAGCGCGGCTTCGGACCATGCAGCCGAAGCGCACGCGGCGCGCGCGGCCGGTGAGCCGCTGGCGCGCCGCGCGGGGCAGGGCCCGCGTAATCAGTTGCCGGCGATCGTATCGACCGGCTTGAACGCGCCGCGCTCGACCTTGTAGATCGTCACCGGCGCATCCTTCAGGTCGCCCTTCGGGTCGTACGCGATGCTCGGGGCCGACACGCCCTTGATCGACACCTTGCCGAGGTACGGCGTGTACACCTTCGGATCGGTCGAATTCGCGTCCTTCATCGCGGTGAGCAGCGCGATCGTGCCGTCGTACGAGTACGGCGAGTACGTGATCACGTCTTCGTTGAAGCGCGCCTTGTAGCGGGCCGCGTAGCCGGAGAAGCCCGGCATCTTTTCCTTCGGCAGCCCGCCCATGTAGACGATCGCGCCTTCGGCCGCGTCGCCGCCGACCTTCAGGAACGTCGGCGAGCGCGACATCTCGCCCGTCACGAACGCCGACTTCATTCCGAGCTGGCGCATCTTGCGGATCATCGGCGACGATTGCGCGTCGCCGCCGCCGTAGAAGACCGCATCCGGATTCACGCCCTTCAGGTTGGTCAGGATCGCCGAGAAATCGAGCGCCTTGTCGTTCGTGAAGTCGCGCTTGACGATCGTGCCGCCGGCCGCTTCCACGGCCTTCGCGAATTCGTCGGCGATGCCCTGGCCGTAGGCCGTGCGATCGTCGATGATCGCGATGCGCTTGAAGTGCAGCGTCTTCACCGCGTACGTGCCGACGATGCGGCCGGCCTGCGCGTCGCTCGTCAGCAGCCGGTAGGTCGTCTTGTAGCCGCGCGCCGTGTATTGCGGCGACGTCGCCATCGAGATCTGCGGCAGCCCCGCGCGATCGTACAGGTCGGACGCGGGAATGCTGGTGCCCGAGTTGAAGTGGCCGATGATCCCGCGGACGTTGTCGTCGATCAACCGCTGCGCGACGGTCGTGCCGGTACGCGGGTCGGCCTGGTCGTCCTGCGAGTCGAGCTGGAACGTGACGGGCTTGCCGCCGATCGTCGGATGCGTCGCGTTGAAATCGGCGATCGCGAGCTGCACGCCCTTCTGCATGTCCGTGCCGTAATTCGACTGCGGGCCGGTCAGCGGTGCGGCGAAACCGATCTTGACGATGTCGGCGGCGACGGCGTGCGCGCCCGACAGTGCGCAGGCGGCGGCCAGCGCGACGTGCGATACCTTCAGCTTCACTTTCACTTCCCCTTGATGGCGTGGTTGGGCCGCCGCCGGCATGCGGGCCGGCGCCGGTAAACCGGGCGAGACGTATCGGTCCGCAGGCCGATGGGCAGGCCATGCGTGCTTGCCGCGTGCTGCGCGCGCTGTGCCGGAATCGGCGTGCGCGATGGTGGATGCGGCGAGCCGTGCATGCCGATTGCGGCAGCGACGGGATGTCGTCTCGTGACCGTGAAGCGAAGTCTAGGTAGCGAAAATGCGTGCGTCTTGCGCGTTCGATGCGTGGCCGGCGACGATATCGGCATATCGTCGATAACCCTGATATATGCTGAAATCGTCATGACGAATGCGCAAACCCGCCAAGACGCGGGTCGTCGGCATTTTTAGGATGATGGATTCGGGTGCGGGGTGCGGGGCACCGGCGTGTCGATGCGCCGCGGCCGCAGCGGCGCCAGCGGAACGGCTGCCGGCCGCGCACGTGCCGCGTAGTGGTTGCGTACGCAACCTGTTCCGCTGACCGATGAACCTGGCCGGGACACACGATGCGACCGGCCTCCGTCTTGCCTGCCCCGCGTTCGGCGCGACGCGATCGAAGGGGCGCTCCTATAATCGACGCCATCTGCCACTCGCTTCGCGGTTGCCGGGATGACGACCTTGCTTGCCGTACCGCCCATGAGCCTGCCCGACACGTTGCGCTACCAGCCCGACAACGCCGATCTCGGTGCGATGCTCGCGCATTTCCGCCTGCTCGAACCGGTGTTCGATGCGCTGCCGGATGTCGCGTTCTTCGTGAAGGATGCGAGCGGCCGCTACGCGATCGTCAATCGCACGCTGGCGATGCGCTGCGGCTACAAGGACAAGCGCGACCTGCTCGGCAAGACGGCCGACGAGGTGTTTCCGCGCCGCTTCGGCCGTAGTTACTTCGAGCAGGACATGGCGACGATCAACGCCGGCCAGCAGCTGATGGACCAGCTCGAGCTGCACCTGTATCCGGGCCGCCAGCCGGGCTGGTGCCTGACCTGCAAGGAGCCGCTGCGCGACGCCGCGGGCCGGGTGATCGGCCTCGCGGGCATCTCGCGCGACCTGAAGGCGCACGAGGGATCGCACCCGGCGTACAGCCGGCTCGCCGACGTGGTCCAGCACATCCAGGATCACTACGTGCAGCCGCTGAACCTGAAGCATCTCGCGCAGATGGCCGGGATGTCGGTTGCGCAGCTCGAACGCTACTTCCACAAGGTGTTCCACCTGACGCCGCGCCAGGTGCTGCTGAAGACGCGGCTCGACGCGGCCACCGCGCTGCTCGTCACCCACGACAAGGTGACCGACGTCGCGGCGCTATGCGGCTACACGGATCACAGCGCGTTCACGCGCCAGTTCAAGGCGACGGTCGGCGTGACGCCGACGGAATACCGGTTGATGCTGCAGGAGCGGGCAGGGTGACGCCACTCGCCGGCGTGGCCGGCGCGTGGCAGGGATCGGGGTCGGGCGGGGAAACGGGAACGGGTGAAAGCGGGTGAAGCGGGTGAAAGCGGCGGCTCAACGGTAGCCGAGCCCTTTCAGGACGGCCGTGCCGTCTTCGGTCAGCCGGAAGCTCGGGGTCGTATCAGGGTCCAGCTTGACCATTTCGACGAGGCCGGCTTCCTGCAGCGCGGGCAATTCCGGTTTGGCGTTCGCGCCGATCGGTGCATGCAGCAGCACGAGCAACGTCGCGATTTCATGATGACTGAGCAGGCGGCGCAGCATCGTCTTCTTTGCAGGGGGCGCGGCCGGGCGGCCCGCGGGTGCTTCTACGGCGCTCATCGCTTTCCTCCTTTTCAAGATAACCATCGGGTACTGGTTGCGGATGGTGCCGTCTAAGACTTAAGCGATTCTTAAAACCGTGGTGGGCGACGCAATGCTGCACTGCGGTGCAAGTTACGGGATGTAACGTCAGACGACGCGCGGCTCCCGGCACGACCGCGGGCAGCCATGCGGGCCGGCCCTTGGCCGCGAGATTCACCACGATGCGGCAGGCAAGCGGCCCCGTCCGATCGATGGGTGGGCGCGATCCGGCCCCCCACTCCGGTTCGCGTCCTTTTCCTTATTTCCTGCGCTGCGCCTGCGCGGCGAGCCGCACGGCCGCATTCGCCGCGCCGTAGCCGTCGTACCCGCCGCGTCGCTCGACGATCTCGAGCGAGAAGCGGTTGTCGACCAGCTCCGTATAGGCATGCAGGAATTCGCCGCCGTGCTCGTCCCGGTCGTAGAGCAGGTGGTGTGCGCTCAGCGTGTCGATCAGTTCGTCCGGCAGCGCGTAACGCGCGGCGAGATCGTCGTAGTAGTTGGCCGGAATGCGCAGGAACGGTACGCCGTCGGCCGCGAACGCGGCGACCGTCTTCACGATGTCGTCCGTGCGGAACGCGACGTGGTTCAGCCCGGTGCCGTGGTAGCGGTCGAGCGATTCGGCGACGGCCGTGTGACGGTCGACCGACGCGTTCAGCGCGATCCGCACCGAGCCGTCGGCGCTGCGCACCGCGCGGCTGCGCATCAGCCCGTACGGGTCGGGCACGAGCCAGCTGCGCTCGGCCTCGAAGCCGAACGCCGTCTTGAAGAACAGGATCCACGTGTCGAGCGCGTCGGCCGGCAGCGCGAGGCACACGTGATCGATGCCCGTCAGCGGGCCGACTTCGCTCGGGCCGTCGATGTCGGTCAGCACGAAGTCAGATTCATACAGCGTCGGCGCATCCGGCGCTTCGTCGACGAAATATTCGAGGCTGCCGTCCGGGGCCTTCACGCTCGGCAGCACCCGCTCGTTCGGCCCGACCCGGCCCGAGAACGGCGCGTAGCCGAAGCCGGCCGCGCGTTCGAACGCCACCTTGGCGTCGTCGACGCGGAACGCGGACGCGCACAGCGACAGCCCGTGCTGCTGGAAGAACGCATCGGCGAACGAGTCGCGCTCGGCGTTCAGCACGATCGATGCGGCCCCGTGCTGGAACAGCGTCACGTCCTTCGAGCGATGCCGGCCGGCGAGCCGGAAGCGCATCCGGCCGAGCCATTCGCCGACGGTCGCCGCGGCCTGCGCGTCGACCGCGAATTCGATGAACTGGAATCCGACGTGCGCGGGCGGCGCCGGCGGTGCGAACAGCGGCTGGCCTGCGGCCGGCGCGCGACCGTCCTGGGCGAGCCGCGCGCGCGTCAGGTCTTCCAGATAGAGCAGCGAGCGATGGCCGTCCGCGGCCGTGAGCGCGGTCGGCGCCGCGCGGAAGCCGTCGTTGAAGATCTCGAGCGACAGCGGCCCCGTATAGCCCGACTCGATCACGCGCGCGGTGAAGCGGGCCAGGTCGAAGTCGCCCTGGCCCGGGAACGAACGGTAGTGGCGGCTCCATTCGAGCACGTCCATCACGAGCTTCGGCGCGTCGGCGATCTGCACGAAGGCGATCCGGTCGCCGGGGATGTCGGCGATCGCGTCCGGCGAATCGTCGAGCGACAGCGTGTGGAAGCTGTCGAGCGCAAGGCCGAGATGCGGGCTGTTCACCGCATTCACGAGCTGCCACGCGTGGCCGTACCGCTTCACGACGCGGCCCCATGCGAGCGCTTCGTACGCGGCTATCACGCCGGCCTGCCGCGCGGCCTCGGCGAGCGCGCCGAGCTGATCGACAAGCAGCCCGTCGTCGGCGATCGTATCGGCCGACACATTGCTGCAGACGAGGATGCGGTCGGTACCGAGCGCATGCATCACGTCGAACTTGCGCTTGATCCGGTCGAGATTGCGCGCGAGCTGGGCCGGGCTCACGCCCTCGAAGTCGCGAAACGGCTGGAACAGCACGATGTCGAGGCCGAGATCGGCGGCCATGCGCCGGACGTCGGCCGGCGATCCGTCGAAGTAGACGAGGTCGTTTTCGAAGATTTCGACGCCGTCGAAGCCCGCGGCCTGGATGGCGGCGAGCTTCTCGGCGAGCGTGCCGGACAGGGACACGGTGGCGATCGAGCGCTGCATGGGCGATTCCTGCGGATGAGCGGGGCATGACGCCGGTCGAACCGACCCTGAATGAACCAGTCGTTGAGTTCGGCGCGGGCGCCATATCCCGAATTTACTGGGCTAGTGATGCGTATTGTACAAACTAACTAGATGGTACAAATTAGCGAAAACCCGAAAAGACATTGCGCTGGCGCAAGTGCACACTAGCGCCAAATCTTGACGTCAGGGGACGGAGTCGGCCAACGATTCGCCCCCGTTTCTGGAGCAAAATCACATGAGCAAGCACAAGGTGCTGGTGCTGAACGGCCCGAACCTGAATCTGTTGGGCACGCGCGAGCCCCACATCTACGGCGCGGAAACGCTCGCCGATCTCGAGCAGCGTTGCCGCACGGCGGCGGAAGGGCTCGGGCTGGAAATCGAGTTCCGCCAGTCGAACGCCGAGCATCAACTGATCGACTGGCTGCATGCCGCGCGTCACGACACGCACGGCATCGTGATCAACCCGGCCGCCTATACGCACACGTCGGTGGCGCTGGCCGACGCGCTTTCCGCGATCGCGAAGCCGGTGATCGAAGTGCATATCTCGAACGTCCATCGCCGCGAGGCGTTTCGCCACCATTCGTACGTGTCGGCGATCGCCGAAGCCGTGATCTGCGGCTGCGGCACCGAAGGCTACGTGTTCGCGCTGCAGCGCCTGGCGACGCTGTTCGCGCAGGGGGCCGCCCGATGAGCCGCCCGTCGTTTCTGATCGGCCTGATCGGCCAGGGCATCGGCGGTTCGCTGTCGCCCGCGATGCACGAGGAAGAGGGATTCCGCCAGGGCTTTGGCTACGTGTACCGGCGCATCGATCTCGATGCGCTCGGCCTGAGCGTCGACGCGCTGCCGCAACTGCTCGAGGCCGCGCAGCGGATGGGCTACAACGGGCTGAACATCACGCACCCGTGCAAGCAGCGCGTGATCGAGCACCTCGACGCGCTGTCGGACGACGCGCGTGCGCTCGGCGCGGTGAACACCGTGCTGTTCAAGGACGGCAAGCGGATCGGCCACAACACCGACTGGTCGGGCTTCGCGAAATCGTTCCGCCGCGGGCTGCCCGGCGCGTCGCTCGAACGCGTCGTCCAGCTCGGCGCAGGCGGCGCGGGCGCGGCTGTCGCGCACGCGGCGCTGCAGATGGGCGCGGCCGCACTGACGATTTTCGACGTCGACGGCACGCGGGCCACCGCGCTGGCGGCCGAATTGCAGCAGCGCTTCCCCGCGGCCCGGGTCGCGCCGGGTAGCGATCTCGCGGCCGCGATGCGCGCCGCGACCGGCCTGATCCACGCAACGCCGACCGGCATGGTCAAGCATCCGGGCCTGCCGCTGCCGGCCGAACTGCTCCACGCGGGCATGTGGGTGGCCGACATCGTGTATTTCCCGCTCGAAACCGAGCTGATCCACGCCGCACGCGCGGCCGGCTGCGCGACGCTGCCGGGCGGGGGGATGGCCGTGTACCAGGCCGTCGACGCGTTCGAGATCTTCACCGGGCGCACGCCCGACGCCGAGCGGATGTTCGAGCATTTTCAGTCGCTCGTCGCGCGCTGACCCCTTACAGATACAGAAAGAGACCAAGGAGACGACCATGCAGCACACTACCCAGACGAGCGCCGCGCCGGCGCAGGCGGCCGGCACGGTCCGGCGCACGTCGGCGCGCTACAAGATCCTCGCGCTGCTCGCGATCGGCACGATGATCAACTATCTCGACCGCACCGTGCTGGGCGTGGCTGCGCCGCAGCTCACCAAGGAGCTCGGCATCAACGCGGCCGTGATGGGCATCATGTTCTCCGCGTTTTCGTGGACGTACGTGGCGATGCAGGTTCCAGGCGGCCTGTTCCTCGACCGCTTCGGCAGCAAGATCACCTACTACTGGTCGATGACGCTGTGGTCGCTGTGCACGCTCCTGCAAGGCTTCGTGCCGGGCGTCGCGACGCTGCTCGCGTGCCGCCTCGGCCTCGGCATCACCGAGGCGCCGTGCTTCCCGACCAACAGCCGCGTCGTCGCGACGTGGTTCCCGCAGAACGAACGCGCGATGGCGACGGGCACCTATACCGTCGGCGAATACATCGGCCTCGCGTTCTTCAGCCCCGTGCTGTTCGCGCTGATGGGCGCTTTCGGCTGGCGCTCGCTGTTCTGGGTCGTGGGCGCGGTCGGCATCGTGTTCGGCCTCGTCTGGTGGAAGCTCTACCACGAGCCGCGCAACCATCCGGGCGCGAACGCGGCGGAACTGGCCTATATCGAGGCGGGCGGCGGCCTCGTGCACGGCGTGCGCAAGACCGACGACAAGAGCGGCAAGGCCGCGCAGCCGAAGTTCAGCTGGGCGATGGCCGGCAAACTGCTGAAGAAGCGCCAGCTCGCGGGCATCTGCCTTGGCCAGTTCGCCGGCAACTCGACGCTCGTGTTCTTCCTGACCTGGTTCCCGACCTATCTGGCAACCGAGCGCCACATGGGCTGGCTGAAGATCGGCTTCTTCGCGGTGATGCCGTTCATCGCCGCGTCGATCGGCGTGATGTTCGGCGGAATCTTCTCCGACTGGCTGCTGCGCCGCGGCAAGTCCGCGAACCTCGCGCGCAAGCTGCCGATCATCGCGGGCCTGCTGCTCGCGTCGACGATCATTCTCGCGAACTACGTGCAGAGCAACGAAGCCGTGATCGCGATCATGTCGGTCGCGTTCTTCGCGCAGGGGATGGCCGCACTCGGCTGGACGCTCGTGTCGGACATCGCGCCGGACGGCCTGCTCGGCGTGACGGGCGGCATCTTCAACTTCGCGGCGAACCTCGCCGGCATCATCACGCCGCTCGTCGTCGGCTTCATCGTCGCGTCGACCGGCTCGTTCGTCGGTGCGCTCGTATTCATCGGCGTGATCGCGCTGATCGGCGCGCTGTCGTACATCTTCGTCGTCGGCGACATCAAGCGGATCGAGTTGTAAATACCGGCTCCCCGCACACTCGGTGCATTCGCCCGGCGGCCGATCGGCCGTCGGGTTTTTTATTTGGGCGTGCCGGCGGGCAGCCGGCACGTACGCAACTTCATGCGTGCTGCATCGCGATGCCGAGCGATTCGACCGCGGCCGCGATGGCGGCGACCGCACGCCGGATATCGGTCGCGTCGATCGCGCCGATGCAGCCGACGCGGAACGTTTCGAGACGCGTGAGCTTGCCCGGATACAGGATGAAGCCCGCGTCGCGCACCGCGTCGTAGAAGCGGCGGAAATCGTAGGCCGGATGGTCGGGCGCGTGGAACGTGACGATCACCGGCGCCTGCACGCCGGCGTCGAGGAACGGCACGAAGCCGAGCGCGCGCATCGATTCGATCAGCGTCCGGCAGTTGTCCGCATAGCGTGCGCCGCGCATCGGCTGGCCGCCTTCGGCGAGGTACTGGTCGAGCGCGGCGCGCAGCGCGGCAATCACGTGCGTCGGCGGCGTGAAGCGCCATTGCCCCGTCTTGCGCAGATACGCGTACTGATCGTGGAGATCGAGCGCGAGCGACGGCGAGTTGCCTTCGCTCGCGTCGAGCGCGTCGCGCCGCACGATCGCGAACCCCATTCCCGGCACGCCTTCGAGGCATTTGCCGCTGGCCGAGATCAGCGCGTCGATGCCGCTGTCCGCCAGCGCGATCGGCAGCGCGCCGAACGAACTCATCGCGTCGACGATCAGCCGCTTGCCGTGCCGCCGGCACGCGGCCGCGATCGCATCGAGCGGATTCAGGATTCCGGCGCTCGTTTCCAGGTGCACGAGCGCGACGTGCGTGATGCGCGGCTCGCGTGCGAATGCGGCTTCGACGGCCGCCGCGTCGACGGCCGCGTCTTCGCCGAACGGCAACGCGATCGCGTCGATGCCGAGCCGGCCGAGAATCTTCAGGATGCGCGCGCAATACGCGCCGTTGTCGGGGACCAGCACGACGCCGTCGCGCGGCACCAGCGTGCCGAGCGCGGCTTCGACCGAGAACGTGCCGCTGCCCTGCATCGGCACGCACACGTACGCGTCGTCGCCGCCCGCGATGGCGACGAGATCGGCGCAGACGCTGGCCGTCAGCTGATTGAAAGCGGCGTCCCACGACCCCCAATCATGTTGCATTGCGTGGCGTGTTGTGGCGGACGTGGTGAGCGGGCCGGGCGTGAGCAGGATGGGGTCGGGCATGGCTTTTTTCTCCGGCAAAGGGCGAACGAAACGCCGATCGGCATTTCTGAATGACTTGCATGATAGTGGCAAAATGTGTCATTTTTTGGAAATTGTGGCATTCGTCACGGCTTTGTCATCGAACGCTGTGATCCTTCGGTTGCCGCGCGACACCCAGCCTGAGCGCGGTAGCGAGGCGGGCCGCCAGGCGGTCTGCCCGGAGATAACAGGAGAGCCGGATCGTGCCCCGGCCGTTTGGTGTTCCGCCTACGGAGAAGTGAGATGACACTGCAGAAACCCTCGCGCGCCGCCGCCGGCGCGTTCCGCAAGCTCGCGCTGGCCGCCTGCGCCGCCGGTCTGCTGCAAGGCGCCGCGATGCCGGCGCATGCGGCAAACGCGGTCGTGCTGTACACGGCGGACGGCCTCGAGAACCTCTATCGCGATGTGCTGCCGGCCTTCGAGAAGAAGGAAGGCGTGAAGGTCAACATCGTGACGGCGGGCAGCGGCGAGGTGGTGAACCGCGCGAACATCGAGAAGAATTCCCCGAAGGCCGACGTGATCGTCACGCTGCCGCCGTTCATCCAGCAAGCCGGCCAGATGGGCCTGCTGCAGCCGTACCAGAGCGTGAACTACAAGAACGTGCCGGCCATCGCGAAGGCCGAGGACGGCACGTGGGCGACGTTCGTGAACAACTACTTCTCGTTCGCGATCAACCCGGACGTCGTGAAGAACCAGCCGAAGACGTTCGCCGACCTGCTCGCGCCGGCCTACGCCGGCAAGGTCGCGTACTCGAACCCGGCCACGGCCGGCGACGGGATGGCCGTGCTGATCCTGACGACGTCGCTGATGGGCGAGGACAAGGCGTTCGACTACCTCGCGAAGCTGTCGCAGAGCGTGAAGTTCCACACGAAGGGCACGGGCTACCTGAACGTGCTGCTCTCGCGTAACGAGATCAGCGTCGCGAACGGCGACCTGCAGATGGATCTCGACGACGCCGAACACGGCGCGCTGTCCGTCAAGCCGATCTTCCTGTCCGCGAAGGACGGCGACCAGCCGACCACGTTCCAGCTCCCGTACGGCATCGGCCTGATCAAGAGCGGCCCGAATCAGGACGCCGGCAGGAAGCTGATCGACTACCTGATGTCGACGGAAGTGCAGTCGAAGGTGCCGGATATGTACGGCATTCCGGGCCGCACCGACGTGCCGCTGTCCGGCAAGAACGGCGAAGCGGTCAAGAAGGCGATCGCGGGCGTGAAGCTGATTCCGGTCGACTGGACCCAGGTGATGGCGAAGAAGCCGGTGTGGATCGAGCGCTGGAAGAAGGACGTGATCGGCAGCTCGGGCAAGCAGCTCGACGTCGTCAAGCCGAAGTGAGCGGCGCACGCCGCCTGTATCAGCGAGCAAGAGGATGAACCCGGTGGAAACCACCCTGACCCATCCCGGCGCATTCGGCGCCGCCGAACCGCACGCGACGCTGCGGTCCGGCGCGCCGGGCGGCGTGCAGATCGAACACCTGAGCGTGCGCTACGGCGCACGCACGGTGCTCGACGATCTGTCGCTGTCGATCGGCGCCGGTGAATTTCTGACCGTGCTCGGCAAGAGCGGCTGCGGCAAGACCACGCTGCTGCGCTTCATCGCCGGGTTCGTGAAGGCCGACGGCCTGACCGGCACGCTGACCGTTGCCGGGCGTGACCTGACCTATGCGCCGCCGCACAAGCGCAACCTCGGTCTGCTGTTCCAGAATTACGCGCTGTTCCCGCACCTGTCGGTGTTCGAGAACGTCGCATTCGGGCTGCGCGCACGCGGCATGGCGTCGTCGGAAGTGACGCGACGCGTCGCCGATGCGCTCAAGCTCGTGCAGCTCGGCGATGCCGGCCATCATCTGCCCGCGCAACTGTCGGGCGGGATGCAGCAGCGCGTCGCGCTGGCCCGTGCCCTCGTGATCGAGCCCGACGTGCTGCTGCTCGACGAGCCGCTGTCGGCGCTCGACGCCAACCTGCGCGCGTCGGTGCGCAGCGAACTGAAGGCGCTGCACGAGCGCCTGCCGAACCTGACCGTCGTCTGCGTGACGCACGACCGCGACGACGCGCTCGTGCTGTCCGACCGCGCGCTGCTGATGCGCGACGGCCACATCGCGCAGCTCGGTACGCCCCAGCAGTTGTACGACGCGCCGTGCGACGGTTACGTCGCGCGTTATCTCGGCCCGGCGAACCTGCTGCCGCCGCACGTGATCTTCCCGCTCGGCGATCCGCGCCACGAGGTGCGCGGCAAGGTCGCCTGCGTGCGCCCCGAGCGGCTGACCGTGATGCCGCCCGCGGCGGGCGGCCTGCACGGCACGGTGTCATCCGTCGAATGGCAGGGCGCGGACCTGTCGATCGCGGTCGTGATCGACGCGGCGCCCGACGAACCCGTGCGCGTGACGATGCAACGCGGCCGCGGCGCGGCCCCCGAGCGCGGCGCGCGCGTGTCCCTGCATTGCGAGGCAGACGATGTCGTTCTTATCGAGCCCTGAAGCCGGCCTGCCGCCGCACGTGCTCGCGTCGGCCGCCGCGCATGCCGCCGCCGCGCGGCGCCGCAGGCGCATGGGCGACCTGCACCTGGCCGCGCTCGCGATCGTCGTGCTCGGCCCGCTCGTCGTCTATCCGCTGGTGCGGCTCGTGCTGCTGAGCGTCTCGGGCGATCACGGGTTGAGTTTCGCCGCGTACCGGACCTTCTTCGGCAATCCCGACACGCGCAACGTGCTGCTGACGACGCTCGGCGTCCTGTTCGCGAGCGCCGGCACCGCGTCGGTGCTCGGCGTGCTGCTGGCGGCCCTGCTGTTCTTCAGGCCGTTCCCGGGCGCGTCGCTCGTCACGCGCTTTCTGGAGCTGTACGTCGCGTTTCCGTCGTTCCTCGTCGCGTTCACGCTGATCTTCCTGTACGGCTCGCAAGGCTCGATCAGCATCGCGCTGCAGCACCTGTTCCATCTCGAGAATCCGCCGCTCGATTTCCTGTTCGGCATCGGCGGCGTGATCCTTGCTCAGACCGTGTTCTACACGCCGTTCGTCGTGCGGCCGACGCTCGCGTCGTTCGCGACGCTCGACCTGCGGCTGATCGAAGCCGCACGCAGCCTCGGCGCGCCCGGCTGGATGCTCGCGCGCCGCGTCGTGCTGCCGATCGCGTGGCCGGGCATCGCCGCCGGCACCGTGCTGTGTTTCCTGCTGACGCTGAACGAGTTCGGGATCCTGCTCGTGCTCGGCAGTGCGCGGCTCGTGACGCTGCCGGTCGCGATCTACAGCAGCGCGACCGTCGATCTCGACCTGCCGACCGCGTCGGCCGGCGCGGTCGTGATGTTGTCGCTGTCGCTGGCGCTGTATGCGGTTTATCGCCGGGTGAACCGGCATGCGACGGGAGGAAACGATGTCCGCTGAATTCCGTATCGGGCAGGCCGTGCCGCGCCACCAGATCGGCTGGACCGACGCGCTGCTCAAGCATGCGTCGCGCGCCGCGCTCGCGCTGGCCGCATTCGCGTGCTTCTGGCTGTTCGTGCTGCCGGTGATCGTCGTCGCGCTGTCGAGCGTGTCGACGCAGTGGTCGGGCACGATCCTGCCGGCCGGCTACAGCCTGCGCTGGTTCGAGCGGCTCGGCTCGCAGGAATACGACGCGCTGCTGACGAGCCTCGAAATCGGCTTCGGCGTATCAGCGCTCGGCACGATCCTCGGGCTGTGGCTGGCGCTCGCGCTCGAAGGGCGCGACCGGCGCGGCCTCGGCGCGGTCGTCGACGCGCTCGTGATGGTGCCGAACGGCGTACCGAGCGTCGTGCTCGGGCTCGCGGTGCTGATCGCGTATCACCAGAAGCCGCTTGACCTGTCGAGCTCGGCGGCGATCGTCGTGCTGGTGCAACTGGCGCTGATCTTGCCGTTCTGCTATCGCTGCGCGGCCGCCGCGCTGCGTCCGGAGCTGACCGTGCTGCGCGAAGCCGCCGCGAGCCTCGGTGCGCCGCCCGCGATGGTGCTGCGCCGCGTGCTGCTGCCGCAACTCGTGCCGGCGCTGCGCGCGAGCCTCGCGCTCGGCTTTGCGCTGTCGCTCGGCGAGCTCGGCGCGACGCTCACGGTTTATCCGCCCGGCTTCGCCACCGTGCCGATCGTCGTGATCGGCCAGGTGGAGCGCGGCTATTACCTGCCGGCGTCGGCGCTGTCGCTGCTGATGCTCGGCGCGTCGCTCGCGGCGCTGCTGCTGATCGCCGCGCGCGTGCCGCGCGGCAAGCGGGCGGCATCATGAACGCCGCGTTCGCGTTGCGCCATCCCGGTGATGCGTCGCCCGCCGGCGCGTCGACCGGTCTCGCCGGACGGTCGATCGACGTCAATGGCCGGCACTTCCGGCTGCCGGTCGAGCCGACCGTCGTCATCTGTGTCGACGGCTGCGAGTACGACTATCTCGAACGCGCGGTGGAAGCGGGCGTCGCGCCGTTCATCGGCCGGATGATCGCGGAAGGCACGGCCTGGCGGGCCGATTGCGTCGTGCCGACCTTCACCAACCCGAACAACCTGTCGATCGTCTGCGGCGTGCCGCCGTCGGTCCACGGCATCTGCGGCAACTATTTCTGGGATCCCGCCGCCGACGGCGGGCGCGGTGCCGAAGTCATGATGAACGACCCGGCCTATCTGCGTGCCGGCACGCTGCTCGCGGCGGCGTCCGACGCCGGCGCGCGGGTGGCCGTCGTGACCGCGAAGGACAAGCTGCGCAGGCTGCTCGGCTGGCGGCTGAACGGTATCTGCTTTTCGGCCGAGAAGGCCGCACAGGCCAATCTCGCGGAAAACGGCATCGTCGACGTGCTCGACTGGGTCGGCCTGCCGTCGCCGGATGTGTACAGCGCGGCGTTGTCCGAATTCGTGTTCGCGGCCGGCGTACGGCTCGCGCAGACGCGGCAGGTCGACCTGATGTACCTGTCGACCACCGACTACGTGCAGCACAAGTGCGAGCCGGGCAGTCCCGGCGCGAATGCGTTTTACGCGATGATGGACGGCTACCTCGCGCAGCTCGACGCGCTCGGCTGGGCGATCGGCCTCACGGCCGACCACGGGATGAACGCGAAGCACGATCCGGCGACGGGCCGGCCGAACGTGATCTATCTGCAGG
This sequence comes from Burkholderia sp. BE12, assembly GCF_002959955.1. Classification (NCBI taxonomy): domain Bacteria; kingdom Pseudomonadati; phylum Pseudomonadota; class Betaproteobacteria; order Burkholderiales; family Burkholderiaceae; genus Burkholderia; species Burkholderia sp. BE12. The sequence goes on along the minus strand of NZ_PREY01000022.1, from coordinate 2,907 downwards.
ATGCCTTCGACGCCTGGTACGGCGCGCAGGCTGCGCGCGTGATCCTGCCGATTACCGATCCGTACGTCGTGCACCACGGTGCGCTCGGTTCGTTTGCGACGATCTACCTGGCGCCGGGTGTCGACCGGGCCGAGGCGATGTGGCGCATCGGTGGCCTCGACGGCGTCGAGCTCGTGCTCGACAACGCGGAAGCTGCCGCGCGCTTCGAACTGCCGGCCGACCGGATCGGCGATCTCGTCGTGATCGGCCGCCGCGACATGACGCTTGGCACGCGCGAACGCGAACACGACCTGTCGGGCCTCACGGTGCCGCTGCGTTCGCATGGCGGCATGTCCGAGCAGGAAGTGCCGCTGCTGTTCAATCGCCGTATCGAGCGGGACGATCCCGCCCGTCGCCCGCGCAACTTCGACGTGTTCGATTTCGTGTTGAACCGGATTGCGACATGATGGCTCATCCGCGGCAAGATCATCCGGCGTTTCGCGCAGAAGCAATGCGCTGGTGCGGTACGCGTGCGATGCGCGAGCGCACGCTCGACGTCGCGGATCCGTACACGGGCACACGCGTCGGCACCGCCCCGCTCGCCAGCGTCGACGACGTGCGCGCGGCGTTCGATTATGCGATGGCCTACCGGCCGACGCTCACGCGCTACGAGCGTTCGCAGATTCTCGAACGTGCGGCCGCGTTGCTGCGTGAACGCACCGAGCAAGCGTCCGACCTGATCACGCTCGAATCGGGGCTGTCGAAACAGGATTCGCGCTACGAGATCGGCCGTGTCGCCGACGTGCTGAAGTTCGCGGCGGTCGAGGCGCTGCGCGACGACGCGCAGAGTTTCTCGTGCGACCTGACACCCCACGGCAAGGCGCGGCGCGTGTTCTCGCAGCGGCAGCCGCTCGACGGCGTGATCGTCGCGATCACGCCGTTCAATCATCCGATGAACCAGGTGGCGCACAAGATCGCGCCGGCGATCGCGACCAACAACCGCGTGATCGTGAAGCCGTCGGAGAAGGTGCCGCTGTCGGCGTTCTATCTGGCGGACTTGCTGTACGAAGCAGGATTGCCCGAGCCGATGCTGCAGGTGCTGACCGGCGACCCGGCCGAGATCGCGGACGAACTCGTCACGCATCCGCATGCGTCGCTGATCACGTTCACGGGCGGTGTCGCGATCGGCAAGGCGATTGCCGCGCGGGCCGGTTACCGGCGCATCGTGCTGGAACTGGGCGGCAACGATCCGCTGATCGTCCTCGCCGATGCCGATCTCGACCGCGCGGCGTCGCTCGCGGTGCTCGGCTCGTACCGGAATTCGGGCCAGCGCTGCACGGCCGTCAAGCGGATGCTGGTGCAGCGCTCGATCGCGCCTGCGTTCACCGAACTGCTCGTCGAGAAGACGCGCGCATGGAAATACGGCGATCCGTTCGATTCCGCGAACGAAATGGGCACGGTGATCGACGCAGCGGCGGCGCGGCTGTTCGAGACACGCGTGAACGAGGCGGTCGCGCAGGGCGCGCGCCTGCTGACCGGCAATGTGCGGCGCGGCGCGCTGTACGCGCCGACCGTGCTCGACAACGTCGATCCGTCGATGACGATCGTGCGCGAGGAGACCTTCGGCCCCGTCTCGCCCGTCATCGCGTTCGACACGATCGACGACGCGATCCGGATCAGCAACGGGACGGCGTTCGGGCTGTCGTCGGGTGTCTGTACGGACAGCACGGCGGCCGTCGTGCGGTTCGTCAACGAACTGAACGTCGGCACGGTGAACGTGTGGGAAGTACCGGGATACCGGATCGAACTGTCGCCGTTCGGCGGGATCAAGGATTCGGGGCTCGGTTACAAGGAAGGCGTCCAGGAGGCGATGAAGAGTTTCACGAACCTGAAGACGTTTTCGTTGCCTTGGGAGTAAACGAATGGCGCTGACGGTGGAAGAGATCCACGGGTTGTATCGCGAGCATGGCCATGTGACCTATGCCGGCGAACCGGTCACGCAGCTGGAGCATGCATTGCAGAGTGGAATGCTGGCGGAGGCGTCCGGGGCGGACGAAGCGCTGGTCGCCGCGGCGTTCCTGCACGACCTCGGCCATTTGCTGAATCGGCAGGGCGAGACGCCGAGCGCGCGCGGGATCGACGATCTGCATCAGTATTACGTGCTGCCGTTCCTGCGGCCGTTGTTCGACGACGCGGTGCTGGAGCCGATCCGGCTGCACGTCGACGCGAAGCGCTGCCTGTGTCGCACGGACGCCGGCTACTTCGAGAGCCTGTCGCCGGATTCGGTGCGCAGTCTGGCGTTGCAGGGCGGTATCTTCAGTGAGGAGGAGACGGCTGCGTTCCTGCAGCGCCCGTTCGCGGAGGACGCGCTGCGCCTGCGCCGCTGGGACGACACGGCGAAGGAGGAAGGCAAGATCACGCCGGATCTCGATCACTATATGGAGATCGTCGCGCGCCAGGTGCGCGCGGCCTCCTGACGGTTCCGGCTGCTTCTATATAAGGCGCGCCGCACGCGATAGCGTGCGGCGCCTTATATTTTTTGCGAAACCCCTTGCGCGATTGCCGGTGGATGCATAGAATCACGCCTCTTTCGCGCTAACGGAAACGCGGCGCGGAAGGAAGGGAAGCGGTGCTGGTGAGGTTCGGTAGTAACGAGCCTTGGCGGCGCAGGAAGAGAGCCCCGCAGTCGCAACGAAGCAGTTAGAAAGTTGTTGACGAGCTGCGAAACACGGTTCATAATCTCGCTTCTCTGCTGCTGAAAACGCAGCGCTGCCGGGAAACTTCAGGTTTCTCGCAGAAATGCTCTTTAAAAATTAACAGCCGATAAGTGTGGGCGCTTGATGGAAGCGAGCTGATCCTCGGATCAGAAAGCGAAAGTATCAAGAGTCTCACACTAAAGTAAGTCAGGTTTATGAAGTGATTCATATT
>NZ_PREY01000021.1:0-116304 GCF_002959955.1 Burkholderia sp. BE12 | reverse complement strand
CCGCCCGACGACGCGGCGGCCGCTGCCGCCGCGCTCGCCGAGGAACTGCAGCGCGTGCGCGACGCCGCGCACGCCGAAGGCCATGCGGCCGGCCACGTCGAAGGCCAGGCGCTCGGCTACCAGGCCGGTTTCGAGCAGGGCCGCGAGCAGGGTTTCGAGGCCGGCCAGGCCGACGCCCGCGAACAGGCCGCGCAGCTCGCGGCGCTCGCCGCGTCGTTCCGCGAAGCCGTATCGGCGGTCGAACACGATCTCGCGTCCGACCTCGCGCAACTCGCGCTCGACATCGCGCAGCAGGTCGTGCGCCAGCACGTGAAGCACGACCCGGCCGCGCTGGTCGCCGCCGTGCGCGACGTGCTCGCGGCCGAACCCGCGCTGTCCGGCGCGCCGCATCTCGCGGTGAATCCGGCCGACCTGCCCGTCGTCGAAGCGTATCTGCAGGATGACCTCGACACGCTCGGCTGGAACGTGCGCACCGACGCGTCGATCGAGCGCGGCGGCTGCCGCGCGCATGCCGCGACCGGCGAGGTCGACGCGACGCTGCCCACGCGCTGGCAGCGCGTGGCCGCCGCGATCGGCAAGGTGAGCACGTGGTGACGCGCTTGCCCGACGCGCTCGCGCACGACGGCATGACGCCGCTCGAACGCGAACTCGCGCTCGCGTCGTTCGGGCCGGCGGCCGCGCACGATCCCGCCCACGACACCGCGCCGCATGCAGCGGCCTCGGCCGCCGCCCCGCGCGCGCCGCACAATCCGCATCTCGCGCACTGGCGCACGCACCTGAACGGGCTCGCCGCACGCAGCCACCACGCGCTGCCGCTGCGGCCGTGCGGACGCCTCACGCGCGCGGCCGGCCTCGTGCTCGAAGCGATCGGGCTGCGCCTGTCGGTCGGCGCCGAATGCACGATCGAACTGCCGCCCGGCAGCACGCTGCCGCACGCGGTAGCCGAAGTCGTCGGTTTCGGCGGCGACCGCCTGTTCCTGATGCCGACCACCGACGTCGCCGGCGTCCTGCCCGGCGCACGCGTGTGGCCGCGCGAAAGCGCGCCCGTCACCGATCCGCTCGCGGGCGCGAAGCGGCTGCCGGTCGGCTGGGAAATGCTCGGGCGCGTCGTCGACGCGTCGGGCCGCCCGCTCGACGGCCTCGGCCCGCTCGCGTCGAAAGTCGACGCGCCGCTGTCGGCGCCGTCGATCAACCCGCTCGATCGCGAGCCGATCCACCACGTGCTCGACGTCGGCGTGCGCGCGATCAACGCGCTGCTCACCGTCGGCCGCGGCCAGCGGATGGGCCTGTTCGCCGGCTCCGGCGTCGGCAAGTCGGTGCTGCTCGGCACGATGGCGCGCTACACGAGCGCGGAAGTGATCGTGATCGGCCTGATCGGCGAACGCGGCCGCGAAGTGAAGGAATTCATCGAACAGATCCTCGGCGAGGACGGGCTCGCGCGCTCGGTCGTCGTCGCGGCGCCGGCCGACGTGTCGCCGCTGTTGCGGATGCAGGGCGCCGCGTACGCGACGTCGCTCGCCGAGTATTTCCGCGACCAGGGCAAGCACGTGCTGCTGCTGATGGATTCGCTGACGCGCTACGCGATGGCGCAGCGCGAGATCGCGCTGGCGATCGGCGAGCCGCCCGCGACGAAAGGCTATCCGCCGTCGGTGTTCGCGAAGCTGCCCGCGCTCGTCGAGCGCACCGGCAACGGGCCCGAAGGCGGCGGCTCGATCACCGCGTTCTACACGGTGCTGACCGAAGGCGACGATCAGCAGGACCCGATCGCCGATTCGGCGCGCGCGATCCTCGACGGCCACATCGTGCTGTCGCGTGCGCTCGCCGAGGCCGGCCACTATCCCGCGATCGACATCGAGGCGTCGATCAGCCGCGCGATGACCGCGCTGATCGACGAAACGCATCTCGATCACGTGCGGCAGTTCAAGCAGATGCTGTCGCGCTACCAGCGCAATCGCGACCTGATCGCGGTGGGCGCCTACGCACCCGGCCGCGACGCCCAGCTCGACCGCGCGATCGCGCTCTACCCGCGCATCGAGGCGTTCCTGCAGCAGGGCTTTCGCGAATGCGCGCCGTTCGCATCGAGCCTCACCGCGCTCGATGCGCTGTTCGACGCTTACGGAGGCTGATCCCGATGGCCCACGGCTTTCCCCTTCAGTTGCTGCTCGACCGCGCGCAGGAAGACCTCGATTCGGCCGCGAAGCAGCTCGGCACCGCGCAGCGCGACCGCACCGCGGCGGCCGAACAGCTCGACGCCCTGCTGCGCTATCGCGACGAATATCACGCGCGCTTCGCGCAATCCGCGCAGAGCGGGATGCCGGCCGGCAACTGGCGCAATTTCCAGGCGTTCATCGACACGCTCGATGCGGCGATCGCGCAGCAGCGCACCGTGCTCGCCGCGGCCGAAGTCCGCATCGACGAGGCGCGCCCGAACTGGCAGCAGAAGAAACGTACCGTCGGCTCGTATGAAATCCTGCAGGCGCGCGGCGTCGCGCAGGAAGCGCAGCGCGACGCCCGGCGCGAACAGCGCGACGCCGACGAACACGCCGCGAAGATCCTGCGCATGCGGGCCGACGCGGCCCGCTCGTCGTAACCGACCACCGCATTCGAACGAGAGAACCGTCATGCCTCCCCTCCCCCTGCTCGGTGCGCTGCTCGACACCGCCGGCGCCGCACTCAAGGCCGCCCGCGGCTCGGGTGCGTCCGCCGCCAACGATGCGTCGGCCGCCGCGAGCGCCGTGCCGTTCGCGCAGACGCTGAAGCAAAGCGTCGCCACGCGCGGCGATACGGCCAACGCCGGTACACCGGACGTGCCGGCCAAACAGGTTTCGTCGAAGCCGGCAGCCGGTGCAAAGGCGTCCGGCACGAACGACGACGACGCGACCGACGATACGGCCGCGACCGCCACCGCCAACCCCGATGCCGCCGCGCTCGCGGCCGCCGCCGCCGTGCAGGCGCAACTGCAGGCGCGCGTGGACCAAACGCCGCCCGCTGACGCAGCGACCGCCGCTGCCGCTGCCGCCACGACGCAAAAGACGGCCGTATCCGGCCAGCCGGACGCCACGGCCATGCTCGCCACCCATGCAACCCAGGACGCGGCCGCCCAACCGAGCGACCCGGCATCGAGCCGCGACGCGCTGCAAGCCGCGCTCGCCAAGCTGACGGGCGGCGCGGGCGCGATCGCGATGCCGGCGAGCGGCACGGCCGCGGCCACACCCGCGGCCGCAGCCACGACGGCGACGGCGACCGCCTCGAATGCCGCCGCGCCGCTGACGCCGAAAGTGCCGACGTTCGACCGCACGCTCGCCGACGCGAAAGGCGCGCTCGCCACCCAGCAGACGCCGGCTCAGGTCACCCCGCAAGCGCTGCAGGCCGACGCGAACGCGCAGTCCGGCACCCAGCACGCGCTCACGGCGGCCAGCAACGCGACGGACCCGGCCGCCAGCGCGACGCTCGCGGCCGGCGCAACGGCCGCCGCCGCCGCGCAGGCGAACCTGCAACTGTCGCCGGCCGCCGGCGCGATCGCCGCCGCCAACGCGCACGTGCTCGCGCCGCACGTCGGCACGGCCGACTGGACGGATGCACTGAGCCAGAAAGTGGTGTTCCTGTCGAATGCGCACCAGCAGAGCGCCGAGCTGACGCTCAACCCGCCCGATCTCGGGCCGCTGCAGGTCGTGCTGCGCGTCGCGGACAATCACGCGCACGCGCTGTTCGTGTCGCAGCACGCCCAGGTGCGCGACGCGGTCGAAGCCGCGCTGCCGAAGCTGCGCGAGGCGATGGAAGCGGGCGGGCTCGGGCTCGGCAGCGCGACCGTCAGCGACGGCGGCCTCGCCTCGCAACAGCAGCCCAACCCGCAGCAGACCTTCGCCGGCGGCCAGTCGTCGCGACGCGGGAACGGCGGACCGTCAGCCGTCGATGCACCGGCCGACGCCGCGCAATCCGCACCGGTCGCCGTGCGCGCGAGCCGCGCCGGCCTCGTCGATACGTTTGCCTGAGCATGGCCGCCGCCGTGCGCGCGCCGCCTAGCGGCCGTGCACCACGGCAGCCGCCTCGCCGCGCGGCACGCTGCCCCGGCGCGCCGCGACGATGAAGTCGGCCGCGCGTTCGCCGATCATCACCGACGGCGCATTCGTGTTCCCGCCGATCAGCGTCGGCATCACCGACGCATCCACCACGCGCAGCCCGTCGACGCCGCGCACGCGCAGTTGCGGATCGACGACCGCGCGCGCATCGCTGCCCATCCGGCAGGTGCCGACCGGGTGATAGATCGTGTCCGCATGCGCGACGATCGTCGCGCGCAGCTCCGCTTCGCTCTGGTCCGGCCGCGTGTACAGCTCGCGCCCGCCCTGCGACGCGAGCGGCGCCTGCGACAGGATGCGCCGCATCGCCTGCGTGCCGCGCACCAGCAGGTCGAGGTCGCGTGAATCGCTGAAGAAGCGCGGATCGATCAGCGGCGCGTCGCGCGCATCGCCGCTCGCGAGCGCCACCGTGCCGCGACTGAACGGCCGCAATGCGCACACGTGCAGCGAATAGCCGAAGCCCCAGTGCATCTTGCGGTTGTGATCGTCGACGAGCGCCGTGCAGAAATGCAGTTGCAGGTCGGGCCGCTCGAGCGACGGATCGCTCTTGATGAAGCCGCCGGCCTCCGCGACGTTGCTCGTCATCATCCCCGTGCGGCTCGAGAAATAGCGCGCGAGCGCCGGCGTCATTTTCGCGATGCCTCGCAGGCACACGCCGACCAGCTCGGACGAATTCACGCGCGTGTTGATGATGAAGTCGATGTGGTCGATCAGGTTCGTGCCGACGTCCGGCGCATCCTGCACGACCGCGATCCCGTGCCGGCGCAATTGCTCTGCCGGGCCGATCCCCGAGCACATCAGCAGTTGCGGCGAATTGAACGCGCCGGCCGACAGAATCACTTCCGCACGCGCGCCGAAAGTCTCGACCCGCCCGTTGCGCGATACGACGACGCCGACCGCGCGCTTGCCGTCGAACCCGACGCGCAGCACCGTCGCATCGGTGATCACGTGCAGGTTCGGCCGGTCGCGGCCGTAGATGTACGCGCGCGCCACGCTGCAGCGCGAGCCGTCGCGATGCGTGACCTGATAGAAGCCGACGCCTTCCTGCGTCGCGCCGTTGAAGTCGTCGTTCAGCGGATAGCCGGCCGCGTGCGCGGCCTGGATGAATCGTTCGGAGAACGGATTGCGAAAGCGCAGATCCGACACCGACAGCGGGCCGTCCGCGCCGTGCCACGCGTCGGCGCCGCGTGCGTTGCCTTCCGCGCGGCGGAAATACGGCAGCACGTCCTGCCAGCCCCAGCCCGTCGCGCCGAGCCGCGCCCACTCGTCGTAGTCGCCCGGGTGGCCGCGCGTGTAGATCATCGCGTTGATCGCGCTCGAACCGCCCATCCCGCGCCCGCGCGGCTGGTAACCGCGCCGCCCGCCGAGGCCCGGCTGCGGCACCGTCTCGTAGCCGTAGTTGGTGCCGAGCTTGAACGGCACCAGCGCCGCGATGCCGACCGGCATGTTGACGAGCAGGTTGCGCTCCGTATGCGAGCCGGCCTCGATCAGCGCGATCGTCGCATCGGGGCAGGCATCGGCGAGACGGCCGGCGAGGCTCGATCCGCCCGAACCGCCGCCGACGATGATGTAGTCGTATTGCATGTCACGTCTCCGTCGTGTCATGGAAGGCGCCCGGCACCGCCGCGCGACCGCGTCTCCTCTTGTGTTCGGGCATTGTAGGAATGGCCGTCGCGTGCGCGGCGCGCGGATTCAAGAGCGATTCCTCTAAACGCCCGCGTGAACTAAATTTAAGATGTACCGATGCGCTTCGCGCGATGCACCGGCCACGAGAAGCCGATTCGTCGCGAAACGGGAGGAACGACGATGCAGCGCCGGATTCTGCAGGCCGCGTGCCGACCGGGTGATCCGCAGGCCACGCGCGCGGCCCGCATTTCATTTCAAACGGCGGCCCGCGCGACGATGCACGGCGTCATGCGCGCGGTCGGTCGAAATCGAACGACGCGTGTCGTCGCCGACCGTTTGGACGGTGTGTCGGCGCCGACGCACGATGCGCGGCGACCCGCCGTCGCATACGCATCGCACTGCCCTGCCGCGGCGTATCGGCAGACGATCGCAAGGCGGCATCGCGTGCCCGCTCGTCACCGTATCGAGTCGTGTGCGCAGGCCGTGCGGCACGATTTTCGGACGCGGGCACCGTCGCGCGGATACGACGCCTGCCGCGTGCCGCAACCGGTTTTCGAATACCCGTCGCATCCGGCCCCGTGCCGTGCGACACGCATCACCCGATCCGCGTCGCCGCGCTCGCCGAGCGTGCGCGTGCGGCGTGACGGCCGGCCGATCAGCCAGGCCCAACTGGAGGAGACGACATGAAGAACGACCTGCCCGAACTGGCCCCTCAAGCACTGCCGTCGGTCGACACGCTGACGTCGCTGCTGCACGACCAGCGCGCGGCGTACCTGCGCGCGCCGTACCCCGCATGGGACACGCGTGCGCAGCACCTGCGCGCGCTGCGCACGATGCTGATCGATCACGCGGATGCGCTCGCCGACGCGATCAGCGCCGATTTCGGCCATCGCGCGAAACAGGAAGTGCTGCTGTCGGAAATCTGGATGGCGAAGGAAGAGATCGACGATGCGCTGAAGCACGGCAAGCGCTGGATGAAGCCGATCCGCAAGCCGATGAACAAGTGGCTGCGTCCGGCGCGCGCGAAGGTGATTCCGCAGCCGCTCGGCGTGGTCGGCATCGTCGTGCCGTGGAACTACCCGGTGCTGCTCGCGGCGGGCCCGCTGATCTGCGCGCTCGCCGCCGGCAACCGTGCGATCGTCAAGATGTCCGAACTGACGCCGCGCACGTCGGCGCTGTTCGAGCAGCTCATCGGCAAGACCTTCGCGCGCGACCACGTCGCGGTCGTGAACGGCGACGCAGAGGTCGGCGCCGCGTTCAGCGCGCTGCCGTTCGATCATCTGCTGTTCACCGGCTCGACGCACGTCGGCCGCCACGTGATGCGCGCGGCCGCCGACCACCTCACGCCCGTCACGCTCGAACTCGGCGGCAAGTCGCCGGCGATCGTCGGCCCGAATGCGCGCTTCGACGCGGCCGTCGACGCGATCGTCGCCGGCAAGACGCTGAACGCCGGCCAGACCTGCATCGCGCCCGACTACGTGCTGCTGCCGCGCGGAATGGAAGGCGCGTTCATCGAGCGCGCGCGGACCCGCTTCGCGAAGCTGTATCCGGACCTGTCGGCCAACGGCGACTACACGACGATCGTGTCGCCGCGTCACTACGCACGCCTGCAGCAACTCGCGAGCGACGCGCAGGCGGCCGGCGCGCAGCTGCATCCGCTGTCCGACGCGCAGTCCGATCCCGCGTCGCGCCGCTTCGTGCCGTGCGCGGTCACGCACGCGCCGGCCGCGTCGCCGCTGATGCAGGAAGAGATCTTCGGGCCGCTGCTGCCGCTCGTGCCGTACGAGCGGATCGACGAGGCGATCGCGTACGTCAATGCGCGCCCGCGTCCGCTCGCGTTGTACCTGTTCGACGAGGATCGCGGCACGATCGACCGCGTGATGCGCGAAACGGTCTCGGGCGGCGTATCGATCAACGAAACGCTGATGCACATCGCGTGCGGCAGTTTGCCGTTCGGCGGCGTCGGTGCGAGCGGCATGGGCGCGTATCACGGCTACGACGGCTTCGTGACGTTCTCGAAGATGAAGCCGGTGCTCACGCAGGCACGGCTGAACGCACGCAACCTGCTCGCGCCGCCGTACGGCAAGCGCTTCGCCGCGCTGATCAAGCTGATGCTGAAGTTCTGAGCCGGCCGGGCCGCGCGCGTCGCGTCGCGGCCCTTGCGCGCCTGCCGCGCGGCGTCGATGCCGCGCACGCGGCCGTCACACCGGCCAGAGCGGCCCTTCCTGCATCGCGCCGATCTGCTCGCGCAATTCGAGCACGCGCGCTTCCCAGTAACGATGCGTGTTGAACCACGGGAAGGCGGCCGGAAACGCGGGGTCGTCCCAGCGCCGCGCGAGCCACGCCGCGTAATGGATCAGCCGCAGCGTGCGCAGCGCCTCGACCAGATGCAGCTCGCGCGGCTCGAATTCGCAGAAATCCTCGTAGCCGGCAAGCAGGTCCGCCAGCGCGCGCGACGCGCCTTCGCGATCGCCCGGCAGCAGGAGCCACAGATCCTGGACGGCCGGCGCCATCCGGCTGTCGTCGAAGTCGACGAAATGCGGGCCGGCATCGGTCCACAGCACGTTGCTCGGATGACAGTCGCCGTGCGTGCGCAGCAGACGAATCTCTCCCGCGCGCTCGAACGCGGCCTCGACGCCTTCGAGGGCGAGCGCGACCGCGGTCGCGTATGCCGGTCTTACGTCATCCGGAATGAAATCGTGCGCGAGCAGATAGTCGCGCGGCTCGTAGCCGAACGTATGGATGTCGAGCACGGGACGTGCGACATACGGCTGCGTCGCGCCGACCGCATGAATGCGGCCGATGAAGCGGCCGAGCCATTCGAGCGTGTCGCTGCGGTCGAGATCGGGGGCGCGGCCGCCACGCCGCTCGAAGATCGAGAAGCGGAAACCGTCGAACGCGTGCAGCGTGCGGCCGTCGAACGATCGCGCGGGCACCGCCGGAATCTCGCGCGCGGCGAGTTCGGCGACGAACGCATGTTCTTCGAGAATCGCGTCGTCCGACCAGCGCGCGGGCCGATAGAACTTCGCGACGACCGGCGGGCAGTCTTCGATACCGACCTGGTAGACGCGGTTTTCGTAGCTGTTGAGGGCGAGCAGTCGCCCGTCGGTGCGCAGGCCGACCGGCATCAGCACGCTGTCGAGCGCGTCGAGCACGCATTCGGGCGTGAGGCCGGCGAACGGCGGGCTGGCGGGAGAAGCGGGAGCGGAAGTGGCGTCTGTCATGCCCCGCATTGTGCCGCCAGCCGGACCGAAAGACGAGCGTCCGATGCGATGTGTGCTTAGTGAAGCGCCGCGCCGGCCGGCAGGACGGATTCGCCGGTGTCGATCAGATCCTCCAGAAAGAACGGCTCGGTGTTGAGTTCTTTCGACTCACCCGGCACGCCCTCGTACCAGGTCACCATGGCCATGTCGCCCAGGATGCGCTGGACGATGCCGCGCGCGCCCTTCGGCACCGCGATATGGGTAGTGCAGACGATCGACCCGATATGCATGATGGTTCCCCACTCTTGAATCTTGAAACCCGGCCCGCTGGCGAGCCGGCAAATGCGCGATCCGCGCCGCTCTCGGCGGAGCGTTGCGCGTGATCCCATTGTTCACGGTTTATCGAAGCGCGAAAAGAAGAAGAAGCAGGCGAAGCGCCGCGAATTCGTCGAATGTCTCCAATCAACCACTGCGCCGGGCACGCACTTGCCCGCCCGGCTTCCCCCATCATACCCTGTCGAATGTGACTGCCCGCCGAAACCGCCCGGCGCCGCCGCGCGCACGTGATCGACGCAACGCGCGTACCGCTTCGCTTCTTCCGTGCGGGATCGTCGGCACACGCGCCGCGATCGGCGCCCACATCACGTCGCGCGCATCGCATGCCGATCGCTTTTCACCGTTCGTCGAATGCTTGCGTGCGCAGCGGCCGACGCATCGGTGTCGGCCTGCATCGACGCAGCCCATCGCTCGCGACAGGCAGCCGCCGACAGGAGTTGCACTCGACGGTTGCCTTGCTGTACCTTAGGCTTTCATTCGCGTTCAATCGCATTCCGACACGATGTATCCGCTCACGTCCGCCCTCGCCAGATCCCGGCCGCAGTTCGACTCGCGGCCGCAGGCGTGCGTGCATCCGTCGGTCCTTCCTCCTCCTGTCGCACCGCCGCTCGTCTGCGCTGCGCCGCCCCCGCCGGCGGCACGCGCCGGCTGACTGGCCGGCTTCCGTTTTCGTCTTCCATTCGCGCCGTCGGCTATCGATGCGTGCGTCATGACGCACGGCACGTTGCCGCGCGCGAATGGAACGTTTCGATCCGTTCGACAGGTGGATTCACATGGTTTCGTTCAAACGCGCGCTTGCCGCGCATGGCGCGACGTCGCTCTTCGTTCTGCTGTGGAGCAGCGGCGCGATCTTCGCTGAACTCGGTCTGCGTCACGCATCCGCGTTCGCCTTTCTCACTGCCCGTTTCGCGCTCGCATCGCTCGTGCTGCTCGCGCTGGCGTTCGTGCGCAAACGCTGGCTGCCGCCGCGCGGCGAGCGGCGCATGGCCGCGCTGACCGGCTTGCTGATGATGGGCGGCTATTCGATCTTCTACCTGCTCGCGCTCGAGCGCGGCATCGCACCCGGCGTGCTCGCGACGATCCTCGGCGTGCAGCCGATCCTCACGCTCGCGATCGTCGAGCGTCGTCACTGGCAGCCGGTGCGCATCGCGGGGCTCGCGCTGTCGCTCACCGGCCTCGCGCTCGTTGTCGGCCGTGGCGTGAGCGGCGGGACGGGCGGCCTGTCGGCTGCCGGCATCGCGTGCGCGCTCACGGCGCTCGTCGCGCTGACCGTCGGCTCGCTGCTGCAAAAGCGCGTACGCGCGGCGCCCGCCGACGTGCTGCCGCTGCAGAATGCGATCGGCCTCGCGCTGTGCGTCGCGATCGTGCCGTTCCGGCCAGTGTCGTTCGACACGAGCTGGGCGTTCGTCGTGCCGCTGCTGTGGCTCGGCATCGTGATTTCGGTGATCGCGCAACTGCTGTTCTACCGGTTGATGCAGCGCGGCGATCTCGTCAACGTGACGAGCCTGTTCTATCTCGTGCCCGTCGTCACCACGCTGATGGATGCCGTGTGGCTCGGCAACCGGCCCGAGCCGCTCGCGCTCGCCGGCATGGGCGCGATCATCGCCGGGCTCGCGCTCGTGTTCCGCGCGCCGGCCGCACGCCCGCAACCCGACCGTGCGTAAGCGCGCGGGCCGCCGCGCCCGCGGATGCGGCGGCCCGTATCGGACATATACGACGATTCCGCGGCAATCGAAAGGAACGGGAAAGATTCATGCAAGGCGTTCGTCTTGCTTGTACGAAAACCGCGCGCTTCTCGAGGCTTTCCACTGATTTTTAATGGTTCGGATAGCGAAAAACGCCACCGGTTGCCTATACTCGAATGGACCGGCCTGCACGCAACGGGCCGGACCACACTACAAACACCCGGCATGGGACCGGGGTGAGCGCACGCGTGCCGACTTCGGCCGACCTCCCGCGAGGGATGAAGCCCAGGCAAGCGTTGAAGCGCGCACCTCGGCCGACACTGGAGACACGCATGACCACCTATTTCACGATCGGCGACTTCATCCTGTTGATTCCGATGGCGCTGGCCGGAGCGCTATTTCTCGGCGCGGTGCCGTGCGCGACCCAATTCCGTCACAACCTGCTGCGCGTGCTCGGCGTCATTCTCGGCGTCGGTGTCGCGGTGTTGCTCGTTGAAGGCTTGCCTGCGCTGATCTAGCGCGCTCACCCGTGCTTGACGCGCTTCGCTGCACCGCGGCGAAGCGACTGATTGCCCGCGAGCTGCGATACGGCACGCGATGTGTCGCATGCCGTATCGACTTCCGGTCAGATCGCCTGATCGGTGGACGGCTTTTCCCACAGATTGATGCCGCCTTCCGTCGCGTAACGATCGATCTCCGCGAGTTCCTCCGCCGAGAATTCGAGGTTCTTCAACGCACCGACGTTCTCGCGCACCTGCTCCGCGCGGCTCGCGCCGATCAGCGCGGACGTCACGCGACCGTTACGCAGCACCCACGCCAGCGCCATCTGCGCCAGGCTCTGCCCGCGCCGTTCGGCGATCGCGTTGAGCTTGCGCACATGCTCGAGGTTGTCCGCGCTCAGATGATCCTGCTTCAGCGAGCCACCGCCCGGCTTGTTCACGCGCGCGTCGGCCGGCACGCCATTCAGGTACTTCGACGTCAGCAAGCCCTGCGCGAGCGGCGTGAACGCGATGCTGCCCGCGCCGACGTCGTCGAGCGTGCCGAGCAGGTCGCTCTCGATCCAGCGGTTCAGCATGTTGTACGAAGGCTGGTGAATCAGCAGCGGCACCTTGTATTGCGCGAGCAGCTCGGCCATCTCACGCGTCTTCGCGGCCGAATACGACGAGATGCCGATGTAGAGCGCCTTGCCCTGCTGCACGGCCGACGCCAGTGCGCCCGCCGTTTCCTCGAGCGGCGTGTGCGCGTCGAAACGGTGCGAATAGAAGATGTCGACGTAGTCGAGCCCCATGCGCTGCAGGCTCTGGTCGAGACTCGCGAGCACGTACTTGCGCGATCCGCCGCCGCTGCCGTACGGCCCCGGCCACATGTCCCAGCCGGCCTTCGTCGAGATCAGCAGCTCGTCGCGATACGGCCGGAAATCCTCCTTCAGCAGCCGGCCGAAATTGATTTCGGCGCTGCCGTACGGCGGCCCGTAGTTGTTCGCGAGGTCGAAGTGGTTGATGCCGAGGTCGAACGCGGTGCGCAGGATCTCGCGCTGCGTCGAGATCGGCGTCGAGTCGCCGAAGTTGTGCCACAGACCCAGCGACAGGGCGGGCAGTTTGAGCCCGGATTTGCCGCAGGTGCGGTATTGCATGCCGGCATAACGTTCGGAAGCTGCTTCGTAGGCCATGAGTCTGTTCCGTCAGGACATCGGGGAAAGGGACGCGCGCCGGCCGCGCACATGACGCGACGGCGGCGAAGGAGTCATACGACGACTATGGTAGCGAAAGCGGCCGGATCACGCACGGCGGCACGGCGATGGACGCGACCGCGGCCGTCGCCTACACTGCGGCGTCTCGAATCACCGTTTCAGCGAGGTTGGTATGTCCCGGGTCATCTCGGTTGCACTGCTCGTCGGCGGCATCGTGCTGCTGTATTTCGGCGGCCAGTCGTTCCATTCGATCAACGACGACGTGTCGCGCTTCTTCACCGGCTCGCCCGCGACGAAGACGATCCTGCTGATCGTCGGCGGCGCCGTCGCGTCGTTCGTCGGCCTGATCGGCCTCGCGATGCCGGGCAGCAAGCGCTGATCGCCGCGCATCGCGACGCGCGCACGGGCCGCCTCGTGCGCGCGGGCCGCACCAGACGAAACGGGCGGCCGCGCCGCCCGTTGCTTCATTCGCCCGCGATGCGCCGCATCGCGTGATCGTGTGATCGCGGCGGCGGCAACGCCCGCCGCCCCGATCCACGCCTAGAACTGCACTTCCGGCTTCGACGCCGAGCGTGTGCCGGGCACCGGCCGGTTGCTTGCGCCGTGATACGTGTACACGAGCGAGAACTTCACCTGATCGGAACGGTTCTGCCCCGCCGAATGCAGCGTGTTGCTATGGAAGAACACGACGTCGCCCGTCTGCAGCGACGGGCACGTGGCCGCGTCGATCATCCTGCGGTTTTCCGGCAGATCGCCGCGGAAGAACTTCGCATCGTCGAACGCTTCCGGCCCGAATTCGGCCGTATGCGAACCCGGCACGAGCCACAGCGCGCCGTTCTCGTTGGTTTCCGGCCCGAGGGCGAGCCATACCGACACCATGTCCGGGCGCTCGAACGCCCAGTAGCGGAAATCGCGATGCCAGCCGGTCAGGCTGCCGTACGCCGGGTGCTTCGTCATCATGCAGTTGTGATGCGCGCGCGACAGCACGGGCTTCTCGCCGAAATACTCGCGCATCCACGCGCCGATTTCAGGCGCGATCGCGCGCTCGGCAAACGCCGGATCGCGCGAATACGCATCGAGCAGCCGCCGCACCGTATGCCCGCCCGGCGCATGCTTCGACTCGGGCGCGCCCGGGTAGCGCAGGTCGGCCTCGAACTCGATCGGCTCGGCGGCCTCCCGCAACTGGCGCTCCGCGATCTGCCTGAGCGTTGCGCACTGCTCCTCGCCGACGAGGCCACGCGCGACGACGAAGCCGCGCTCGCGCAATTCCGCGACTTGCGCGCGGATCGATTCCGACTGCAATGGAGACGACATGGGATGCCAGACGTTTATTGTGTGAATGTGACGATTGTAAATCGGCGCCGGATACCGCGAACAGCGCCATTGTCGTGCGCAGGGGCATGCCAATCGCGGATTTGATCCAGCGCAAGGGAACTGTGCGACGCGGCACCTGCCTCAGCGACAGGCGGTATGCGGCACACGCCTTGCGGCACAAGGGTTTATCGCGACTTTTGCCCGTCATGAATCCCCTGTAGCCTGACGCGGCCTGTCAATTCTGGCGGGCGCGGCGCGCAGCGGGTTTCGGTAAGATCCGTTGCGCCATCCGAGGCCGTTCATACCAGTGCGCTCTCCAGGGCGCCACCCATACAAGCGAAGCATCGTTCACATGCCATTCCGTCTGACTTCCCGTTTCAACCGCGCTGCGAAGCGCGTCGTGCCGTCCGCTCCCGCCCGCTCGCTGCGCCATCACCGCGCACGCACGCAGGCACTGGCCGAGCGTACGCACACGCACAGCCGGCTGGACGGCATCCGTGCGTGGTTCCACGCATTTTTCTCGATGATGAGCGCGCAGGCGTTCGCGCGCCGCGCCGGCCTGCGCTCGCTGCTGCAGAAGCCGTCGTCGCTGCGCGCGCTCGCACTGCGTCGCACGCTCGGCCCGCAGCGCCGCATCAACCGCCCGCGCCGCCTCGCGGCGAGCGCCGGCTGGTTCGGGTTCAGCGCGCGCTGACCGAGTGCCCGGCGGGCATTGCCCGCTCAATTGTCGCCATTGCTTCGGCGATCGAAACCCATAAAAAAACCCCGGCCTTGCCGGGGTTTTTCATTTCGGGCGAACGACGCTTACGCGACGCGTGCCGTCGGCTCCACGCCGGCCGCTTCGGCCAGCGCGAGCGCCTTGTCGGTCGCTTCCCACGAGAACTCCGGCTCTTCGCGGCCGAAGTGGCCGTAAGCCGCGGTCTTCTCGTAGATCGGGCGCAGCAGGTCGAGCATCTTGATGATGCCCTTCGGACGCAGGTCGAAATGCTCGCGCACGAGCTTCGTGATCACCGCATCCGACACGCGGCCCGTGCCGAACGTGTTGACCATCACCGAGGTCGGCTCGGCGACGCCGATCGCGTACGACACCTGGATCAGCGCGCGCGACGCGAGGCCGGCGGCGACGATGTTCTTCGCGACGTAGCGGCCGGCATAGGCAGCCGAACGGTCGACCTTCGACGGATCCTTGCCCGAGAACGCGCCGCCGCCGTGCGGTGCGGCACCGCCGTAGGTATCGACGATGATCTTGCGGCCGGTCAGGCCGCAATCGCCCTGCGGGCCGCCGATCACGAACCGGCCGGTCGGGTTCACGAGGAACTTGATGTCGCCCTTGATCAGGTCGGCCGGCAGCGTCGGCTTGATGATTTCCTCGATCACCGCTTCGCGCAGCGCGGGCAGTTCGATGTCCGGTGCGTGCTGCGTCGACAGCACGACGGTGTCGATCGAATCGGGCTTGCCGTCGACATAGCGGACCGTCACCTGCGACTTCGCGTCCGGACGCAGCCATTGCAGGCGGCCGTCGCGGCGCAGGCTGGCCTGGCGCTCGACGAGGCGGTGCGACAGGTAGATCGGCAGCGGCATCAGTTCCGGCGTTTCGTCGCACGCATAGCCGAACATCAGGCCCTGGTCGCCCGCGCCTTGATCGAGGTTGTCGTCGTGTGCACGATCGACGCCCTGCGCGATGTCCGGCGACTGCTTGTCGTACGCGACGAGCACCGCGCAACCCTTGTAGTCGATGCCGTAGTCGGTGTTGTCGTAGCCGATGCGCTTGATCGTATCGCGCGCGATCTGGATGTAATCGATGTTGGCCGTCGTGGTGATTTCACCGGCCAGCACGACGAGACCCGTGTTGCACAGCGTTTCCGCCGCAACGCGCGAGTATTTGTCCTGCTCGAGGATGGCGTCGAGAATCGCGTCCGAGATTTGGTCCGCGACTTTGTCCGGATGGCCTTCGGAGACGGATTCGGACGTGAAGAGATAATCGTTTGCCACTTTTTCAGGCTCCTGTGTGGTTACGGTTGGTTTCACGTAGCCAGCTTCGTTGGGCCTGAAGCGGCGACGCTTTAGCGGATTACCAGGACCGGGCAGCGTGTGTTGCGCCAGCCGGCTTCGCCCCGCAAGTTGTCAGTTAACTCGGCGAAGCCCGTATTATAGCGGCTTTCCTGAATTGTCACAGAGCGCCGCCCGTGCTGCATCTTCCGCTGTCTCACCACCCTGTTCGCAACGTGCCGGCCAGCCGGCCCTACGGAGCTTCCGCATGCTAGGCCGCCTCGGCACGCACCTCGCCATCGGCTTGCTGAAGCTGCTCGCCCTGCTGCCGTACGGTCTGACCGCACGGTTCGGCGATGGCCTCGGCTGGCTGCTGTATCAGATCCCCAGCCGGCGAAAGCGCATCGTACATACGAATCTGAAACTCTGCTTCCCCGACTGGAGCGACGAGCGGCGCGAGGAAGTGGCGGGGCAGCACTTCCGCCATGCGATCCGCAGCTACGTCGAGCGCAGCGTGCAGTGGTTCGGCTCGGAGGAAAAGCTCGCGAAACTGATCCAGGTCGACAGCGCGGTCGATCTCACCGATCCCGACCTGCCGCCGACGCTGTTCCTCGGCCTGCACTTCGTCGGCATCGAAGCCGGTTCGATCTGGCTCAACCGGTCGCTGCAGCGCCGTTGCGGATCGCTGTACCAGCCGTTCTCGAACGCGGTGCTCGAGGAAGAGGCGAAGAAGGCGCGCGGGCGCTTCGACGCCGAGATGGTCGGCCGCGCGGACAGCGCGCGCGTCGTGCTGCGCTGGCTGCGCGACCGCAAGCCGGTGATGCTCGGCGCCGACATGGACTACGGGCTGCGCAACTCGACGTTCGTCCCGTTCTTCGGCGTGCCGGCCTGCACGCTGACGGCCGTCGGCCGGCTCGCGAAGACGGGCCGCGCGCAGGTCGTGCCGTTCATCGGCGAAGTGCTGCCGAACTACAAGGGCTACCGTCTGAAGGTATTCAAGCCGTGGGATCACTACCCGACCGGCGACGACGATCTCGACGCGCGGCGGATGAACGAATTCCTCGAGGAACAGATTCCGCTGATGCCCGAGCAGTATTACTGGGTGCACAAGCGCTTCAAGACGCGCCCGCCCGGCGAGCCGAGCCTGTACTGACCCTGCCGGACGAAACCCCGCCGGCGCGTCATGCGCGCGCCTGCGCTCTCGCTCTCGCCACCTTCGGCGCGCCTTTCGCGCGCGCCTGCCAGAGATCGAATGCCATCTGCTGCGCGAGCCATAGATCCGCACGGCCGCCGCGGTCCTCGCCCAGCCACGCTTCGAGACGCAGCGCCATTTCCGGCGAGATGCCGGCATGGCCGTGCAGGATCCGCGACAGCGCCGCGCGCGTCACGCCGAGCTGCGCGGCGGCCTCGGTGACGGTCAGGCCGAGCGCCGGCAGCACGTCATCGCGCAGCGCTTCGCCCGGATGGGGCGGATTGAAGATGCGTGTCATGGCTTGAATCACCTCGGTGGTAATCCTGGTAATTCACCAGGACGACGTCGGAGCCGTCGAACCTGAACGTCAGGCGCCAGTTACCGCTCACGCTCACCGCGTAGTAACCGTCCAGCCCGCCGGCAAGACCGTGGAAGCGCCAGCCCGGCACGTTCATGTCGAACGGCCGGCTCGCCACATCGAGACGGGCACGCTGGCGCCGCAGTCTCGGAGCATGGCCCGGCAGGATGCCCGCCTTGCTCCCGTTCATGAAAAACGCTTCCAGCCTCTTGTGCTGCCATGACTTGATCATGGACCTCCCATACTCAAGTCGCGATGTCGTCGGCATGGCCCACTGGCGTATAGCCAGACTATACGAATCGCTTGATCATCTTGTCAATTTGACCCGTACGAAAACGCTCATCCGGGTCGTCCCGTGCTCTCACCGTGCATCGGACACGCATCGCCAAGCCTCGCCTGCGCTGCGACAACGCCCGCCACACCGCATCAATTTGTCCCTCGCCACTGACGCGACCAGTCGACCGATCGACAGATACCGCCCATCCCGTCTGCACTGGCGACGCGAAACACCGGCCCGCGCAGGACGCCCCTGTCGGCTGCATGTATCATTTACGGCTGAGATCAGCACGACGAACGAGGCCGCCCCGGCATGGCCGCCGGCCGTTCATGTCGTGCCGACCGCCTCGTTCGCCATGGAATTCCGGACCCAGTGAAACTCTCGTTCACCAAGATGCACGGCGCGGGCAACGACTTCGTCGTGCTCGACGGCTATTCGCGCGCGCTGCCGCCGCTCACCGATGCGCAGGTGCGTGCGCTCGCCAACCGCCACTTCGGCATCGGCGCCGACCAGTTGCTGCTGGTCGAGAAACCGACCGTCGACGGCGCGGATTTCAAGTACCGGATATTCAATTGCGATGGTGGCGAGGTCGAGCACTGCGGCAACGGCGCGCGCTGTTTCGTGAAATTCGTCAGTGATCGCGGCCTGACCGACAAGCGCAGCGTGCGCGTGCAGGTCATGAAGGGCCTGATCACGCTGACGCTGCAGGACAACGGCGAAGTCGTCGTCGACATGGGCGCGCCCGTGTTCGCGCCGGCGCAGGTGCCGTTCGATGCATCGGGCCTCGATGGCCGGACCGACGGCAACGACACGCTGTGGCCGCTCGATGTCGGCGGCGCGACGCGCTGGGTCTCGACGGTGTCGATGGGCAACCCGCACGCGGTGCAGGTCGTCGACGACGCCGAAGCGTATCCGGTGCTGGAAGAAGGCCCGCTGATCGAGCGCCATGCGCGCTTCCCGCAGCGCGTGAACGCCGGCTTCATGCAGATCGTGTCGCGCCGCGAAGTGAAGCTGCGCGTGTACGAACGCGGCGCGGGCGAGACGCTCGCGTGCGGCACCGGTGCGTGCGCGGCGGTCGCGGCCGGCATCCGGCGCGGCCTGCTCGATTCGCCCGTGACCGTGCACACGCAAGGCGGCACGCTGACGATCGGCTGGGACGGCGCGCGCGACGAAGCCGCCGCGCTGACGATGGCCGGCCCCGCCACGACCGTGTTCGAAGGCGAGATCGACCTGAACGCCTGACCCTGCAACGTCCTTGATAACTGAACGCTCCAGCCACATGAACGATCGCGAAGTCGCCGACTACCTGCTCGCCAATCCCGAATTCTTCGCGCAGCACGCCGAGCTGCTCGCGACGATCCGTCTCGCGAACCCGCACGGCAAGGCCGCGATCTCGCTGCAGGAACGGCAGATGGAGATGCTGCGCGACAAGAACAAGCACCTCGAACGCCGCCTTGCCGAGCTCGTGCGCTACGGCCACGAGAACGACAGCCTGTCCGCGAAATTCAGCCGCTGGACCGCGCGCGTGATCGCGGAACGCGATCCGTACGCGCTGCCGCGCACGATCGCCGACGGCATCGCCGAGGTGTTCGACGTCCCGCAAACCGCGCTGCGCGTGTGGGATGTGGCCGACACCTACGCGCAAGCCGACTTCGCACGCCAGGTCGGCGAGGAAGTGCGCCTGTTCACGAACGGCCTGTCGACGCCGTACTGCGGCGCGAACACGGGCTTCGAGGCCGCCCAGTGGCTCGCGCCCGCCCTCGCCGCCCCGGCCGCGAGCGCGGCGGAAGGCGCCGAAGCCGCCCCGGCCGGCGACGGCTCGGCCGCGTCGATCGCGCTGCTCGCGCTGCGTGCACCGCTCGCCGGCACCGACGCGCCCGCGTTCGGCCTGCTGGTGCTCGGCTCGCCGGACGCGCGCCGCTTCCACGACGGGATGGCCACCGACTTCCTCGCGCAGATCGCGACGCTCGCGAGCGCCGCGCTCACGCGCCTGCTGCCGCACTGATCCGCCGCACGCGATGACCGACGATCCGATCGCCGCCTACCTGTCGAACCTGAAGCACGTCAGGCAGCTGTCGGAGCACACGCTGCGCGGGTACGCACACGAACTCGACGAACTGAAAAAGCTCGCGGCCGGCCGGCCGCTCGAAGCATTGACCGCCGTCGACATGCGCGGCGCGGTCGTGCGCGCACACGCGGCCGGGCTGTCCGCACGCTCGATCTCGCACCGGCTTTCCGCATGGCGCGCGTTCTATCGCTGGTTCGCACAACGCATCGAGATGCCCGCGAATCCCGTCGCCGGCGTACGCGCGCCCAAACGCGAGAAATCGCTGCCCAAAGCGCTGTCGGTCGACGATGCGGTCGCACTCATGGATACACCGCTGCCCGAAACGACCGAAGGCATCCGCGACCACGCGATCCTCGAGCTGTTCTATTCGTCGGGGCTGCGCCTCGCCGAACTGGTGGGGCTCGACGTCAGGTACACGCAGGCCGACGGCTACCGCTCGGCCGGCTGGCTCGATCTCGCCGAAGCCGAAGTCACCGTGCGCGGCAAGGGCAACAAGGAACGCAAGGTGCCGGTCGGCCGCAAGGCGATCGACGCGTTGAACGCGTGGCTCGCGGTGCGCGGCGAATTCGTGAAGCACGATCCGCATCCGCTGTTCGTGTCGGTGCGCGGCAACCGGATGTCGCCGGGCGTCGTGCGCGAACGCGTGAAGCGCGCGGCGCTCGCCGCCGGCATCCCCGCCAACGTCCACCCGCACGTGCTGCGCCACTCGTTCGCGACGCACGTGCTGCAATCGAGCGGCGACCTGCGCGCGGTGCAGGAACTGCTGGGCCACGCGAGCGTCGCCGCGACGCAGGTCTATACGTCGCTCGACTTCCAGCATCTCGCGAAGATTTACGACAGCGCGCATCCGCGCGCGAAGAAGCGCGACTGACGCACGTCCCGTGTTACCCGCCGCGCGCGGCGGCCGGCATCGGCCGGCGTCGCGCCAAGCCCATTTCGATCCCATCATGCAAACCGTCACCCTCAAGCCGTCCAAGGAAAAATCGCTGCTGCGCCGCCATCCGTGGATCTACGCCAATGCGATCGACCGCGTCGACGGCAAGCCCGCGCCCGGCGCGACCGTGCTCGTGCGCGCGCACGACGGCCGCTTTCTCGCGCGCGGCGCGTACAGCCCGCAGTCGCAAATCCGCGTGCGGGTGTGGAGCTTCGACGAGAGCGAGCCGATCGATCACGCGTTCTTCAAGCGCCGCGTGCAGCGCGCGGTCGCGCACCGTACGACGATGGTGTCGGGCACGGGCGCGGTGCGGCTCGTGTTCGGCGAAGCCGACGGGCTGCCGGGGCTGATCGTCGACTACTACGTCGCCGATACCGCCGAAGCCGGCGCGCCGCCGCGCGGGCAGCTCGTGTGCCAGTTCATGGCGGCCGGCGTCGAAGCGTGGAAGGAAGCGATCGTCGCGGCGCTCGTCGGCGCGACCGGCTGCCCGAACGTGTACGAGCGCTCGGACGTGTCGATCCGCGACAAGGAAGGGCTCGAACAGACGACCGGCGTGCTGGCCGGCGACGCGCCGCCCGCGACGCTGATCGCGAGCGAAAACGGCGTGCGCTATCACGTCGACGTGCCGAACGGCCACAAGACGGGCTTCTACGTCGACCAGCGCGACAACCGCGCGCTCGTCGCGCAGTACGCGGCCGACCGCGATGTGCTCAACTGCTTCTGCTACACCGGCGGCTTCTCGCTCGCGGCGCTCAAGGGCGGCGCGAAACGCGTCGTGTCGATCGACTCGTCGGGCGATGCGCTCGCGCTCGCGCAGCAGAACGTCGTCGCCAACGGCTTCGACGCGGAGCGCGCGACCTGGCTCGACGCGGATGCATTCAAGACGCTGCGCCGCCTCGTCGACGAAGGCGAGCGTTTCGACCTGATCGTGCTCGACCCGCCGAAGTTCGCGCCGACCCGCGACAGCGTCGATCGCGCGGCGCGCGCGTACAAGGACATCAACCTGAGCGGCTTCAAGCTGCTGCGCCCGGGCGGCCTGCTGTTCACGTACTCGTGTTCGGGTGCGATCGACATGGACCTGTTCCAGAAGATCGTCGCGGGCGCGGCCGCCGACGCGAAGGTCGACGCGCGCATCCTGAAGCGGCTCGGCGCGGGCGTCGATCACCCGCTGCTCGCCGCTTTCCCGGAAGGCGAATATCTGAAGGGCCTGCTGTTGCAAATCGTCTGATCGCCCCGATCTAGCGCGCACGACCGCGCCTGCCGCCCGCTGGCGGGCCAGCGCTTTCGCCTGTCGTCCGGACGACGGGCGGGGGCTTGACAGGTATGTTTCAATGGATAGTTGTGCGCCCCGGCTCGCAGCGCGAGGGCGCGACGCACATCCTGGTTTTGACCCCGATTCACGAACCACAGGCGACCGACATGGCCACTCCCGTCACCATCCTCACCGGCTTCCTCGGCAGCGGCAAGACGACGCTGCTCAAGCGCATCCTGAACGAACAGCACGGCATGAAGATCGCCGTGATCGAGAACGAGTTCGGCGAAGAGAACATCGACAACGAAATCCTCGTGCAGGATTCGAACGAGCAGATCATCCAGATGAGCAACGGCTGCATCTGCTGCACGATCCGCGGCGACCTCGCCCGCGCGCTCGGCGATCTGGCCGCGAAAAAGCGCGAAGGCAAACTCGACTTCGACCGCATCGTGATCGAGACGACCGGCCTCGCGAACCCGGGCCCCGTCGCGCAGACGTTTTTCATCGACAGCGAAATCGCCGACGATTTCCTGCTCGACGCGGTCATCACGCTGGTCGACGCGAAGCACGCGAACGCGCAACTCGACGAACACGAAGTGGTGCAGCGCCAGGTCGGTTTCGCCGACCGCCTGTTCATCACGAAGTCGGACCTGGTCGACGACCAGACCGTCGCCGGCCTCAAGCACCGCCTGATGCACATGAACCCGAAGGCCGCGATCAAGGTCGTGAATTTCGGCGAAGCGGACATCAAGGAAATCTTCGACCTGCGCGGCTTCAATCTGAACGCGAAGCTCGAGATCGATCCCGATTTCCTCGCCGAGGACGATCACGCGCACGACCACCACGATCACGACCATGATCACGATCACGCCGGTTGCGACCACGATCACGGTCAATGCGCGCACGATCACGATCACGGCCACGATCACGGCCACGATCACGGCCACCACAATCATCACCACGCGCACCACGACGACAAGATCAAGTCGTTCGTGTACCGCAACGACCGCCCGTTCGATCCGAACAAGCTGGAAGACTTCCTCGGCGGCATCCTGCAGATCTACGGCGAGCGGATGCTGCGCTACAAGGGCGTGCTGTACATGAAGGGCGTCGACCGCAAGGTCGTGTTCCAGGGCGTGCACCAGATGATGGGCAGCGACCTCGCCGCCAAGTGGCTGCCGGCCGAGAAGAAGACCAACAAGATGGTGTTCATCGGCGTCGACCTGCCGCAGGACCTGATCACCGACGGCCTCGACGCCTGCCTCGCCTGACCCGCGCGGGCGCCTGCCGTCCCGCGCTGCCCGGCCGCCTTCGCAGGCAGCCGCGGCAGCCGCGCGACGCCTTTTCCGGGCAGGGTTTCGCCGTCATCGCTTTTTCGCGATTTGCGCGTTATATTTTCTAGATATCGGCGCGACCGACGGGGATCGACCCGATACGGCGGCCGCTTGCGATTCAGTTACAATACGTGCCCGCTGGAGTACGGCAACAAACAGGCCCGGTTCTTGCTGAACCAGTTTTATCCGGGCATCGCAACCGCGCCGGATCGCCCATCCGCCTCCCGGCCGCGGCCGATGCGATCTGCCGCGCAGCATACCGGTTCGCAGCGCGCGCAAATCCGCGCCAGGCCTATCCTGGTATTTGAGAACCGGTTTTCCAGAGGCTTTCGGCCCCGCGGCGGCAAATCGCAAATGATTGCAAGGGCGGTTGCGGGTAATCCCAAAGTGCAGGCACTATCTCTCGATTTGCCGCACATTGAAGAAGCAAGCAGATGACGAAGAAACTCTTGACCGAAGCCGAAATCCTGAAGATGAGCGACAAGGATTACATGAATGAGGATCAGCTCGCCTTCTTCAAAAATCGGCTCGAACAGTTGCAGGCGGACATCCTCAAGAATGCAGGCCAGACGACCGAGAACCTGCGCGAGACGGTGATCGTTCCCGATCCCGCCGACCGCGCGACCATCGAGGAAGAGCACGCGCTCGAGTTGCGCACGCGCGATCGCGAACGCAAGCTCCTCAAGAAGGTTCAGCAGTCGCTCGCCCGCATCGATTCCGGCGACTACGGCTGGTGTGAGGAAACCGGCGAACCGATCGGCATTCCGCGCCTGCTCGCGCGTCCGACCGCCACGCTGTCGCTCGAGGCGCAGGAGCGCCGCGAGCTGCGCCAGAAGCTGTTCGGCGACTGATCGAGCGGCATTCCGCTCAGACACGCTGCTTCCCGGAAGCGCGCGGCCTGCCGCGCGCTTTTTGTTTTTCCGGCGCCGGCTCCCGGCCGCCGGCCGATTTGTCTCCCCCTCTTGATATCCCGGCGCCCGCCCTAAAATGAAACGGACGCGCGCCGGGCCGCTTCCCGGCGCACTGCGGATTCACGCGGCGGCGCCTCGCGCCGCCCGACTCTTCCCCGTTTTTCTCAAGGAACGCAGATGGAGCAATTTCACGGCACGACCATCGTTTCGGTCCGGCGCGGCGACAAGGTCGCGCTCGGCGGCGACGGCCAGGTAACCCTCGGCAACATCGTCATGAAGGGTGGCGCGCGGAAAGTGCGGCGGATCTACAACAACCAGGTTCTGGTCGGATTCGCGGGCGGCACCGCCGATGCGTTCTCGCTCCTCGATCGCTTCGAGGCGAAGCTAGAGAAGCACCAGGGCAACCTCACCCGCGCGGCCGTCGAGCTCGCGAAGGACTGGCGCACCGACCGGATGCTGCGCCGCCTCGAGGCGATGCTGATCACGGCAGATGCGACCACCACGCTCGTGATCACCGGCAACGGCGACGTGCTCGATCCGGAAGGCGGCATCTGCGCAATCGGCTCGGGCGGCGCGTACGCGCAGGCCGCGGCCCGCGCGCTCGTCGAGAATACCGACCTGTCGCCGCGCGAGATCGTCGAGAAGTCGCTGGGGATCGCCGGCGACATGTGCATCTACACGAACCACAACCGCATCATCGAAACGATCGAGTAAGGACAGCCCCATGAGCACCATGACCCCTGCCGAGATCGTCTCGGAACTCGACAAGCACATCATCGGCCAGGCGAAGGCGAAGAAGGCCGTCGCCGTCGCGCTGCGCAACCGCTGGCGCCGCCAGCAGGTCGCCGACCCGCTGCGCCAGGAAATCACCCCGAAGAACATCCTGATGATCGGGCCGACGGGCGTCGGCAAGACCGAAATCGCGCGCCGCCTCGCGAAGCTCGCCGATGCGCCGTTCATCAAGATCGAAGCGACCAAGTTCACCGAAGTCGGCTACGTCGGCCGCGACGTCGACAGCATCGTGCGCGACCTGATGGAAACGTCGGTCAAGCAGACGCGCGAAACCGAGATGCGCAAGGTGCGCAGCAAGGCGACCGATCAGGCGGAAGACCGCATCCTCGACATCCTGCTGCCGCAACCGCGCGCGGTGGGCTTCGGCGGCAATGCCGACCACGCGAACGACGACAACAACGCGACGCGCCAGACGTTCCGCAAGCGCCTACGCGAAGGCCAGCTCGACGACAAGGAAGTCGAGCTCGACCTCGAGCAGCCGTCGGTCGGCATGGACATCATGGCGCCGCCCGGGATGGAAGAGATGACCGAGCAGATCCGCTCGATGTTCTCGAACCTCGGCAGCGGCAAGAAGCAGCGCCGCAAGGTGAAGATCAAGGAAGCGCTGAAGCTGCTGACCGACGAGGAAGCGGCGAAGATGCTGAACGAAGAGGAAGTGAAGACGAAGGCCGTGCAGAACGTCGAGCAGAACGGCATCGTGTTCCTCGACGAGATCGACAAGATCACGTCGCGCAACAACGAAGGCACCGGCGGTGAAGTGTCGCGCCAGGGCGTGCAACGCGACCTGCTGCCGCTCGTCGAGGGCACGACGGTCAACACGAAGTACGGGATGGTGAAGACCGATCACATCCTGTTCATCGCGAGCGGCGCATTCCACCTCGCGAAGCCGAGCGACCTGATTCCCGAACTGCAGGGGCGCTTCCCGATCCGCGTCGAGCTCGATTCGCTGTCGGTCGAAGACTTCGAGGCGATCCTCGATGCGACCGACGCGAGCCTCGTCAAGCAGTACCAGGCACTGCTCGCGACCGAAGACGTGCAGCTCGAATTCGCCGACGACGGTATCCGGCGCCTCGCCGAGATCGCATTCGCGGTTAACGAGAAAACCGAGAACATCGGTGCTCGCCGGCTGTACACGGTGATCGAGAAGCTGCTCGAGGAAGTGTCGTTCTCGGCGGGCAACCACGCCGGCGAGCGCGTGACGATCGACGCGAAGTACGTCGATCGCGCGCTCGGCGAAGTGTCGCAGGACGAAGACCTGTCGCGCTACGTGCTGTAACGCGCGCGGCGCCGGATGAAAAACGGGCGGCCCCTTCGTCGGGGGCCGCCCGTTTTCGTTGGTGTGCCGCTTATTGCCGAACCGGCTTCTTCGCGAGCTTGCGCTGCAGTGTGCGGCGGTGCATGTTCAGCGCGCGCGCGGTCGCCGAAATGTTGTTGTTGTTCTCGGCCAGCACGCGCTGGATGTGCTCCCATTCGAGCCGGTCGACCGACAGCACGACCGGATTCTCGAGCGCCTCGTCGGCCTGCACTTCGGTCGCGTTGGTCTGCAGCGCGGCCAGGATCGACTCGACGTTCGCCGGCTTCGCGAGGTAGTTGTCGGCGCCTTCCTTCACGGCCTGCACGGCGGTCGCGATGCTCGCGTAGCCGGTCAGCACTAGAATCCGCGCATCGGGCTGCAGATCGCACAACGGCGCGATCAGGCTCAGCCCCGAATCCTCGCCGAGATGCAGGTCGACGGTGATGAACTGGAACTTGCCGCCCGCGGCGAGCCGGAGCGCCGCCTCCTTGTCGTGCGCCTGCTGAACCGCGTAACCGCGGCGCTCGAGGCCGCGCGCGAGCGTGCCCGCGAACACCTCGTTGTCGTCGATCACCAGGAAGTTGTTCTCGCTCATGTGGTTTCTCCGTCTACGTGTTGGTTGAGGCAGCCGGCATCGCGACACGCACGACCGGCAGGCGCAGCACGGCCCGCGTGCCGCGCACGGCCGCTGCGCCGGCCGGCGGGCGGCTGTCCGGCGTGCCGGTTGGCCGTTCGGCTGCACGTGCACCCGTGCGTTGTCCCGATGTGGCCGCCGCGTGGCCGTTCGCCGCACCGCCGGCCCGCCCGTTGCCGCCCGCCGCACGCGGCGTGACATCGGACAGTTCGATCTCGCCGCCCAGCCGCGCGGCCGCACTGAACGCGAGATACAGGCCGACGCCGTGCCCGCCCTGCGTGCTGTCGACCGGCATCGCGCCGAGCGATTCGCGCAGCGCGGCCGGAATGCCGGGCCCGTCGTCGCATACCTCGAATTCGATTTCGTCGGCCGCGCGGTCGTGCGCGACCTTCGCGGCGAGCGTCACGCGCTGCGGGCTCGCGCGCGCGGCGTTGTCGAGCAGGATCGTCAGGATCTGGCCGGCCGCGACCGTATCGTCGAGCGCGACGCCCGACGGGCGCGCGCCGAGCAACTCGAACTGCACGTGCGGATGCCGCAGGCGCCAGTGCTCGACGAACGTGTCGAGCCAGTCGTCCACCGGCTGGCGGCTCGCCGGCGTGCTCGCGCGGCTGCGCAGGCGCGCGAGCGCCGACGTGCAGAGCGTCATCTGCTCCTCGAGCACCTTCAGGTCGGCCTCGTAGCGCGCCAGCCCCGGATCGGCGCGCGCCGCGTCGCGCAACTCCTCGGCGAGCATCGCGATCGTCGACAGCGGCGTGCCCATTTCGTGCGCGACGGTGGCGGCCTGCACGCCGAGCGCGACCGCCCGCTCGTCGCGCAGCAGGTGCTGCTGCGCTTCGCCAAGCGCCGCGTCGCGCTGGCGCAGCGCATTCGACATGCGCGCGACGAACCACGCGATCAGCCCGACGCTGACCATGAAGTTCGCCCACATGCCGGTGCGGTAGTAGTCGAACAGGTTCGCCGGATTGTCCATGTTGAGCGGCACCGAATCGAAGCCGAGCGCCGCGTAGCACGCGACCGCGAACGCCGCGAGCCAGATCATCAGGTGCCACGGCAGCACGGCCGCCGCGATCGCGAGCGACGGCAGGTACAGCGACACGAACGGGTTGGTCGTGCCGCCCGACAGGAACAGCAGTGCGGACAGCGCACCGAGGTCGACCCACAGCTGGCCGAGCAGCTCGAAATTGGTCTCGGGCCGCGCGCGCAGCACGCGCACCCAGGTCAGCGCGTTGAAAACGATTTCGAGCGCGATGACCATCAGCATCGCCGGCAGCGGCAGATGTACGCCGAAATAGGTCTGCACGACGCCGATCGTCACGAGCTGGCCGATGATCGCGAGATTGCGGAGCCAGAACAGGTGACTGAGGTTGACGCGCCCGGTGGTGGTGATTCGTTGCATCCGGGCAGTTTACCCGTTTAGCGCCCCGCGCCTCTAGCGGGGCCGGATCCGCGCGCACGAACGGGCGACGCGCGTGCGCGGCGGGGCCTCCGGCGGCGCCTCGTCAACCGGCCGCGCCGGCCATGCGCTGCGCAATCTCGTCAGCCAGGCACTCGGGGCATCGGCATCGCGCACCGGCCGCCGGCGGCGTGCCGTCGGGCAGCACCGGCATCGACGCGCACCAGCAGTCGAACGGCTGCGTGTGCGCGCCGCAGTCGAAGCCGCGCCCGCAGTGCGGGCAGCGCGCACGGCGCGGGGCGGAACGGGCGTCGGCGGCGGAATCGGTCATGGCGCATTCGCGGAAGCGGGCGGGACATCGCCCTACGCGACAAGCATAGCGCGGCGGCTGAATTTTGCACGCCGGCCGCCCGGCCGAAGTCGGCCGCAAACGCACGCGCACCCGCCCGTCGGCGCCCTCAGCGCGACCACGCTCGAATCGTGCCGCGCCATAGCCGGCGGGCCGCCGCGTGCGATGCCGCGTCGCGCCGCCGGTGTTCCGGCCGGCCCAAAAACCCGATGCTGCGCTGCGCCACTCCTGTACAATTCGCCCTGTTTCAACCGTTCCCAGCCAGAGCCGCCGCCATGTCCGAGCCCATCGACCTCTCGCAGATCGCCCCCACGCTGAAAGCAGAAATCCTCGCGGAGGCGCTGCCGTATATCCGTCGCTACCACGGCAAGACCGTGGTCATCAAATACGGCGGCAACGCGATGACGGAAGAGCGGCTCAAGCAAGGCTTCGCGCGCGACGTGATCCTGCTGAAACTGGTCGGCATCAACCCGGTGATCGTCCACGGCGGCGGTCCGCAGATCGATCACGCGCTGAAGAAGATCGGCAAGGCCGGCACCTTCATCCAGGGCATGCGCGTCACCGACGAAGAGACGATGGAAGTCGTCGAATGGGTGCTCGGCGGCGAAGTGCAGCAGGACATCGTGATGCTAATCAACCACTTCGGCGGCCACGCGGTGGGCCTGACGGGCAAGGACGGCGGCCTGATCCACGCGCGCAAGCTGCTGATGCCGGACCGCGACAACCCGGGCCAGTACATCGACATCGGCCAGGTCGGCGAAGTCGAGGCGATCAACCCGGCCGTCGTGAAGGCGCTGCAGGACGATGCGTTCATCCCGGTGATCTCGCCGATCGGCCTCGGTCAGGACGGCCTCTCGTACAACATCAACGCAGACCTCGTCGCGGGCAAGCTCGCGACCGTGCTGAACGCCGAGAAGCTGCTGATGATGACCAACATCCCGGGCGTGATGGACAAGGACGGCAACCTGCTGACCGACCTGTCCGCACGCGAGATCGACGCACTGTTCGAGGACGGCACGATTTCGGGCGGCATGCTGCCGAAGATTTCGTCGGCGCTCGACGCGGCGAAGAGCGGCGTGAAGTCGGTGCACATCGTCGATGGCCGGATCGAGCACTCGGTGCTGCTGGAAATCCTGACCGAGCAGCCGTTCGGCACGATGATCCGCTCGCATTGAGCGCGCGCCGCCCGCCTGCCGGCTCGGCTCTGCCGGCCCCGTTGCGGCGCCGACGCATCTCGCGCAGCCGGCCGCGCGCCGGCGCGCCCGTCTGGCTGTTCGATCTCGACAACACGCTGCACCACGCGTCGCACGCGATCTTTCCGGAGATCAACCGTGCGATGACGCAATACATCATCGACGCGCTGCAGGTCGGGCGAGCCGAAGCCGACCGCCTGCGCAACGGCTACACCGAGCGCTACGGCGCCGCGCTGCTCGGCCTCACGCGCCATCACCCGATCGACCCGCACGACTTCCTGCGCGTGGTCCACACGTTTTCCGACCTGCCCGCGATGGTGCGCGCCGAGCGCGGCCTCGCGCGCATCGTCGCCGCGCTGCCGGGTCGCAAGCTGGTGCTGACCAACGCGCCGGAGCACTACGCGCGCGCGGTGCTGCACGAGCTGCGCATCGAGCGGCTGTTCGAGCGCGTGATCGCGATCGAACACATGCGCGACCGCCGTGCGTGGCGCGCCAAGCCCGACCACGCGATGCTGCGCCGGATACTGCGCGCCGCGCATGCGCGTGCGGCCGACGCGATCCTCGTCGAGGATACCCGCAGCCACCTGAAGCACTACAAGCGCCTCGGCATCGGCACGGTATGGATCACGGGGCACCTGCCGGGCCATCTGCCGGGCACCGGGCGCCCGCTTTATGTCGACCAGCGGATTCGTTCGTTAAAATCGCTGCGACTGGGCACTCGATCGGGGCGACAAAAATGCAGCCGACTCACCCGCAGGACCAAGCCGTAACGGAAGGCCAGGCCACACCCTCGCGCCCGCGCCCGAAGCCGGGCGAGCGGCGCGTGATGATCCTGCAGACGCTCGCCGCGATGCTCGAGGCGCCGAAATCCGAGAAGATCACGACCGCCGCGCTCGCGGCCCGGCTCGACGTGTCGGAAGCCGCGCTGTACCGGCACTTCGCGAGCAAGGCGAAGATGTACGAAGGGCTGATCGAGTTCATCGAGCAGTCGCTGTTCGGCCTCGTCAACCAGATCGTCGCGAAGGAGCCGAACGGCGTGCTGCAGGCACGCACGATCGCGCTGACGATGCTCAATTTCGCCGCGAAGAATCCCGGGATGACGCGCGTGCTGACGGGCGAGGCGCTCGTCGGCGAGGACGAGCGGCTCACCGAGCGCGTGAACCAGTTGCTCGACCGTATCGAGGCGACCGTCAAGCAATGCCTGCGCGTCGCGCGCACGGAAGCGGGCGCGCCCGACGGCGCGGCGCCGTTCGTGCTGCCGGCCGATTACGATCCGGCTGTGCGGGCGAGCCTGCTCGTCAGCTATGTGATCGGCAGGTGGCATCGCTTCGCGAAGGGCGGATTCCAGAAGCCGCCCGGCGAGCAGGCCGATGCGCAGTTGCGGCTGATCCTGCAGTGAGCGGCGTCTGACGGCGCGCTCGGCCACGCGCCGAAATCCGCGCTTCGCAATTTCCGCTATACTTTGCCGACCTGCCGCCCCCTTGGCGGCAGGTCGGAAGCGCGCCGATTTGCTGACTCGATTGCGGGCGCGCGAACCGGCCGGGGCCTTGGTTTCTCTTTGTCCCGGCGGTTCACTACAAATGCGGCTAAAGAGGTCGTCAGCCGCGCATCTCCGACTCCGCGCCTCGCCGACACCATTTAGCCGCCCAGTCATAAGGCGGAACGAATGGAATCGATCGGCATCGTCGCTCCACAGACCATGCACTTCGCCGAACCGCTGCGTTTGCAAAACGGCAGCGCGCTCGGCAACTATCAGCTCGTCGTCGAGACGTACGGCGAGCTCAACGCCGCGCGCTCGAACGCGGTGCTCGTCTGCCACGCACTCAACGCGTCGCATCACGTCGCCGGCGTCTACGCGGACGATCCGCGCAGCACCGGCTGGTGGGACAACATGGTCGGGCCGGCCAAGCCGCTCGACACCAACCGCTTCTTCGTGATCGGCGTAAACAACCTCGGTTCGTGCTTCGGCTCGACCGGCCCGATGAGCATCGATCCGTCGACCGGCAAGCCGTACGGCGCGAAGTTCCCGGTGGTGACCGTCGAGGACTGGGTGCATGCGCAGGCGCGCGTCGCCGACGCGTTCGGCATCGAGCGCTTTGCCGCCGTGATGGGCGGCAGCCTCGGCGGGATGCAGGCGCTCGCGTGGAGCCTGATGTATCCGGAGCGCGTCGCGCACTGCATCGACATCGCGTCGACGCCGAAGCTGTCCGCGCAGAACATCGCGTTCAACGAGGTCGCGCGCTCGGCGATCCTGTCCGACCCCGACTTCCACGGCGGCGACTATTACGCGCACGGCGTGAAACCGAAGCGCGGCCTGCGCGTCGCGCGGATGATCGGCCACATCACGTATCTGTCCGACGACGACATGGCCGAGAAATTCGGCCGGGCGCTGCGCCGCGCGGACGGCGCACTCGATGCGTACAACTTCAGCTTCGACGTCGAATTCGAGGTCGAGTCGTACCTGCGCTACCAGGGCGACAAGTTCGCCGACTACTTCGACGCGAACACCTACCTGCTGATCACGCGCGCGCTCGACTATTTCGACCCGGCGAAGGCGTTCGACGGCAACCTGACGGCCGCGCTCGCACAGACGCAAGCGAAATACCTGATCGCGAGCTTCTCGACCGACTGGCGCTTCGCGCCGGCGCGCTCGCGCGAGATCGTGAAGGCGCTGCTCGACAACAAGCGCACGGTCAGCTACGCGGAAATCGATGCGCCGCACGGCCACGACGCGTTCCTGCTCGACGACGCGCGCTATCACAACCTGATCCGCGCGTATTACGAACGAATCGCCATCGAGGTGGGAGCATGAACCAGCAAGCGCTGAATTCCCTGTCCGCGCGCGCGGACTTCCGCACGATCGCCCGCTGGGTCGAGCCGCGCTCGACCGTGCTCGACCTCGGCTGCGGCGACGGCTCGCTGCTCGCGCTGCTGATGGAGGAGCTGGACGTCACCGGCTACGGGATCGAGCTGAACGACGCGGGCGTGCTCGCGAGCGCGAAAAACGGCATCAACGTGATCCAGCAGAACCTCGAGGACGGCCTGCGCCTGTTCGAGGATCACAGCTTCGACATCGCGATCCTGTCGCAAACTTTGCAGACGATCCACCAGACGGCCGCGATCCTGCGCGAAACGGCGCGCGTCGGGCGCGAGTGCATCGTGTCGTTCCCGAACTTCGGCTACTGGTCGCACCGGCTGTCGGTGCTGCACGGCCGCATGCCGGTATCGAAATCGCTGCCGTACCAGTGGCACAACACGCCGAACGTGCGGGTGCTGACGATCAAGGATTTCGAGGCGCTCGCGCCGGAGGTCGGTGTCACGATCCTCGACCGCGTCGTGCTGCACGAAGGCCAGCCGATTCGATGGGGAGCGAACTGGCGTGGTAGTCTTGCTGTCTATCGCGTCAAGCGCAGCTGAGCCGGGGAGCCGTTGACGGAAGATCCGGCCCGCCCACGCGCGCGGCCGCCCCTCCTGCGCCCGTCCGCGCCGCCTGCGCTACCGCCGCCGTCAGTCAACGCTACCCAGTTCCACTCCATGTCGAAAACGCCACACGAGGCGCCCGCACTCACCGCTCACGAGGATCACCCCGGCTGGCGCGCCTATCTGAACACGCACATGCTGATCTGCGTGTTTCTGGGCTTCACGTCCGGGCTGCCCCTCTTCACGCTCGTCTACCTCGTGCAGGCATGGCTGCGCTCCGAAGGCGTGAACCTGAAGGAAATCGGCCTGTTCGCGCTGATCCAGTTCCCGTATACGTGGAAGTTCCTGTGGGCGCCGCTGATGGACCGCTACATCCCGCGCCTGCCCGGCTGGCGGCCGGGCCGCCGGCGCGGCTGGCTGCTGCTCACGCAGTTGCTGGTCGCGGGCGCGATCGCCGCGCTCGGCTTCGTGTCGCCGCGCGACTCGATCTGGACGGTCGCCGCGCTCACGACGCTCGTCGCGTTCTTCGGCGCGAGCGCCGACATCGTGATCGACGCGTATCGCCGCGAGCTGCTGCGCGACACCGAGCAGGGGCTCGGCAACGCGGTGCACGTGAACGCGTACAAGCTCGCCGCGCTGATCCCCGGCTCGCTGGCGCTGATCCTGTCCGACCACCTGCCGTGGGACGCGGTATTCGCGATCACCGGCGCGTTCATGCTGCCGGGCATCCTGATGACGCTCGTCGTGCGCGAGCCGGAAGTGGTCGGCACGCCGCCGCGCAACCTGCGCGACGCGATCGTGCTGCCGTTCCGTGAATTCATCCAGCGCGACGGCTGGGCCGGCGCGCTGCTCGTCATCGCGTTCATCTTCCTGTTCAAGATCGGCGACACGATGGCCACCACGCTGTCGACGTCGTTCTTCCTCGACATCGGCTTCACGCGCACCGAGATCGGCATCGTCGCGAAGACCACCGCGCTCGTCGCGAGCGTCGCCGGCGGCATCATCGGCGGCATCTGGCTCGTGAAGATCGGCATCGGCCGCGGGCTGTGGATCTTCGGCGCGCTGCAGATGGTGTCGACGCTCGGCTTCGCGTGGCTCGCGCAGCTCGGCCCCGGCTCGCCCGTGCTCGCGGTGCTCTACGACTTCACCGTTTCGACGAGCCATGCGATCGCTTCGGCGCTGTCGGTGTTCGGCATTGCCGTCGCGCCGCAATTCAGCCCGATGACGGTCGCGCTCGCAATCGTCTACGGCTTCGAAACCTTCACGACCGGCCTGACGATGGCCGCGTTCGTCGCGTATATCGCGAGCACGACCGACCCGCGCTACACGGCCACGCAGTTCGCGCTGTTCACGAGCCTCGCGTCGGTGCCGCGCACGCTCGCGTCGGCCGCGAGCGGCTTCGTCGTCGCGAAGATCGGCTGGTACGACTACTTCATCGTGTGCACCGCGCTCGCGATTCCCGGCATGCTGCTGCTGTTCAGGATCGCGCCGTGGAACGGTGCCGCCCGCAACGGCGAGGCCAGCCGTGCTCAGTAAGCGCCTGCATCGCGTCGCGCGCGTTGCGGCTTCGCTGAGCGTCGGCGCCGCGGCACTCGCCGCGGGGTTCGCGCACGCGGCCGACACCGGCTCGGCCGCGGCGGGCTCCGCGCCGGCCGCGGCGCAGGCAACGCCATCCACACCGGCGACTTCCGCCGCGCCCGCCGCGCCGTCCGCCGCCGAAGCCGCGCAGCCGACCGGCGGCGCCGTGTCGACGAAGACGTATACGCCGACGCCGCAGCAGGTCCGCTACGGCAACGAGATCGCGTTCCGCACGCTGCTTCCGTCGCCGCTGCTCGAGCAGCTCACCGCGAGCGAGTACGCGCAGATCGTGCAGGCGGCCGCCGACGGCAACCGCCTGCTGGCCGCGAACCAGCCGCGCGTGAAGCGCCTGCGCGCGATCGTCGCGAAGCTCGCGCCGTATTCGGTGAAGTGGAACGATCGCGTAAAGAACTGGGCATGGGACGTCAACGCGATCCGCTCGCGCGACATCCGCCTGACCTGCCTGCCGGGCGGCAAGGTGCTCGTGTACGGCGGCCTGCTCGACCACATCCGCCTGAACGACGACGAGCTCGGCGTGCTGCTCGCGCACGGCATCGCGCACGCGCTGCGCGAACACGCGCGCAGCAACTTCGGCGCAGCCTCGCAGACGTCGCTGCGCGCGGCCACGCTGCCGCCGCTGTTCGGCGTCGGCGATCCGCTGCCGCAGGCACTGAACCTCGGCGAGCGCCTGCAGACGCTCCACTACGATCCGACCGACGAGACCGAAGCCGACGTGATCGGCGGCGACATCGCCGCACGCGCGGGCTTCGATCCGCGCGCGGCGATCACGCTGTGGGACAAGCTCGCGGTCGCGACACGCGCGAACAAGACGACGGGCTTCATCTACACGCACCCGTACAGCACGGCGCGGCGCCAGGATCTGCTGAACCGGCTGCCGGACCTGATGCCGCTGTACGCGAAGGCGACGGGCAAACGCGTCGAATCGCTGCCCGACTACGCGGGCATCAGCGCGCAGCGACGCAAGATCGTGCGGCGCTGAGCGGCCCGCGAAGCCGATCGTTTCATGCGCCGGCGTTGGCCGCGGCCGGCTTGGCCGACGCCGCGCCCGCCGCACGGCTGCCGCTCTCGCGCATCCAGCGCAGTTCGTCACCCGGGCTGCGGCCGAACAGCCGCTTGAATTCGCGGCTGAACTGCGACGCGCTCGCATAGCCGACCCGCGCGGCCGCCGTGCCGGCACCCACTCCGTCGCGCACCATCATCAGCCGCGCCTGATGCAGCCGCGCGGTCTTCACGTACTGCATCGGCGACGTCGCCGTCACGTGCTTGAACTGCGCGTGGAACACCGCGAGGCTCATCCCGGCTTCGCGCGCGAGCGTCTCGACGTCGAGATCGGCCTTCAGCTCCGCATGAATGCGCCGCAACGCCTTCGCGATGCGACCGAAATGATGCTGCTGCACGAGCGCCGCGCGCATCGCGTCGCCCTGCTCGCCGGTCAGCACGCGATACGCGATCTCGCGCATGATCGCCGGCCCCAGCACGCGCGTGTCGTGCGGCGAGGCGAGCGCCTCGAGCAGCCGCACGACCGCGTCGGCCAGCGGCGCGTCGAGCGGGGTCGAATAGATGCCGAGCGGCTCGCTGACGGCCGCGCCGAGCGTCTCGTCGAGCAGGATCGCGAGTTCGGCGATCACCGCGAGATCGACGCGGATCGAGATCGCGAGAAACGGCTCCTCCATGCTCGCGAACGTCTCGCACTCGAACGGCAGCGGCACCGACAGCACCAGGTATTGCTGCGCGTCGTACACGAACGAACGATCGCCCAGATAGCCGAGCTTGCGCCCCTGGCACACGACGATGATGCTCGGCTCGTACAGAACGGGCATGCGCGGCGCGGGATGAGTCACGCGGATGAAGCGCACGCCGTCGAGCGCCGCGAGCGTGTCGCCCTCGTTCGGCGCGAGGCGCGTATGCAGTTCGATCATGCGGCGCCGCACGCGCTCGGCCGCGTCGGCCAAAAGGGGCTGGAAGCTCATCGGCATGGTCCTGTCCGGCAAGAGAATCTGGCTCGCAATGTAGCACCGTGAACGTATTTTGACGGCTGTTCGCGGGCAATTCGAGAGGAATAGGCAAATCTTCCAGACCTTCGGGTATTTCGCCGCGGCGGTGCGCTCCTTACGATAGGCACCTGTCTCGCCGCATCGCCACATGGTGCGGCGGCAGTCTGTTTCGCCGGATGTTTTCCGGACAAGGAGCCATTGCATGAGCACAACCTATGCCTACGCAGCGACCGATTCGCAGTCGCCGCTCGCCCCGTTCGAATTCCAGCGTCGCGCGCTGCGCGACCTCGACGTCCAGATCGACGTCCTCTACTGCGGCGTCTGCCACTCGGATCTTCACCAGGCGCGCAACGAATGGCGCAACACGATCTATCCGGTCGTGCCCGGCCATGAAATCGTCGGCCGCGTGACCGCGACCGGCCCGCAAGTGTCGCGCTTCAAGGTCGGCGAGCTGGTCGGCGTCGGCTGCCTCGTCGATTCGTGCCGCACCTGCGCGAGCTGCGCGGAAGGTCTCGAACAGTATTGCGAGAACGGCTTCGTCGGCACCTACAACGGTCAGGATCGCGTGACCGGCGACATCACGTACGGCGGCTATTCGACGCAGCTCGTCGTCGACGAGGCGTTCGTGCTGCGCGTGCCGGACACGCTCGACCCGGCCGGCGCCGCGCCTCTGCTGTGCGCGGGGATCACGACCTATTCGCCGCTGCGCCAGTGGAACGTCGGCCCGGGCAAGAAGGTCGGGATCGTCGGCCTCGGCGGCCTCGGCCACATGGGCGTGAAGCTCGCGCGCGCGATGGGCGCGCACGTCGTGCTGTTCACGACGTCGCCGTCGAAGATCGAGGACGGCAAGCGGCTCGGCGCGCACGAAGTGGTGATCTCGAAGGACGAAGCGCAGATGAACGCGCACCTGAACAGCTTCGACTTCATCCTGAACACGGTCGCCGCGCAGCACGACCTGAATCCGTTCCTGAACCTGCTGAAGCGCGACGGGACGATGACGCTCGTCGGTGCGCCGGAGCACGATCATCCGTCGCCGCAGGTGTTCAACCTGATCTTCAAGCGCCGCCGCCTCGCGGGTTCGCTGATCGGCGGGATCGCGGAAACGCAGGAAATGCTCGACTTCTGCGCGG
Source organism: Burkholderia sp. BE12 (assembly GCF_002959955.1). Lineage (NCBI taxonomy): Bacteria > Pseudomonadati > Pseudomonadota > Betaproteobacteria > Burkholderiales > Burkholderiaceae > Burkholderia > Burkholderia sp. BE12. The sequence continues at coordinate 78,261 of NZ_PREY01000021.1, read as the reverse complement.
AGCACGGGATCACCTCCGATATCGAGACGATTCCGATGCAGCAGATCAACACGGCCTACGAGCGGATGCTGAAGAGCGACGTTAAGTACCGGTTCGTGATCGACATGGCGTCGATCAAGCAGTAAGCCGCGTCAAACGCAACGGGCCGCATGTTCGACATGCGGCCCGTTCTGCATTCGGCGGCTACGCGCACCGCGTAGCCCAGGAATCACTTCTGGTAGTCGTAGTCGATCGTCAGCGGCGCGTGATCGCTGAACTTGATGTCCTTGAAGATCGACGTGCTTTTCGCGGTGCCGGCCACACCCGGGGTCGCGATCTGGTAATCGATCCGCCACCCGACGTTCTTCGCGTACGCCTGGCCGCGGTTGCTCCACCACGTGTACTGCTCGGGGCGCGGGTCGAGCGTGCGGAACACGTCGACGTAGCCGACGTCGTCGAACAGCTTCGTGAGCCACTCGCGCTCTTCCGGCAGGCAGCCCGAGTTCTTCTGGTTGCTCTTCCAGTTCTTGATGTCGATTTCCTTGTGGACGATGTTCACGTCGCCGCACAGGATCACCTCTCGCTTCTTCTTCAGCGCGGCGAGGTGCGGCATGAATTCGGCCATGAAGCGGTACTTCGCCTGCTGGCGCTCTTCGCCGCTCGATCCGGACGGCACGTACACCGACACGACCGACAGCTTGCCGTAGCGCGCCTCGACGTAGCGCCCTTCGGCATCGAATTCGCTGCTGCCGAAGCCGATAATCACGTCATCGGGCTCGCGGCGGCTGTACACGCCCGCGCCGCTGTAACCCTTCTTCTCGGCGTGGTGGAAATAGCTCTTGAAGCCGTGCGGCTCGACGAATTCGGCCGGCAGGTCGTCGGCCGATACCTTGATTTCCTGCACGCACACGCAATCGGCGTTCTGCTCGCCGAGCCAGTCGAAGAAGCCCTTCTTCGCGGCGGAGCGGATGCCGTTCAGGTTGGCGGTGATCACTCGCATCATGTCGGGTTCCGTTCAGTTCGATGTTTTTACAGGGTGGCAGCTTAGCGGATCTTCACGCCTTCGAGCTCGGGCTTCGGCGGCGGGAATTCCAGCTTCATGTCGGTCATCGTGCGCAGCAGCAGCTCGGCGATCATCACGTTGCGGTGCGTCTTCGAATTCGCCGGGATCACGTACCACGGCGCGTGCTCGGCCGACGTCGCGGCGAGCGCTTCGCGGTACGCGGACTGGTAGGCATCCCAGTGCTTGCGCGCGTCGAGATCGGAGATGTCGAATTTCCAGTGCTTGGTCGGGTCGTCGATGCGCGCCTGCAGCCGCGCGCGCTGCTCGTCCTTCGAGATGTGCAGGAAGCACTTGACGATGGTCGTGCCGTTCTCGAACAGCATCGTCTCGAAATCGCGGATCTGCCGGTAGCGGCGCTCGCACTCCTTGTCGCCGATCGCGCCGAGCACGCGCGGCACGAGGACGTCTTCGTAGTGGCTGCGGTTAAAGATCGCGAGTTCGCCCGCCGCCGGCACCTGCGCATGCACGCGCCACAGAAAGTCGTGCGCGGCCTCGATCGGCGTCGGCGCCTTGAACGGCACGATGCGCAGGCCGAGCGGATCGACCTCGCGAAACACCGCGCGCACGGTGCCGTCCTTGCCGCTCGTGTCCATCCCCTGCAGCACGAGCAGCACGCGCTTCTTCTGCTGCGTGTGCAGGCGCTCCTGCTGCACGTCGAGCTCGGTCGAGACGACCGACAGCCGTTCGCGGTCGGCCTCCTTCGAGCCGGACGAAAACGGCTTCGCGGCCGGGTCGAACGCATCGAGCTTGAATGCGGCGGCTTCCTTCTCGCGCGTGCTGTAGGGCACGCGGAAATCGTCGAGCGACGGTTGTTTCGCCATTCGTTCCTCCTTGGGCGGTGTGGTGCATACGATACCGCATCCACCAAACGCAACGGGCCGCCCCGAACTGGTTCGGAGCGGCCCGTCGTCAAGCGCGGTTCAGGCGCGCGCGCATGCTCAGCCGAGCTTCTTCTTCAGCAGTTCGTTGACCTGCTGCGGATTGGCCTTGCCCTTCGTCGCCTTCATCGCCTGGCCGATCAGCGCGTTGAACGCCTTTTCCTTGCCCGCGCGGAACTCCTCGACCGACTTCGCGTTCGCCGCGAGCACCTCGTCGATGATCGCTTCCAGCGCGCCGGTGTCGGAGATCTGCTTGAGCCCCTTCGCGTCGATGATGCGGTCGGCCGCGGCTTCGTCGTCCGCCTTCTCGTCCCAGATCGTGGCGAAGATTTCCTTCGCGATCTTGTTCGAGATCGTGCCGTCGGCGATGCGCTGCAGCAACAGCGCGAGCTGCGCGGCCGACACCGGAATCGCATCGATCTCGATGCCGTCGCGGTTCAGTTGCGACGACACGTCGCCCATCAGCCAGTTCGCGACGATCTTCGCGTTCGCCGCGCCGGCCTTCGCGACCACCGCTTCGAAGTACGCGGCCATCGCCTTACTCGACGTCAGCACGCCCGCGTCGTACGCGGACACGCCGTACTCGTCGACGAAGCGCTGCTGCATCGCCGCCGGCAGCTCCGGCATGCCGGACTGCACGCGCTCGACCCAGTCCCGGCCGATCACGAGCGGCATCAGGTCGGGATCGGGGAAGTAGCGGTAATCGTGCGCGTCTTCCTTGCTGCGCATCGAACGCGTCTCGCGCTTGTCCGGATCGTACAGGCGCGTTTCCTGCACGACTTCGCCGCCGTCCTCGATCAGTTCGATCTGGCGGCGCACTTCGTAGTTGATCGCTTCCTCGAGGAACCTGAACGAGTTCAGGTTCTTGATTTCCGCGCGCGTGCCGAACTTCTCCTGGCCGACCGGGCGCACCGACACGTTCGCATCGCAGCGGAACGAGCCTTCCTGCATGTTGCCGTCGCAGATGCCGAGCCACACGACGAGCCCGTGCAGCGCCTTCGCGTATGCGACGGCCTCGGCCGCGCTGCGCATTTCCGGCTCGGTGACGATCTCGAGCAGCGGCGTGCCCGCGCGGTTCAGGTCGATCCCGGTCATCCCGGCGAAGTCTTCATGCAGCGACTTGCCCGCGTCTTCCTCGAGGTGCGCACGGGTGAGGTTGACCGTCTTCTCGTACGCGGCCTTGCCGGCCTTCTCGTTGGCGGGCACCTGGATCGTGATCCGGCCGCCCTGCACGACCGGAATCTCGTACTGGCTGATCTGATAGCCCTTCGGCAGATCGGGGTAGAAATAATTCTTGCGCGCGAAGATGCTGCGCGGCGCGATGGTCGAGCCGATCGCGAGGCCGAAGCGGATCGCCCGCTCGACCGCGCCGCGGTTCAGCACCGGCAGCACGCCCGGCAGCGCCAGGTCGACCGGGCACGCCTGCGTGTTCGGGTCGGCGCCGAACTGCGTCGATGCGCCCGAGAAAATCTTCGAGACGGTCGACAGTTGCGCGTGCGTTTCGAGACCGATAACGACTTCCCATTGAGTCATGGTGCTTACACTCCTGCCGGTACTTGCTTGTGCCAGTCGGTCGCGCGCTGGAACGCGTCGGCGACCTGCAGCATCCGGGCTTCGTTGAAATAGTTGCCGATGATCTGCAGACCGACCGGGCGCTTCGCGTTCGCGCCCGCGCCGAAGCCGCACGGCACGCTCATGCCGGGCAGACCGGCGAGGCTCACCGACAGCGTGTAGATATCCGCGAGATACATCTGCACCGGATCGTCGCCCTTCGCGCCGAGATCCCATGCGACCGTCGGCGATGCCGGGCCCATGATCACGTCGCAGGACTTGAACGCTTCCTGGAAATCGTTGGCGATGATGCGGCGGATCTTCTGCGCCTGCAGGTAATACGCGTCGTAGTAGCCGTGCGACAGCACGTACGCGCCGACCAGAATCCGGCGCTTCACCTCGGGGCCGAAGCCTTCGGCGCGCGACTTCTTGTACATGTCGAGCAGATCGCCGTACTGCGCGGCGCGGTGGCCGAAGCGCACGCCGTCGAAACGCGACAGGTTCGACGATGCCTCGGCCGGCGCGATCACGTAGTACACGGGGATCGACAGTTCCGTCTTCGGCAGCGACACGGGCACGAGGGTCGCGCCGAGCGCTTCGTATTGCTTGAGCGCCGCGTCGATCGTCGCGCGCACGTCGTCTGCGAGGCCCTCGCCGAAATACTCGTTCGGCAAGCCGATGCGCAGGCCGGCGAGCGGCTTGGCCGCATCGTTGCCGGCCGCCCACGGCTGGCCGAGGTGGCGCGTGAAATCCTCGTCGTCGCGCTCGAGGCTCGTCGAGTCGCGCTCGTCGAAACCGGCCATCGCGTTCAGCAGCAGCGCGCAGTCGGACGCGCTCTGCGCCATCGGGCCGCCCTGGTCGAGCGACGACGCGAACGCGATCATCCCGTAGCGCGACACGCGGCCGTAGGTCGGCTTGATGCCGGTCACGCCCGCGAACGACGCGGGCTGGCGGATCGAGCCGCCGGTGTCGGTGCCGGTCGCGGCCGGCGCGAGGCGCGCGGCGACGGCGGCCGAGCTGCCGCCCGAGCTGCCGCCCGGCACCGCGTTCGTGTCCCACGGGTTCTTCACCGCGCCGAACGCGGAATTCTCGTTCGACGAGCCCATCGCGAACTCGTCCATGTTGGTCTTGCCGAGCGTGACCATGCCGGCCGCCTGCAGGCGGGCGACCACGGTCGCGTCGAACGGGCTCTCGTAATTCGCGAGCATCTTCGAGCCGGCGGTCGAGCGCCAGCCGCGCGTGACGAACACATCCTTGTGCGCGATCGGCAGGCCGGTCAACGCGCCGCCCGCGCCGCGCGCGAGATCGGCGTCGGCGGCTTTCGCCTGCGCGAGGGTGAGGTCGGCGTCGACATGGACGAACGCGTTCAGGTCGCGCGCGGCGTCGATCCGTTTCAGATAGAGCTGCGCGAGCTCGACGGCCGAGCATTCCTTGGCGGCGAGCGCGGCGCGCAGTTCGGTCAGGCTTTTTGCGTGCATTGAGTGGTTTTCCTGGGAATTCTGGGTGGCGCGCGGCGCTGGCCGGCCGGCGCGCTTTTCATCGAACGCTTACTCGATCACCTTCGGCACGAGATAGAGGCCGTCCTGGACGGCCGGCGCCGGACGCTGGTTGTCGTCGCGATCGACGACTTCCGTCACGGCGTCGTCGCGCAGGCGCTGCGCGACTTCCTGGATCTGTTCGATCGGGTGGGCAAGCGGCGCGATGCCGGCGGTGTCGACCGCCTGCATCCGTTCGACGAGGCCGAAGAATTCATTGAGCTGGCCGAGCATGTGCTCGGCGTCGGCGTCGGCCATTTCGAGTCGCGCGAGGTGCGCGATGCGTTTCACATCGGTCAGGGTCAGGGCCATGCGATCACCGGAAAAACAAGGCTGCGCAGTGCATCGAAAGCAGCACTGCGGCGGGGGGTTGGAGGGTGCGATCCCACCCTCAAAAATCGGGGCCGAAGCGGCAAAAATACCGCCCGTTTCGATTCAAATACCGTGAAATTATAAGGTATCATTACGCGTTCGACCCAAACCCGGCAGCCTTTTCCCGCACCGTTTCGCCCACTTCGGCAAGCCGTGCGTGCTTCGTGCGATCCCCGGTAGACATCACTCGCAGCTTCGTGCGCCGCGGCGGCCGCTTCCGCCACGCTTCCCGAGGCTGTTATTTTTTCCGCTGCCGCCCTCAGCGCTCCTCGCTACACAGGGCCGGCTCAGAGCGAAACAGGATTCTGAATGTTCGGTTTTTTGCGCAGCTACTTCTCCAACGATCTCGCGATCGACCTCGGCACCGCAAACACCCTGATCTACATGCGCGGCAAGGGCATCGTGCTCGATGAGCCGTCCGTCGTGTCGATCCGCCAGGAAGGCGGCCCCAACGGCAAGAAGACGATCCAGGCGGTCGGCAAGGAAGCCAAGCAGATGCTCGGCAAGGTGCCGGGCAACATCGAGGCGATCCGCCCGATGAAGGACGGCGTGATCGCCGACTTCACCGTCACCGAGCAGATGATCAAGCAGTTCATCAAGACGGCCCACGAGTCGCGCATGTTCTCGCCGTCGCCGCGCATCATCATCTGCGTGCCGTGCGGCTCGACCCAGGTCGAGCGCCGCGCGATCAAGGAAGCGGCGCATGGCGCCGGCGCGTCGCAGGTCTACCTGATCGAGGAGCCGATGGCGGCCGCGATCGGCGCGGGGCTGCCGGTGTCGGAAGCCACCGGCTCGATGGTCGTCGACATCGGCGGCGGCACGACCGAAGTCGGCGTGATCTCGCTCGGCGGCATCGTCTACAAAGGCTCGGTGCGCGTCGGCGGCGACAAGTTCGACGAGGCGATCGTCAACTACATCCGCCGCAACTACGGGATGCTGATCGGCGAGCAAACCGCCGAGGCGATCAAGAAGGAAATCGGCTCCGCGTTCCCGGGCTCCGAAGTCAAGGAAATGGAAGTCAAGGGCCGCAACCTGTCGGAAGGCATCCCGCGCAGCTTCACGATCTCCAGCAACGAAATTCTCGAAGCGCTGACCGATCCGCTGAACCAGATCGTGTCGTCGGTGAAGATCGCGCTCGAACAGACGCCGCCGGAACTCGGCGCCGACATCGCCGAACGCGGGATGATGCTGACGGGCGGCGGCGCGCTGCTGCGCGACCTCGACCGCCTGCTCGCGGAAGAAACCGGCCTGCCGGTGCTCGTCGCGGAAGATCCGCTGACCTGTGTCGTGCGCGGTTCGGGCATGGCGCTCGAGCGCATGGACAAGCTGGGCAGCATCTTCTCGTACGAGTGATCGCCTAAGCAGTCCCGTTTGATATGACGCACCCGCGGCGTGGCCGGATCGCTCGTTCAGAACGAACCGCCGCGCCGTTTGCGCGTCTGAGCATTATTTAACCGATCACACGCGCCCGGCGCCGACCATGGAATACAGTCCGCCGCCCCTCTTCAAGCAAGGTCCGCCCGCGCTCGCGCGGCTCATCTTCTTCGTCGCCCTCGCCATCGCGCTCCTCGTGTCGGACGCGCGCTTCAGCACGCTCGAAATCGTGCGCGGCGTGCTCGGCACCGTGCTCTACCCGCTGCAACGCGCGGCGCTCGTCCCGCGCGACCTGTTCATGGGCGCGGCCGACATCGCCGTCACCGGCGCGTCGCTGCGCCACGAGAACGACGACCTGCGCAAGCGCAACCTGCAGCTGTCCACGCAGGCCAACCAGGCCGCCGTGCTCACACAGGAAAACGCGCACCTGCGCGCGGTGCTCGAGCTGCGCCAGCACATCGCAACGCAATCGACGCCGGTCGAGATCCAGTACGACACGAGCGATCCGTTCACGCAGAAGATCGTGGTCGGGCAAGGCTCGCAGCAAGGCATCCAGGACGGCTCGCCCGTCGTCAGCGAGGACGGCGTGATCGGCCAGGTCACGCGCGTGTTCCCGCTGCAATCCGAAGTCACGCTGGTCACCGACCGCGATCTCGCGATTCCCGTGCAGGTGCTGCGCACCGGCCTGCGCAGCGTGATCTACGGCACGCCGAAGGGCGATTCGCTCGACCTGCGCTTCGTGCCGACGAGCGCGGATCTCGTCGCCGGCGACGAGCTCATCACGAGCGGCCTCGACGGCGTCTATCCGCCCGGCCTGCCGGTCGCGAAGGTCGTGCGCGTCGACAAGCTCGCCGATACCGCATTCGCCCGCGTGACCTGCGCACCGGTCGCGGCCGTGCGCGGCGCGCGCCAGATGCTCGTGCTGCATTACCGGAACGACATCCCGCCGCGCCCGGCCGAGCCCGATCCCGCCGCCGACAAGAACGCGAAGGGCAAGAAGGGCGCGAAAGCCGCCGCGAAGGCCGAGAAAGCCGACGCGAACGCGAAACCGGCCGCCGCGACCCAGCCCGCCGCTGCGAAGCCGGCGCCGGCTGCCCCCGCCGCGCCGGCCAAGCCCGTCGCCGGGCAATCAGGAGCCCAGCGATGAACCGCCCGCAATACATCCTGCAGCCGGTCAATCCGTACTTCATCGTCTTCAGCCTCGCCGCCGCATTCCTGCTGAACCTGATGCCGTGGGGCCGCCTGCCCGGCGTGCCCGACTTCGTCGCGCTCGTGCTGCTGTTCTGGAACATCCACCAGCCGCGCAAGGTCGGGATGGGCGTCGCGTTCGCGCTCGGCATCCTGATGGACGTGCACGATGCGGGGCTGCTCGGCGAGCACGCGCTCGCCTATACGCTGCTGTCGTACGGCGCGATCACGATCCATCGCCGCGTGCTGTGGATGCCGATCGGCGTGCAGGTGCTGTACGTCACGCCGCTGCTGGTCGGCGCGCAGCTCGTGCCGTTCGTGATCCGCCTGCTGATGGGCGCCGCGTTCCCCGGCTGGCGCTATCTGGTCGACGGTTTCGTCGAAGCCGCGCTGTGGCCAATCGCGAGCCATCTGCTGCTGATGCCGCAACGCCGCCCGGTGGACCCGGACGATACGCGCCCGATCTGAGCCGGACCGACCTTGAATACCCGCCGCCCCCACGCCCGCCGCGCGCCGCGCTCCGGGGCGGCACCTCGCCCGCGCCCGCGCGCGGGCCAGATTGCCCTTAAATGACCGAATTCAACGACACCCAACAGCAGCTCTCGAGGTTCCGCCTGCGCGTCGCGGCGGCGGGCGTGTTCGTGTTCGTCTGCTTCGGGCTGCTCGCGAGCCGCTTCTTCTATCTGCAGCTGATGCAGCACGGCAAATACGCGCTGCAGGCCGAGGAAAACCGCATCTCGGTCGCGCCGATCGTGCCGAACCGCGGGATCATCACCGATCGCAACGGCGTGATCCTCGCGAAGAACTACTCGGCGTACACGCTCGAGATCACGCCGTCGAAGCTCGACGACACGCTCGACAACACGATCGACAAGCTGTCCGAGATCATCCCGATCGACGCACGCGACCGCCGCCGCTTCAAGAAGCTGCAGGAAGACTCGAAGAACTTCGAGAGCCTGCCGATCCGCACGCGGCTCACCGACGCCGAAGTCGCGCGCTTCACCGCGCAGCGTTTCCGGTTCCCCGGCGTCGACGTGCGCGCGCGGCTGTTCCGCCAGTACCCGCTCGGCATGACGGCCGCGCACGTGATCGGCTACATCGGCCGGATCTCGAAGCGCGACCAGGATCGCATCGACGCGATGAGCGACGACAACGACAGCGACCAGGAGCACTACGATCCGCGCCGCGACGCGAACAACTACAAGGGCACCGACTACATCGGCAAGATCGGCGTCGAGCAGAGCTACGAAGCCGAGCTGCACGGGCTGACCGGCTTCGAGGAAGTCGAGGTGACGGCCGGCGGCCGGCCGGTACGCACGCTGTCGCGCACGCAGGCAACGCCCGGCAACAACCTCGTGCTGTCGCTCGACATCGGGCTGCAGCAGGTGGCCGAGCAGGCGTTCGCCGGCAAGCGCGGCGCGCTCGTCGCGATCGAGCCGAAGACGGGCGACGTGCTCGCGTTCGTGTCGTCGCCGAGCTTCGACCCGAATTCGTTCGTCGACGGCATCGACCAGCAGACCTGGGACGAGCTGAACAACTCGCCCGACAAGCCGCTGCTGAACCGCCCGTTGCACGGCACCTACCCGCCCGGCTCGACGTACAAGCCGTTCATGGCGCTCGCCGGCCTGACGCTCGGCAAGCGCACGCCGGGCTGGGGCTTCCAGGATCCCGGCTACTTCACGTTCGGCGGCCACACGTTCCGCAACGACGTGCGCTCGGGCCAGGGCTGGGTCGACATGAACAAGGCGATCATGGTGTCGAACGACACCTACTTCTACATGCTCGCGCGCGATCTCGGCGTGAACGCGATCGCGAACTTCATGAAGCCGTTCGGCTTCGGCCAGATCACCGGCATCGACATCCAGGGCGAGGCGCGCGGGATCCTGCCGTCGACCGACTGGAAGAAGAAGGCGTTCAAGAAGGCCGCGCAGCAGAAGTGGTTCGACGGCGAGACGATCAGTCTCGGGATCGGCCAGGGCTACAACTCGTTCACGATCCTGCAGCTCGCGCACGCGACCGCGACGCTCGCGAACAACGGCGTCGTGATGAAGCCTCACCTCGTGAAGGAAGTCGAGGATCCGATCTCGCGCGCGCGCCACCTGACCGTGCCGAAGGAAAGCGAGGTGATCCCGCTGAAGGCGGCCGACATCGACGTCGTGAAGCGCGGGATGGAGAACGTGATCGAGAACCCGTCCGGCACCGCGTACAAGGTGTTCCGCGGCGCACCGTACCTCGCCGCCGGCAAGACCGGCACCGCGCAGGTGTTCTCGCTGCAGGGCTCGAACTACAAGGGCCACCTGCTCGCCGAGCACCTGCGCGACCACGCGCTGTTCATCGCGTACGCGCCGGTCGACCACCCGCAGATCGCCGTCGCGCTGGTCGTCGAAAACGGCGGCTGGGGCGCTCAGGCCGCCGGCCCGATCGCGCGTCGCGTGCTCGACTACTATCTGGTCGAGCGCCAGAACCCGAAAAACCAGGCCGCGGCCGTGGCCGCCGCGGCGTCGGCCACCGAGCCGGCGAGCGCGCCCGTGGTGGGCGACACCTCGAAGCCCGCCGCCGTCGCGGCCGGCTTCACCGCGCTGCCGCAGCCGGTCGTGCCGTCGGCGGCCAGCGCGGCCGAGGCGGCATCGACTGCGTCGGCTGCGGCCGGCGCCAGCGCCACGGCGCCAGCCGACGCGAGCGCCGCGGCGCCGATGGCCGCGAGCCTGCCGCCGATGCGGCGCCCGCACCGGCCGCGCCGGACCGCCAGCGACGCGCAGCCGCTCGTCGCCACGCCGCGGGACGACAACCACCGTGCGACGGCCCCCGCGAAAGCGGCGGACGCCGGCACCGCTCATTAACGGAGAAAGGCATGCAATTCGACAAGCGCGCCTGGCTCGACAAGATCAAGCAGATGTTCGCGGGCTTCGACCGTCCGCTCGCCCTCATCGTGTTCCTGCTGCTGTGCGTCGGCATCGTCACGCTGTACAGCGCGGCGATCGACATGCCGGGCCGTGTCGAGGATCAACTGCGCAACATCCTGCTGACGTTCGTGCTGATGTGGGTGATCGCCAACATCCCGCCGACCACGCTGATGCGCTTCGCGGTCCCGCTCTACACGTTCGGGGTCGCGTTGCTGGTCGCGGTCGCGCTGTTCGGGATGACCAAGAAGGGGGCGAAGCGCTGGCTGAACGTCGGCGTCGTGATCCAGCCGTCCGAGATCCTCAAGATCGCGACGCCGCTGATGCTCGCGTGGTACTACCAGCGCCGCGAAGGCGGCCTGCGCTGGTACGACTTCGTCGCCGCGTTCGGGATCCTGCTGGTGCCGGTCGGGCTGATCGCGAAGCAGCCCGACCTCGGCACGGGCCTGCTCGTGTTCGCGGCCGGCTTCTTCGTGATCTATCTCGCCGGGCTGTCGTTCAAGCTGATCGTGCCGGTGCTCGTCGCGGGCGTGATCGCGGTCGGCTCGATCGCCGTGTTCGAAGAGCGCATCTGCCAGCCCGAAGTGCAGTGGCCGCTGATGCACGATTACCAGAAGCACCGCGTGTGCACGCTGCTCGACCCGACGTCCGACCCGCTCGGCAAGGGCTTCCACACGATCCAGGCCGTGATCGCGATCGGCTCGGGCGGCGTGCTCGGCAAGGGCTATCTGAAAGGCACGCAGGCGCACCTCGAATTCATTCCGGAGAAACACACCGACTTCATCTTCGCGGTGTTCTCGGAGGAATGGGGGCTCGCCGGCGGCCTCGTGCTGCTGACGCTGTACATGGCGCTGATCGCGCGCGGGCTCTACATCGCCGCGCAGGGCGCGACGCTGTTCGGCCGGCTGCTCGCGGGCTCGCTCACGCTCGCGTTCTTCGTCTACGCGTTCGTCAACATCGGGATGGTGAGCGGCGTGCTGCCGGTCGTCGGCGTGCCGCTGCCGTTCATGAGTTACGGCGGCACCGCGCTCACGACGCTCGGCATCGCGATCGGGATGATCATGAGCGTCGGGCGGCAGCGGCGGCTGATGAAGAGCTGAGCGCGCGGCCCGCACCACGGCACACGAAAACGGCGCCCGGCGCCGTTTTTCATTGGGGAAGCCGAATACGGCCGCTTACTGCGTCGGCGCGTGCGGCTTGCCTTGCTCCGCGCCGGCGCCCGATGCCGGCATCGGCGCCTTCAGCCGCGCGCTCAACTCCTTGAATTTCAGCCCGGCCGTCTCGTCGCCCTGCGCGGCCGCCGCCGCGTAATACGCGCGCGCGATGTTCAGGTTCTGCGCGACGCCGTCGCCGCCGCGTTCGTAGAACGAGGCGGTCACGTACTGCGCGATGGGCTCGCCCGCGTCGGCAGCCTGCTTGTACCACGCGAACGCCTGCCGGTTGTCGCGCGGCGTGCCGCGCCCGTCGAGGAACTGGTTCGCGAGCGACAGCTCGGCCTGCACGTGCCCCTGCTTCGCGGCCCGCAGGAACCAGCGATGCGCTTCGGCCGGGTTGCGCGCGACGAACTCGCCGTCGTCGAACATCCGGCCGTAGACGTACTGCGCATGCGACATGTTCGCGTCCGCCGCGCGCTTCAGCCAGCGCAACCCTTCATCGACGTTCGCCGTCACGCCTTCACCCGTCAGCAGCATCATCGCGTAGTTGAACTGCGCGAGGCGATCGCCGCGCTCGGCCGCATCGTGGAATTGCACCAGCGCCGCGCGATAGTCGCCGGCGTTGTAGTCGGCGACCGCCGATTGCGTCTCGTGCGACGGATCGGGCTTCGCTTGCGGCGCACCCTGCGCGGCCGCCGACGCACACACGGCCCACAGGCCGACCATCGCCCCGATCCGCGCGCGCCTGCGGCACGCACCGTCTGCGCCGTTCATGACCGTACCTCCTGCAACGCCTGCCGCGTCGCGCGCAACAGCCAGCTCACGTCGGCCGACACCGTGATCATCCGGTAGCCGGCCTCGCGATACTGGCGCGCGGCCGCCGTGTCGCCGGCGAAGATGCCGACCGCGACGCCGGCCTGCTTGCCGGCCGCGAGCACGCGCGCCATCGCGATTTCGACGTCCGGGTGGCGGATATCGCCAAGATGTCCGAGGCTCGCCGCGAGATCGGCCGGGCCGACGAACAGGCAATCGACGCCAGGCGTCGCCGCGATCCGCTCGACTTCGTCGACGCCGCGCGCCGATTCGACCTGCACGATCACCGCGACTTGCGCATTCGCCGTCTGCAGGTAGTCGCGGCGCATGCCGAACGCCGCCGCGCGCACCATGCCGGCCACCCCGCGCAGCCCGTCGGGCGATTCGGGCGACGGGAAGCGCGTGAGCCGCACTGCGTGCGCGGCGTCGTCGGGCGTCTCGATACACGGGAACATCAGCGTGCGCGCGCCGGCGTCGAGCGCGCGCTTCACGAGCCACGGCTCCCGCGCCGGCACGCGCACGACCGGCTCGCTCGGCAGGTGCGCCGCGGCGATCGCGCGCAGTTGCGACGCCACGTCGCGACTGTCGTTCGGCGCATGCTCCATGTCGATGCAGAGCCAGTCGTAACCGGCATGCGCGAGCGCTTCCGCGGCCGAGTCGCTGCCGAGCGACAGCCACAGGCCGTACAGCGGCTCGTCACCGTCGCGCAGGCGTTGTTTGAGGGAATTGGTGAGCGTGCTCATCGATACGGCCTCCGGAGCGGAACGGCAATCGAACGGGACAAGCAACAGGCGAAGCGAAACGCACGCCGCCGGGCAATCGAAGCATGGCGGCGGCGGCAGACCGCGCGCCGGAGAACGTGAGTCGGACCGAGCCAGCCGATCTGACAGCGCGAGCCGCGCAATGGCTCACACGAGCGTTTTTCGGTGCCGCACGACGATCATAGCGCGGCGGGGTGCTCAATGCGGGAACGGACGGGGGAGCCGTACCGGCACGGCGCGGAAGGCGAGGCGGCTGCAGTGACGGGCAGCCCGCGCCGGACGGCGGGGCTGCCTCGCGGGAAGGCGGGATCAGCGGCCGGGCTGGCGCTCGACGTCGGCCCAGCAGTTCGGCGTCTCGTACAGGCGCACGCGCTCGAGACGCAGGTTCACGCCGTAGTGCGCGTCGTACACGTTCGCGAGGAGGTCGAACGCGATCGCCGCGAGGTTCTCCACCGTCGGGATCCGGTCGAGCACGACCGTCTTGTGGTCGGCCATCTGCTCGAGGAACGAGCGCACGACCTCGTCGCGCGCATAGACCAGGAACGCGTGGTCCCACTTGCTGACGAGATGCTCGACCGCGAGCGCCTTCACGTCGGCGAAATCCATCACCATGCCGCGGTCGGGCGCCCCCTCGGTATCGACGAGATCGCCGCGCAGCGTGATTTCGAGCACGTAGCGATGGCCGTGCAGATTCCTGCACTGGCTGCGGTGATCGGGAATGCGGTGGCCCGCGTCGAATTCGAGTTTTCGGGTAATCAGCACGATGTCAAAAGCCGGGGCTCAGGGAATGTTCAGATATTTATGGGTCTGCATCGACAGCCGCCACTGCGGATGACGCTTGCACCAGTCGATCGCGAGCTTCGTATTGAGGTCACGCGACGGGCCGTCCATCGGCTGCACGAGAAAATACTCGAAATCGAGCTGCGCGTAGTCGGCCAGCCGCTGATTGTCCTGCGGAACGACGACCTTCAGTTCGTTGCCCTTCGTGACGACGAGCGGCGCATCGGCCTTCGGGCTCACGCAGATCCAGTCGATCGATTCGAGCACCGGCAGCGAACCGTTGGTCTCGATCGCGATCTCGAAGCCTGCCGCATGCAGCGCGTCGACGAGCGGCTGGTCGAGCTGCAGCATCGGCTCGCCGCCCGTGCAGACGACGAAGCGGTGCGCTTCGCCCTGCGGCCACAAGCCGGCGATCGTCGCGACCAGCGCCGCGGCGTCCTTGAACTTGCCGCCGTTCTCGCCGTCGGTGCCGACGAAGTCCGTATCGCAGAAGCGGCACACGGCCTCCGCACGATCCTCTTCGCGGCCCGACCACAGGTTGCAGCCGGCGAACCGGCAGAACACGGCCGGCCGGCCCGCATTCGCGCCCTCGCCCTGCAACGTGTAGAAAATTTCCTTGACCGCGTAAGTCATCGTGCTTCGTCCGGCTTGCGCCGCTCGTTGTCGATCAGAATCCGTTGTCCATCAAGCGCTGCCCGCGCAGCCGCGTCACAGCGGCGCTTCGGTCACCCGCTCGCCCTTCAGGTAGGCCTCGTAGCCGCGCTTGCGCAGCTTGCAGGCCGGGCATTCGCCGCAGCCGAAGCCCCAGTCGTGCAGTTCCGCGCGCTCGCCCACGTAGCACGTGTGCGTCTCGACCCGGATCAGTTCGACGAGCGCCTCGCCGCCAAGCTGTTCGGCGAGCTGCCAGGTCTGCGCCTTGTCGAGCCACATCAGCGGCGTCTCGAGCACCATGCGCGTGTCCATCCCGAGATTCAGCGCGACCTGCAGCGCCTTCATCGTGTCGTCGCGGCAGTCCGGATAGCCCGAAAAATCGGTCTCGCACATCCCGCCGACCAGCACGCGCAGCCCGCGGCGATAGGCGATCGCCGCGGCGATCGTCATGAACATCAGGTTGCGGCCCGGCACGAACGTGTTCGGCAGGCCGTTTGCCGTCGTCTCGATCTCGATCGTGCGCGTCATCGCGGTATCGCTGATCGCGCCGAGCACCGACAGGTCGATCATGTGATCGTCGCCGAGCCGGTCCGACCACGCGGGAAACTTGCGCTTCAGCGCTTCGCGCACGCCATCGCGACACTCGAGTTCGACGCGATGGCGCTGGCCGTAATCGAAGCCGAGCGTCTCGACCGTCTGATAGCGTTCGAGGGCCCAGGCCACGCACGTGGCGGAGTCCTGCCCGCCGGAAAACAACACGAGCGCGCCGTCTTTAGCGTCTGTCCGAATCACCGTGATACTCCGTGAATGTGTAGGCTCGCGTCGCACTGCGCCCCGAGGCCGGCTGCCGCCGGGCGGCCGACGCGGCCGGCCCGCGCCGGCTCGACCAGTATAGGCAGCGCGGTCGGCCGCGAATGCGGCGGCGCGCTTATACCGCCCATCGCGCGGCATCGTGGCCGCGCGCCACGGCAGGTGCGCCGTGGGCAGCCTGCCATGCGCATGAAGCGATGCGCTAAGTCATTGAGCGGGCACGGATTTTATCATGCCCCGGCGAATGCTGCCGGGCCCGCCGCCCACGACGCGCAATACCCACCACAAACGAAAAACCCCAAGAACCTTCCGATTCTTGGGGTTTTAAATGCTGGTGGCCTGGGACGGAATCGAACCATCGACACGCGGATTTTCAATCCGCTGCTCTACCAACTGAGCTACCGGGCCAACGAAGAATGAAAGTATATCGAGCTATCGGGCCCCGAGCAAGTGCTTTCGCAAAATATTTTACAGCGCGCCTTCGGGCGGCTTCTTGCCGAGCTCGACGCCGAGCTGCTTGAGCTTGCGATACAGGTGCGTGCGCTCGAGGCCCGTCTTCTCCGCGACGCGCGTCATGCTGCCGTTCTCGCGCGCGAGGTGATATTCGAAGTACGCACGCTCGAACGCATCGCGCGCTTCGCGCAACGGGATGTCGAACGGGATCGCGGCCGTCTGGCCCGCGAGGCCGAGCGCCGACGCCATGTCGTCGCCGAGCGTCGGCAGCGCCGCCGCCGACGCGACCGCCGCCGGCCCCGCGGCTTGCCCGCCACCCGCCTTCGCCGCCGCGTTGGCGGACACCGGCGCCGCGCCGCGTGCGAGACCGTGCTCGACGGACTTCAGCAACTTCTGCAGCGCGATCGGTTTCTCGAGGAAATCGAGCGCGCCGATCTTGGTCGCCTCAACTGCCGTATCGATCGTCGCGTGCCCCGACATCATGATCACGGGCATCGTCAGCAGCCCCTGCGCCGCCCATTCCTTGAGCAACGTGACGCCGTCGGTATCGGGCATCCAGATATCGAGCAGCACGAGATCGGGCGCCTGATTCAGCCGGTATTCCCGCGCGGCCTGCGCGTTCTCCGCCGCCTCGACGACATGTCCTTCATCGCTGAGGATCTCCGAGAGCAATTCCCGGATGCCCATTTCATCATCTACCACCAGGATGGTTGCCATTTACGCTGCCCTTGTCTGCTCACTTGCTTTTGTCTTGGCGGGAGTCGCCCCGTCCTGCGCACCGGGTTCGGCGCCTGGCGTATCGCTCGCCATCTGCAGGAAGAGGATCGACACCTGCGCACCCTCGACGGTCTCGCCGTGCATGCGATTGCGCAGATCGATCCGCGCGCCGTGCTCGTCAACGATTTTCTTGACCGTGGCCAGCCCGAGCCCCGTGCCCTTCGCCTTCGTCGTCACGTAAGGCTCGAACGCGCGCGTCAGGATGCGTGCCGGAAAACCGGGCCCGTTGTCGGACACGGTCAGACGTACCGCGACGTGCGTTTTGCCTTCGGCGTCGGGATCGCCATATTCTACTGTCTTGGTTTCGATCAACACACGCGGATGCGCGGACTCCGCAACCGAATCCTGCGCATTCTGCAGCAGGTTGTGGATCACCTGGCGCAATTGCGTCGCGTCGCCGCGAATCACCGGCAGCGACGGCGCGAGCTCGGCGACGATCGGGCTCTTGCCTTCGCCGACGCCGTACAGCCCGAGCACCTCGCTCGCCAGTTCGTTCAACTGCAGGTTCGCGAGCACCGCCGGCGGCGTGCGCGCGTATTCGCGGAAATCGTCGACCATCCGCTTCATCGCGGCCACCTGGTTCACGATCATCGTCGCGCCGCGCTTGAGCACGTCCGCGTCGGACGGTGCGAGCTTGTCGGACAGCTTCATCTGCAGCCGCTCGGCCGACAGCTGGATCGGCGTCAGCGGATTCTTGATCTCGTGCGCGAGCCGCCGCGCGACCTCGCCCCACGCGACCGAACGCTGCGCGGAAATCACGTCGGAGATGTCGTCGAACACGACGACGTAGCCGGACGTCTGCGGATCGTCGGCCTGCCCCTCGACCGTCGACACGAGACGCGTGCCGCGCACGAGCAGCGTCAGCGGCTCGGTTTCGCCCGGCACCTCGATCGCGAACTGCTGCTGCCAGTGGCCGCGATCGCCGCTGCCGCCGTCGGACGCCGCCTCGCGATCGGCGAACGCCTTGCGCACCATCGCGCCGAACCCGGCGGCCACGCCGATCCGGTCGAGCGTCGCACCGATCAGCGCGTTGAACGGCTGCCGGAAGATCCGCTCGGCGCCGCGGTTAGCCGTCGTCAGCCGGAACTGGCGGTCGAGCACGAACACGCCGGCCGTCAGGTTCGCGAGGATGCTCTCGAGATACGTCTTCGAATGCTCGAGCGCGATGCGGTTCTTCTCGACCGCGAGCCGCGCCTCGGACAACTGGCGCGTCATCGCATTGAACGACTGCGTGAGGAAGCCGAGCTCGTCGCGCGTCTTGATCTCGCGCTTGGGCGTGTAATCGCCTTCCGTGATCTCCTTCGTGCCCTGCGCGAGCAGGAACAGCGGCCGTGCGAGCTGCTGGCCGAGTGCGAGCGCGAGCATCATCGCGATGAAGGTCGCGAGGAACAGCGCGAGCGTCAGCGTGCCGATGTACATCTTGCGCAGCCCCGTGCGGCCGAGCGACTTTTCCTGGTACTCGCGGTACGCGCGCTGCACGGCGTCCGCGTTGTGCGCGAGCGTGGGCGGCACCGGCTGCGTGAGCTGCAGGAATCGCTCCGCCGGCTGCAGCAGCGACGTCGTCGCATCGGGAATCGGCCGCACGACGCGCAGCCGCAGCGCGCCCTTCGCGCCGTGCGCGCGCGGGTCGCCGTCGACTTCGCCCTCGATCGCCGCATACGCGCCGTGTTCGCGCGCCTGGCTCAGCATCAGCGGCGTCGGCAGGTCGTCCGGAATCAGCGCCGCGAAATTGCCCGACGCCTGCGCGACGATGTGCAGGTCGGGCGCCGCGCCCGAGCCGCCGCGGCTCGGCTCGACGATCGTCGCGTCCTGCACGCCGAACTGGTCGCGCAGCCGCAGCAGCGTGAGCGTCGTGCCGTTCGTGTTCGCATCGACGCTCGCGAGCTGGTCGGACATCATCCGCGCCTTCGTCTGCAGATCGGACAGCGACGCGTCGAGCATCCCGCGGCCGAGGTTCAGCCCGGCCGTCAGCGCCGTCTCGACGTTCACGTCGAACCACGACTCGATACTGCGCGACACGAACTGGTACGACACGACGTAGATGATCCCGCCCGGCACCACGCCGACGAGCGCGAAGAACACCGCGAGCTTCGCGAGCAGCCGCGTGCCGAACTTGCCCTTCCTCAGGCGCACGACGATCATCCCGATCAGCCCGAGCACCACGAGCAGGAACACGAGCGCGACGACGATGTTCGTCGCGTACAGCCACGAGTAGTAGCGGTCGAAGAATTCGGTGTTCGCGCTCGCGGCCGCGAGCAGCACGAGCAGCAGCAGTGCGGTCAGCGCGACGGTCGAGACGATCACGCGGATGAGGAGGCTCTTCCCGCTGGCGGCGCGGCGTACTTTATTTAGCACGTTCGGTCACCGTGAAGGTAAAGCGCTTCCAGTCCGACCCGAGCGTCCAGTCGCGATTGTTCACCGCATCGACCTGGAACGGCTTCGGCATCAGCGCCGTATCGAGCTGCATCCGCACCGACGCCGTGTAGGTTTCGCCCGCGCGCACCTGGTTGCGGTCGATCACGTGCCACGACGTGATGTGACGGACCACCGCGAGCGCATCCTTCAGCGACGGGAAGCCGAGCTGCAGGCCGCCCGTCGACACGCGGTACTCGCGCGTGAGCGGCTGGAACGACAGGCGGATGGTCTGCGTGACCGCCACCGGCTGCTCGTCGAACCAGTACCAGCGCGCGCGGCTCAGTTCGAAGTCAGTCGTGAAGTAAAGCGGGATGCCCTTGTTGACGGCATCCTCGAGGTTCGGATTCAGCTCGAAGTCGAAACGCGCGTCCAGGCTCCAGCCGCTTCCGTCGGACTGGAGCGACGCGCGCTGCACGGCGATCGATTCGGCATGCGCCGGCCGGACGATGACCAGGCACAGCGTCAACGCGACGAGCAAGACGGCCGCGAGCCGAAATGGAAAAAGGTGTTTGATCGTCACCGTTTCTGAAACCGCGCGTAGAAAAATCCGTCGTGATCGGTGTTCTGGTCGAGTGCGCCGGCGGCCGCCCGTCCCTGCACGCCGCCCGGCAGCAGCTGGCCAGGGGCGTCCAATCGTACCGCATCTTCGCAGGCCGCTTCAAACCAGCGGGCCTGCAATTCGCCTTCCTCGGGGAAGATCGAACAGGTCACGTAAAGCAGTTCGCCGCCCGGCTTCACGAGCGGCCACAACGCCGACAGGATGCGACGCTGCTCCGCGACGAGCGCCGGGATGTCGGCCTCGCGGCGCAGCCAGCGGATGTCGGGGTGCCGCCGCACGATGCCGGACGCCGAGCACGGCACGTCGGCCAGGATGCGATCGAACGGGCGCCCGTCGTACCACGCATCCGGCGCGCCGGCGTCGCCGACGCACACGTTCGCCGCGAGCGACAGGCGCACGAGATTCTCGCCGATGCGCGCCGCGCGCGTCGCGTCGCTTTCGAGCGCCACGACGTCCGCATCGGCGAGTTCGAGAATATGGCCGGTCTTGCCGCCGGGCGCCGCGCACGCGTCGAGCACGCGCATGCCGTCGCGCGCGCCGAGCCATTCGGCCGCGAGCTGCGCGCCGGCGTCCTGCACCGACACCACGCCGTCGGCGAACCCCGGAATGCGATCCACCGGCAGCGCCGAGGCGAGCCGCACCGCATGCCGGCCGATCGCGGTCGCGTCGATCCCGCTTGCACGCAACGTGTCGAGATACGCATCGACGCTCGCGCGACGCGCATTCACGCGCAGCGTCAGCGGCCCCTGACGCTCGCCGGCCGCGAGGATCGCCTGCCACGCGTCGGGCCATGCGCGCTTCACCGCATCGACCCACCACGCGCGGTAGTTCCAGTGCGCGACCGGGTCGTCCTGCATCGCCGCGACGAGTGCGTCGCGCTCGCGCAGGAAACGGCGCAGCACCGCGTTGACCATCCCCTTCGCGAACGCGAATTCGCGCCGCGCGCCGATGACGGTGACGGCCTGGTCGACCACCGTGAACGCCGGGTACGCGGCGGCGTCAGGCGGGTCGAGCAGCAGCGCGAACGCGCAGGCGAGCACCGCGTGCACGTGCGCGGGCGGCGCCTTGCTGACGAACTTGCCGATCAGCCAGTCCGCGCTGCCGAGGCGGCGCATCGTCCGGTAGGCGACGTCCTGCGTCGCGCCGCGCGCGTGCGCCTGCGCACCGGGCGGCATCTGCGCGAATACCGCCGACAGTGCCGCCGGCAACGCGGTGCCGCGTCGCACCGCATCGACCGCCTGCGCGGCCGCGTCGAGCGCGAAGCCGAGCGAATCGGACGCCAGGTGCAGCGCAGTCAGGCGCGCCGGGCGGCCGGAAGAAGTCGGAGCGGAAGAACGGGGTCGTGTCATCGGTACGGAATCGGCAAACAGGCGCCGCAATCGGGTGCGGCAAGCAAATGCGGCAAACGGCGGCGGCAAACGGCGGGATCGCAGCCGCCACATGGCCCGGCGATCCCAAACCGCGCATTGTAGCGTGCGGCCATGCCGCCCCTTTGGCCCCTTTACGGCGCGCACAAACGAAACACCCCGCAGCGCGAAGCATGCGGGGTGGCGAAGCGGCCTGCGCGCGGCAACGGCCGCGCGGTACGCCAGGGTCAATCGAAGCGGCCGGTGCGCGCCATCTCCATCAGGCGCGCGATGCGCTCCTCGGTGGCCGGGTGCGTCGAGAACAGGTTCTGCAGGCCGCCGCCGTGCAGCGGATTCATGATCATCATCTGCGCGGTGGCCGGATGCGCCTCGGCCGCCTGGAACGGGATGCCCGCCGCATAACGATGGATCTTGTCGAGTGCGGTGGCCAGCGACTGCGGATCGCCGGAAATCTGCGCGCCGCCGCGGTCGGCCTCGAACTCGCGGGCCCGCGAAATCGCCATCTGGATCAGCGCGCCGGCGATCGGGGCGAGCAGCGCGACCGCGATACCCGCGATCGGGTTGGCCGGCCGGCCGTTCTCGTCGCGCCCGCCAAAAAACATCGCGAAGTTCGCGAGCGCCGAGATCGCGCCCGCCATCGTCGCGGTGATCGTCGAGATCAGAATGTCGCGGTGCTTCACGTGCGCGAGCTCGTGCGCCATCACGCCGCGCATCTCGCGCTCCGACAGCACGCGCAGGATGCCCGTCGTCGCGGCGACCGCCGCGTGCTCGGGGTTGCGGCCCGTCGCGAACGCGTTCGGCGCGTCCTCGTTGATCAGGTACACACGCGGCATCGGCAGATTCGCGCGCGTGGCCAGCTCGCGCACCATCCGGTAGAACTGCGGCGCCGTGTTCTCGTCGACTTCCTGCGCGTTGTACATGCGCAGCACCATCTTGTCGGAGAACCAGTACGAGAAGAAATTCATGCCGAGCGCGAACAGCAGCGCGATCGCCATGCCGCGCGAGCCGCCGATCATCCCGCCGATCACGATGAACAGGGCCGTGATCCCGGCCATCAGCATCGCCGTTTTGACCCAATTGAACATACCCACTCCTTATCCGTCAGGGGACCGCCGCGCATGACAGCGCACGGCGGAAATTGTAAGCGATTTGTTAGATAAGGTCTTGTCGGAAAAATTCAATCTCAGCGTTGCGAGCTTGCAAGACGAAGGCCGAGGCCGACGAAAGCGCTGCCGACCGTGCGGTCGAGCCACTTCTTGACGCCCGGCTTGCCGGCAAAGCGCTGCGTGACGCTGCCTGCCACCCACGCAACGAGGCTCGTCCAGACCGTGCTCATCGCGACGAACACCGCGCCGAGGGTCAGGAATGCCCAGGCCTTGTGCGGACTGTCGGCCGACACGAACTGCGGGAAGAACGACACGAAGAACAGCACGACCTTCGGATTCAGCACGTTGGTCCAGAAACCCTGCATGAACAGCTGGCGCAGCGGCTTGGCGGCCGCGGCCTGCGCGGCTTCGGCGCCCGACGGCGCGGCGGGCTGCTTCGCGATGATCATCCGCACGCCGAGATAGATCAGGTATGCGGCGCCGACCAGCTTGATCACCGTGAACGCGGTTGCCGACGCCGCCAGCAGCGCGGTCAGGCCGAATGCACATGCGAGCGCGTGGACGCAGCAGCCGGCCGAAATACCGAACGCCGACATCAGCCCCGCGCCGCGCCCCTGCGCGACGCTGCGGCCGATGATGTAGGCCGTATCGGGGCCGGGCGTGAGGTTCAGCAGGAAAACCGCGAACACGAAGAAACCGAAATGGACGATGCCGAACATGAAAACCTCGAAACCGGAGAGTGCAGGGAAATTCTACGCGTGCCGGCGGCCCCGCGCGACTCGGCCGTCCGGCCAGTTGCGCGGGGCCGGCGAACCGGGTCGAATGGCGCTCAGGCGTCAGTCAGCGTCGGGTAGCGCGAAACGCTGGCCCGCGGCGAGCGGCGAACCGGCGAGGAATTCGCGTGCGGGCAGCCGCTTGCCGCCCGGCTTCTGCAGCTGCGTGACGCGCAGCGCGCCGCTGCCGCATGCGACCACCACGCCTTCCGGCGCGGCCTCGACGATCGTGCCGGGCGCCGCGTCGCCGCGCGCCGCCACGGGCTCGGCCGCCCACAGCTTGATGGCTGCACCGTCGAGCGTCGCGACGCCGCCCGGGAACGGATCGAACGCACGCACCTGGCGCGCAAGTACGTCGGCAGGCTTGCGCCAGTCGAGCGCCGCTTCGTGCTTGCCGATCTTTTCCGCGTAGCTCACGCCGTCGGCCGGCTGCGGCGTCGCCGGCAGCGTGCCGTCGCGCTCGAGCCGCACGAGCGCGTCGACGATCAGTCGCGCGCCGTCGGCGGCGAGCCGGTCGTGCAGCGTCGCGGTCGTATCGTCGGGCGCGATCGCGATGCGCGCCTCCTCGATCATCGCGCCGGTGTCGAGGCCGACATCCATCTGCATCAGCGTGACGCCCGTCTCGGCGTCGCCGGCTTCGATCGCGCGATGGATCGGCGCCGCGCCGCGCCAGCGCGGCAGCAGCGACGCGTGGATGTTGATGCAGCCGGCGCGCGGGATGTCGAGCACTTCCTGCGGCAGCAGCAGGCCGTACGCGGCCACCACCATCACGTCGTGCGGCGTCGTGCGCAGCAGCTCGATCGCGTCGGCCGCCTCCGCCGGATACTTGCCCGCGCGGCGCAGCGACGGCGGCTGCGCGACCGTCATCCCGTGCTCGACGGCGTAGCGCTTCACGGCGCTCGCCTGGAGTTTCATCCCGCGGCCGGCCGGGCGATCGGGCTGGGTGAGCACGAGCGGCACCGGGAAACCGGCCTCGTGGATCGCGGCAAGGGCAGCCGCGGCGAATTCCGGCGTGCCGGCAAAAATCACGCGCAACGTATGGGTCATGACAGCGTTCGGAGTCGGGCTGGGCGTACGCGCATCACATCGCGCGTTCGAGTTTCTTCATCTTCGTCTTGATGCGCGTCTGCTTGAGCGGCGACAGGTATTCGACGAATACGCGACCCATCAGGTGATCCATCTCGTGCTGAACGCACACGGCGAGCAGCCCTTCGCAGTCGAGCTCGAAAGTCTCGCCCTGCTCGTTGAGCGCGCGCACGCGCACGTGATCGGGGCGTTCGACTTCGTCGTAGATGCCGGGCACCGACAGGCAACCCTCTTCATAAATCTGCTTCGCGTCGCTCGACCACACGATCTCCGGGTTGATGAACGCGCGCAGTTCGTTCTTCTCCTCGGAGACGTCGATCACGATCACGCGCTCGTGCACGTCGACCTGCGTGGCCGCCAGGCCGATGCCGGGCGCCGCGTACATGGTCTCGGCCATGTCGGCGACGAGCTTGCGGATTCGGTCGTCGACCTTGTCGACGGGTTTGGCGACCTTGTGCAGCCGCTTGTCGGGGTAATGAAGAATATTGAGCAAAGCCATGGTGTTCGGTATTCGGTGAAGCGGCGTGCCGCATCGGCCATCCGGCCGGCTGGCGCCGCCGCCGGGATGCAATGAAGATGAGGCGGATGCGTGGCATATCAATGCCGCGGATCACGCCTCCTGCAATCGGCCGGGCGCCTGCGCGCACGGCCCTGTCGAGTATTTCGGATGATGAAAATTTTATCATGGCGCCACGCACTGCGCTGGCCGCCGCATTCGAGGGCAGCCTCATGTCGCCGCAAGCGCTGACACCGTCCGCGCTGCGCACATGGCTGCAGCTCGCGCATGCGCCCGGTCTCTCGCCCGCCGTGTTGCAGGCGCTGCTCGCGGCATTCGGCTCGCCGGCGGCGTTGCTGTACGCGTCCGACCAGGCCATCGCCGCCGTGAGCAGCCCCGCCGCCGCGCAAGCCGTGCGCGCGAGCGAGCGCGACGATCTCGATACGCGCACCGACGCCGCGCTCGCCTGGCTCGACGGGCCGGGCAACGCGCTTGTCACGCTGAGCGATCCGGCCTATCCACCGCGGCTGCGCGACCTGCACGATCCGCCGCCGCTGCTATATGTAAAAGGGCGGCTCGACCTGCTGCACGCACGCGGCCTCGCCGTGGTCGGCAGCCGCCATGCGACGCCGCAGGGGCTCGCCGATGCAACGCATTTCGCCCACGCGTTGTCCGACGCCGGTCTCACGATCGTCTCGGGCCTTGCGCTCGGGATCGACGGCGCCGCGCATCGTGGCGGGCTCGACGGCCGGTCGGGCACCGTCGCGGTGATCGCGACGGGCTCCGATCTCGTCTATCCGGCCCGGCACCGCGCACTCGACCACGAGATCGCCGCGCACGGCGCGATCGTGTCCGAATGGCCGCTCGGCACGCCGGCCCGCGCCGCGCATTTTCCACAGCGCAACCGGCTGATCGCCGCGCTCGCGATCGGCGTGCTCGTCGTCGAGGCCGCCCCGCGCTCGGGCTCGCTGATCACCGCCCGGCTCGCGAACGAGATGGGGCGCGATGTGTTCGCGATGCCCGGTTCGATCCACGCGCCACTCGCGCAGGGCTGCCACGCGCTGATCGGCGACGGCGCAAAGCTCACCGCGGCGCCGCTCGACGTGCTCGAGGAATACGGGCTGGGCGAGCCGGCGGCGCGCACGACGGGCCGCGCGGCGCGGGCCGGCAACCCGCGCGCGAACCCCGGCGAAATCCGCGAATCCGGCCCTGCCGGCATCGCGCAAGCGGATCGCGCCGTCGCAGCCGCCGCGCCGCCCCGAATCGAAGCTCCGCCGCCGGGTGATCCATCGGAACAAGCGGTGCTCACCGCCCTCGGATATGGCCCCGTTACGTACGAATGGCTCGCCGAGCACAGTGGCCTGTCCGACGACGTGCTGCATGGCGCGCTGCTCGCGCTGGAACTGGCGGGCCGCATCGCGAGCGTCGCCGGCGGACGCTTCGCGCGGCTTGACGCGGCGCCCACCCCGTCCGCGCGGGGCGTGCTACATTTCCCGCCATAGGGGCGGCCCCGGCCGCCGACGATACCCAAGGAATTCCATGCCCGCGCTGAATCTCGACACCGATGCAGATCGGATCGCCGAGCGCCTCGCCGATCCCGGCACGTTGCTGGTCGCCTGCCTGTGCGCCGAGTGGTGCGGTACGTGCCGCGACTACCGGAGTGCCTTCGACCGGCTCGCCGACGCGCATCCGGACGCCTGCTTCGCCTGGATCGACATCGAAACCCATGCCGACCGGCTCGACGATCTCGACGTCGAGAATTTCCCGACCATCCTGATCGAGGATGCCCATACCGCGCGCTTCTTCGGCACGGTGCTGCCGCACGCGGCGATCGTCGAGCGCATGCTGTCCGACCTGAGCGCGGTGCCCGGTGTGCCGCACGCACCGAAATTGCGCGACGTCCTGAACGTCGAAGCCTGAATTCGCGGGCCGGCGCTTGCCGCCGTTGCGGCCCCCCTCTATGATGAGCCGCTTTTTACACGCCGAGCCGCCGTCGCTGCGGCGTGTGCTATAAAGCGGTCGTAAAAGGGACTCACAACCGGCGAACCCGGTCTACCACCACACACCTGTCATGTCCAAAGCACTGATCATTGCGGAAAAGCCTTCTGTCGCGAACGACATCGCACGCGCTTTGGGCGGCTTTACCAAGCATGACGAGTATTACGAAAGCGACGATTTCGTCCTTTCGTCAGCTGTCGGCCACCTGCTGGAAATCGCGGCCCCGGAGGAGTACGAGGTCAAGCGCGGGAAATGGAGCTTCGCGCATCTGCCCGTCATTCCCCCGCATTTCGACCTGAACCCGATCGCAAAAAGCGAGTCGCGCCTCAAGGTGCTCACGAAGCTGATGAAGCGCAAGGACGTCGACCGCCTGATCAACGCATGTGACGCGGGGCGCGAAGGCGAGCTGATTTTCCGCCTGATCGCGCAGCACGCGAAGGCGAAACAGCCGGTCCAGCGCCTGTGGCTGCAATCGATGACGCCGCAGGCCATCCGCGACGGCTTCGCGAACCTGCGCAGCGACTCGGACATGCAGCCGCTCGCCGACGCCGCACGCTGCCGCTCGGAAGCCGACTGGCTCGTCGGGATCAACGGCACCCGCGCGATGACCGCGTTCAACAGCAAGGGCGGCGGCTTCTTCCTGACCACCGTCGGCCGCGTTCAGACGCCAACGTTGTCGATCGTCGTCGAACGTGAAGAGAAAATCCGCCGCTTCGTCCCGCGCGACTACTGGGAAGTGAAAGCCGCATTCGCATGCGCGGGCGGCTTCTACGAAGGCAAGTGGTACGACCCGAAATTCAAGCGCGACGAATTCGATCCGGAACGGCGCGACTCCCGCCTGTGGAGCCTGCCGGCCGCCGAAACGATCGTCGCCGCCTGCCGCGACCAGGTCGGCACGGTGTCAGAGGAGTCGAAGCCGTCGACGCAACTGTCGCCGCTGCTGTTCGACCTGACGAGCCTGCAGCGCGAGGCGAACGGTCGCTTCGGCTTCTCCGCGAAGAACACGCTCGGCCTCGCCCAGGCGCTGTATGAAAAGCACAAGGTGCTGACCTACCCGCGTACCGATGCGCGCGCGCTGCCGGAAGACTACCTGTCGACGGTCGAGTCCACGCTCGAGATGCTCAAGGAGAGCAACAACTACCTGCCGCATGCGAAACAGGTGCTCGACAAGGGCTGGGTGAAGCCGAACAAGCGGATCTTCGACAACTCGAAGATCAGCGACCACTTTGCAATCATCCCGACGCTGCAGGCGCCGAAGTCGCTGTCCGAGCCGGAGCAGAAGCTGTACGACATGGTCGTGAAGCGCTTCCTCGCGGTGTTCTTCCCGGCAGCCGAATTCCGCGTGACGACCCGAATCACCGAAGTCGCCGGCCATCACTTCAAGACCGAAGGCAAGGTACTCGTCGAGCCGGGCTGGCTGCAGGTGTATGGCCGCGATGCCGAAGGCGCGGACGCGAACCTCGTGCCGGTGCAGAAGAACGAGAAGGTGAAGACGGACGAGATCGCCGCCGTCGCGCTGGTGACGAAGCCGCCCGCACGCTACTCGGAAGCGACGCTGCTGTCCGCGATGGAAGGCGCGGGCAAGCTGGTCGAGGACGACGAGCTGCGCGAGGCGATGGCCGCGAAGGGCCTCGGCACGCCGGCCACGCGCGCGGCGATCATCGAAGGCCTGCTCGGCGAGAAGTATCTGCTGCGCGAAGGCCGCGAACTGATCCCGACCGCGAAGGCATTCCAGCTGATGACGCTGCTGCGCGGCCTCGGCGTGAAGGAACTCACGGCGCCCGAGCTCACCGGCGAATGGGAATACAAGCTGTCGCAGATGGAGCGCGGCAATCTCGGCCGCGACGCGTTCATGCAGGAAATCGCCCGCATGACGCAGCAGATCGTCAAGCGCGCGAAGGAATACGATTCCGACACGATCCCCGGCGACTACGCGACCCTCCAGACACCGTGCCCGAACTGCGGTGGCCAGGTGAAGGAAAACTACCGCCGCTTCGCGTGCACGAAGTGCGAATTCTCGATCTCGAAGATTCCGGGCAGCCGGCAATTCGAGATCCCGGAAGTCGAGGAGCTGCTGCAGAAGAAGGAAATCGGGCCGCTGTCGGGGTTCCGCAGCAAGATGGGCCGCCCGTTTTCGGCGATCCTCAAGCTGTCCTTCGACGACGAGACGAAGAACTACAAGCTCGAGTTCGATTTCGGCCAGGACCAGGGCGGCGAGGACGGCGAAGCGCCCGACTTCTCCGCGCAGGAACCGGTCGGCGCGTGCCCGAAGTGCAAGGGCCGCGTGTTCGAGCACGGGATGAGCTACGTGTGCGAGCACTCGGTGGCGAACCCGAAGACCTGCGATTTCCGCTCGGGCAAGGTGATCCTGCAGCAGGAAATCACGCGCGAGCAGATGGGCAAGCTGCTGGCCGACGGCCGCACGGATCTGCTGCCGAACTTCAAGTCGTCGCGCACCGGCCGCAACTTCAAGGCGTTCCTCGTGAAGCAGCCGGACGGCAAGATCGGCTTCGAGTTCGAGAAGAAGGAGCCGAAGGCCGCCGCCGCGAAGAAGACGGCCAAATCGGCGGCGAAGGATGCCGAAACCGTGACCGAAGGCGCCGAAGAGAAACCGGCACCGGCACGCAAGACCGCCGCTCGCAAGACGACGGCGCGCAAGACGGGTTCGTGACGGCCCGGCCGCCGGGCGCCGCTTGCGGCGCGTCCGGCGCCGGCACGCAGCCATAAAAAAACGCGGATCGATCGATCCGCGTTTTTTCTTTGTGCCGGCCTGCGCGCGACCGGGGGCGCCGAGCCGTTACAGCGGCGACGGCACCGCCACGCGCGTGCGCGGCGAGCGCGCAAGACGCGGCTGCAGGTTCGGATCGGTCGATTCGGGCTGCTCGGCCCGCATCTCGACGCCGATCGGCGGCAGCATCGCGGCCTGTGCGGCCCACTGCTCACCCATCGTCGCGTCGGTCGAATGGCTGAAATGCTCGACGAGGTGGTCGATGAACGTGCGCACCTTGGCAGGCAGGTGGCGCCGGCTCGGGTAGGCGATGTTGATCTCGACCTGCGGCAGCCGGAATTCCGGCAGCAGCCGCACCAGCGCGCCGCGCGCGATGTCGCTGCCGATCAGGTAGCTCGGCAGGATCGCGACGCCCATTCCGAGCAACGCGAACTGGCGCAGCATCGCGGTGTTGTTCGCGACGATCACGTTGGTCGGGCGCACGCGCACTTCGCCGTCCGGCCCGGTGAACACGCGCTCGTCGCCCCAGTATTCGGTCGGCAGGCTCAAGGCCGGATGCTCGGCGAGCTGTTCCGGATGAATCGGCACGCCGTGCTTCTCCAGATAGCTCGGCGTCGCGCACACGGTCATGCAACCGGTGGTCAGGCGCCGCGTGACGATGCTCGCGCTGCGCATCTGGCGCGTGACGACGATGCCGACGTCGAAGCCTTCCTCCACGAGATCGACCTGCCGGTCGACCAGCGTGAGATCCGGCACCACTTTCGGGAAATTCTCCGTGTACGACTGCAGCACGGGAGCGAGGTTGTGCAGGCCGAACACGACCGGCGCAACGATGCGCAGCGTGCCGACCGGCTCGTGATTGCGTGCGACGACCATCTGCTCGACGTCCTCGAGCTCGTCGAGGATCTGGCGGGCACGCTCCAGATAGACCTGACCCGACTCCGTCAGGGAGAGGCTGCGCGTGGTGCGGTTGAGCAAACGCGTGCCGAGCCGGCCTTCCAGATCGGCGACGTGGCGCGTCGCGACCGCGTTGGAGATATCCATTGCGCTCGCGGCCCGCGCGAAACTGCCGAGATCTGCAACCTTGACGAACACGCGCATCGACTGCAAATGATCCATAAACGACTCCTGCCGCTGTTACAACTTCAAAAAGTTGAAGCCTATGCGTAATTCTCCTACGACAGCGGAAATGATGCAGAGTTGCTCAACAACGGGGCTGTTGACGATAAAAATAGTCAAAAATCCTCGGCTTCCGCGGATAGTTGATCCAATTATTCTGCTTGAAGCAACAATTGGGTGAACCTCGTCGAGTAAGCGACCGAATCAGAAAGGACATATTTGATGCGACACAACAGCGCACCCCTTCGTCCGGCGTGCGCGCGGCGCGGAGGATGGCTGCGCCGATTGCGGCGGAGCGTAACAACCTGTTAAAAAGACCCCACGAAGGCGGCCGACGTAGCATCATGTCGGCCCCGGCCGGGCGGAACGGGCGCGCAAGGTGCGCCGCTGCCCGCCCCGCTTTCAACGCGCGACACCCCCGTTCACCATGAAAATTGCCATTCTCGATGACTACCAGGACGCCGTCCGCAAGCTGAACTGCTTCGAGATGCTCGCCGGACACGACGTAAAGGTCTTCAACAATACGGTGCGCGGCCTGGGACAGCTCGCCAGCCGTCTGGCGGAAGTCGAGGCGCTCGTGCTGATTCGTGAACGGACCCCGATTACTTCACAGCTGCTCGCGAAGCTGCCGAACCTGCGCATGATCAGCCAGACCGGCCGTGTGTCGAGCCACATCGATCTCGACGCGTGTACCGACCGCGGCATCGCGGTGCTCGAAGGCACCGGTTCGCCGGTCGCGCCGGCCGAGCTGACCTGGGCGCTCGTGATGGCCGCCCAGCGCCGCATCCCGCAGTACGTCGCGAACCTGAAGCAAGGCGCGTGGCAGCAGTCGGGCCTGAAGACGTCGGCGCTGCCGCCGAACTTCGGCCTCGGCCAGGTGCTGCGCGGCCAGACGCTCGGCATCTGGGGCTACGGCAAGATCGGCCGGCTCGTCGCCGGTTACGGCAAGGCGTTCGGGATGAACGTGCTGATCTGGGGCCGCGAGCATTCGCTCGAAGCCGCGCGCGCCGACGGCTACACGGCCGCCGAGAGCCGCGAAGCGCTGTTCGAGCAGAGCGACGTGCTGTCGCTGCACCTGCGCCTGCACGACGACACGCGCGGGATCGTGACGCAGGAAGACCTGATGCGGATGAAGCCGACGTCGCTGCTCGTCAACACGAGCCGCGCCGAGCTGCTCGAGGAAAACGCGCTCGTCAACGCGCTGTCGCACAACCGTCCGGGGATGGTCGCGATCGATGTGTTCGAGAGCGAGCCGATCCTGCAGGGCTACAGCCTGCTGCGGATGGAAAACGTGATCTGCACGCCGCACATCGGCTACGTCGAACGCGAAAGCTACGAGCTGTATTTCAGTGCCGCCTTCCGCAACATTCTCGCGTTCGACGACGGCGACATGTCGAGCGTCGCGAACCCGGAAGCGCTGACGCCGATCCGCAAGCGCTGATCGCACGGGCCGCGCACGTCGCGCGGCCCCGTTGCTCCATTCCCGATCGTCAGGCGGCCGCGCGGCCGCCCGTCATCGCGCCGACCCGCGAGAGAAAATGCTCGCCGTCGCGCCGCCCGAGATCGTACGCATGCCGCATCTGCGACGGGCTCGTGTAATCCCAGCTCGAAATCGGCACCTTGCTCGACGGCTGCACATACAGCCGCCGCTGGTCGCCATGCGCGACCGTGAACATTTGCGGACGCGGATACAGCCGCGTGACGAGCACCAGCACGTCGCCCGGCGACGGGTCGAGCGCATCGACCGGCACGTTGTCGACCATCCCGCCGTCGAGCACCGGCCGGCCGCCGCGCCGCAGCACCGGCGTGAACGGCGGCGTGCAGGACGACTGCAGGATCAGGTCGGCGAGTTCGTCTACTTGCGTGCAGGCTTGCGCGCGCACGAATTCGGGCCGGAAACCGAGCGTGCGCCCGAGCGTCGGGTGCAGCGTCTTGCGCACGTACTTTTCGATGTTGTACGCGACGAGGCCGGCGGCGACCGCGCTGCGCGCGCCGAGCCAGCGCGGCACGTGTGACACGCCTATGCGGATCTCCGGCGCCGCGGCGAGCTTCGCGAACGGCTCGCCGTAGATGTCGAGCAACGCCTGACGATAGATCCGGTAGTGCGGAAACACCGGCTCGCGACCGAACAGGTTGCCCCAGTACGCGTTCTTCCGGTTGTGGCGCAGCGCCTCTTCGTAATAGCGCATCACCCACGCGGCGTCGCGCGTATACAGCATGCACGCCGTGGCCGCGCCGGCCGAGATGCCGGTGATCACGCGCGGGCGCAGGCCAAGAGCCGGCTGCGCGACGTCCCAGAAGCCGGCCTGCCACCAGCACCGATTGCCGCCGCCCGCAAAGACGATCTGGTCGAACATCGCGCCGCTCAGCTGACGAGCGCGTAGGTCGACGTCGCGTGGACCGCCATCTTGCCGTCCTCGTCGAACAGCTCGACTTCGCCGAACACGAGGTTGCGGCCCATCCGCAGCACGCGCGCGGTGACGAGCACGTCGCCCTTGCGCACAGGACGCATGAAGTTCGTGTTCAGTGACACCGTCGTCATCGGCCGGAATTCGCCGAGCGCGGCCGAGATCGCCACCACCATCGCGGTGTCGGCGGCCGCCGTGAACACCTGGCCGCAGATCACGCCGCCCGAATGGCGGAATTCGCCGGAAAACGGCAGGCGCAGCGTGACGCTGTCGTCGCCGATCGACACGGGGACCAGACCCAGCGAGCGGACCCACGGGGCCAGCAGGCGATCCAGCAATTCGCGGACTGCGTTTTCGTCCATCTTCGAATGTCCAGAAAGCGTTGCGCGACCGCCGCGCAGCGCGTGTGGCGTCATCATACCGGGAGCGCGCAAACTGCGACCGCTCGTTATCGCGCTGACAGCCGCCGTTGTCTTGACGAAATATTTTCAGGAAATTGGCACAAAGGGCTTGCCAAGTCTGAAATACTCACGCATAATCTTTCTTCTGTTGGGGGCGTTAGCTCAGTTGGTAGAGCAGCGGACTCTTAATCCGTAGGTCGAGTGTTCGAGTCACTCACGCCCCACCAGGAATTCCAAAGGCCGGTCAGCAAAAGCTGACCGGCCTTTTTCTTTTCCGACTGTCGACGAAGCGTCAATCGACTGTTTGCCCTACGGTTCGCGATTGGCTGTAGCTCGGTGCGTCTATCACTTCCGCACTTGATCCCGTTGAACGTGCAACGCTTTTTCGTCACTCAGCAACTTCCCCAAGCCATCCCTGGGCTTTGCTTCTCAGCCGCCTTATCGGGATAACAATGGAGCAACGGGTAAAATCGATTTGCCCCGTCAGCAACTGAACAAGCCCCGACGAATCGACTCGCCGCCGAGATTCGATCGCCCAGATGCACCGGCAAGTAGTGCCTTGGCCGATCTTTCCTAATAGGGCCGTGCCGGTTTCCGCCGCTTTGCTTCCCATGCCAATCGCAATGGTTTAAGCGCTCGAAACCCAGCACCCGTACCGGTTGGAGGCCTCACAAACGTCAAACCGGCCCTGTGATTCGCGGCCAAGCCCGCCCGCGCTGGATAGTGATAACCAGCGATCCTGCCTCGTGCCCGCACGCAGCCGCCATCGGTGCGCTCCGCACTGTGCAGCGCGATCATTTGTGAGCATGACCGACAACCAGTTGTTGCACATGTTGCATTTATTGCAGATAGGCGCTACGCTTGCAATCGCAGCGCTGCGATTGCAAGCGTAGCGCCTATCTGGTTTTTGACTTTGAGAGAGGAATATATGCGCACCGTAGAGCGGATTCGGGAGATGACGCCACCGGAGATGACCAAGAAGGACCTCGAAATGGCAAGCGTTGCACAACGCTGCATCATGGAAGCCCTGGATCATTCGCGCGCGGCAAAAATCACCCTGACGACTGATGCCGGAGACCATCCAACTATCGCCCTCCCACCAGCCTCACTGAAACTCATCGGGCAACTGCTCGGCGCTATAAGCGAGGGCCAGCCGATCACCATCATGAGAGCAGATCGCGAATTTACGACCGTGGAGGCCGCCAACTTCCTCAACGTATCGCGTCCATTCGTGATCAAGGAAATCGAGGCGGGCAGGCTCAAACATCGCATGGTCGGCACGCACCGGCGGATCGCACTTGAGGATCTTAACGAGTACGCACGCCAAATGCGCGAAAAGCAAGTGGCGGCACTGGATCGGCTGGCAGAGAACGCCGAAAAACTAGGGCTGGATTACTGACATGGCCGGTCACGTACGTTATACGGCCCTGCTCGATGCGTGCGTGCTGTTTCCTATTGCGGTTGCCGACTCCCTCATGAGTCTCGCAACCGCGGGACTCTTTGCTGCGAAGTGGACTCAATGCATCGAGCAGGAATGGATCACTAACCTGGAAACGCTTCGGCCTGAGCTCGCAGGCAGACTCGAAATACGGCGAGATGGCATGCGGGACGCCGTGCTGGATTGGGAAGTGCCCGAATCCGCATGGACCCCGCTCGTTGCAAACATGAGCCTCCCCGATCCTGGCGACAGGCATGTATTGGCAGCGGCCATCGCGGGCCATGCCGATTGCATCGTGACGGCCAATCTAAAGGATTTCCCAGCCGAGAGCGTCGGCCCGTATGGAATCGAAGTCATCCATCCAGACCGCTTCATCATCAATCAATGGGATCTGGACTACATCTCCACCATGTCGGCATTCAAAGGCATGCGGAGACGATGGAAAAATCCGAAAGCAAGCCCGGAGGACTTCGCCCAAGCGCTTGAACGCAATGGCTTGCCAGCGACGGCGCAGCGTATTCGTGACGCAGCCGAGTTGATTTAGATCGCAATCGACCATTCGCAGCGAGGCTTGGACTCGACAGGAATTCTGCCCCTTGCAAAAACGACGGTTCGTAGATGCGAGCGACAAATATATGACTGATTCCAAACAAGTTTATGCATACCACTTAATCCGTAGGTCAAGTGTTCGAGTCACTCACGCCCCACCAGGAATTCCAAAGGCCGGTCAGCGAAAGCTGACCGGCCTTTTTCGTTTTGGCGCGCCGCACTCACGGCGCGCGCCTTTCGCGGTACGTCACCGCACGCCCGTTGCGCATCGTTTCCGCTAGAATCGTCCGACAAATATCACACGACCGGCGCAGGTATCGTCGCCTGCCCGCCGGCACTGAGAGAACATGGGACGTCAGACATGGAAGCATGTGAACGAGACGCGACCATTCAGAGGGCATGGTTGCATCAATATCGGCCTGTCCGTCGAGATGAGCCGCTCATCCGGGCACAACCAAATCCGCACGACGCACGAACCGGATCAAGTCATGCCCGGTAAGGACGCGCTGGTCGCGCTGATGATCGGTGTCATCCTGTCCGTGCTGGCCGGCGTACTCGCCATCACGGCAAGCCGGGAACCCGGCCGCCTGGTCCGCGCGCCGGGCACGGTCGTGCGTATCGTCCAGGACAGCGATGCGATGCGCGCTTACCGGCCGATCGTCGCGTACCTCGCGAACGACGGCCGCCGCCGCGAAGTCGCCGGCAATACCGCCTCGACGGTCCCCGCATACGACATCGGCGAAAACGTCGATGTCCTGGTCGATCCCGACCACCCCGAGCGCCCCGCGCTGATCGACGATTTCACCCAACGCTGGTTTCCGGTGGCCGTGCCGGCGCTGCTCGCCGTCGCGTCGTTCGCGATCGGCAGCCTGCTGATCGCCGGCGAGCGTCGCCGCCGGCAATCGGAGCCGGCGCGGCCCCGCGTCGCACGCAAGGCGGCACGGCGCCGCTGGGATGTCGCGATCGTGCTAATCCCGATCGCGATCGGCACGGGCTTCGTCGCCGGGGCCGGCGCGGCCGGCCTGCGTCAGTGGCAGATCGTCCACCACTATGCGCGCTCGACCGGCCATGTGGTCGAGATCGCGAAAAACGGACGGTCGTCGCGGTCGCGCATGTCGCTGTATTCGGCCATCGTCGCGTTCACGACCGACAGCGGGCGGCTGATCACGTTCGCCCAGGGCTCGGCGTCGTCGCACCCGGATCTGCACGAAGGCGACGCGGTCAGCGTGCTGTACGATCCCGTCACCCCCGAGCGTGCGCTCGTCGACCGCTTCTGGGATCGCTGGGGCCTCACGGCCATCCTGTTCGCGATCGGCGCGCCGTTCCTGGCAGCGGGGCTGTTCGTCGCCGCGACGTTATGGCCCGACCTCCGGCCGCACGAAACGGCACCATGACGCACGCGCGGTGCGGCAGCCGTCGCGACGCGCACGTCACCGCTCCCTGAACGCCTCCACCTTCGCGCGATTCCCGCAGGTGCGCATGTCGCACCACCGCCGCCCGACGCCGCGGCCGCGATCGACGAAGAACCACGTACACCGGCCGCACTGCCGCACGCGCGCGAAATCATCGCTGCGCATCAGATGCTCGAAACCGAGCGCGACCGCATCGATCCAGCGCGACGCGGCGCGCGCATCGGGCCGCCACGCGAAGCGGCCGCCGACCGCGTCGAACGCGCTGCGCCCGATCGCGTCGCGGATCGCCACCGCGAGCCGGTCCGCCGCGCGCGCCCCCGCGCTGCCGCCGCCGTCGGCCGTCAGGTGCGCGATTGCGACGTACGCGTCGTCGCGAAAGCGGTGCAGCGCCGCCAGCTCGTCCGGGCCGTCCTGGCGCGGGTGACGCAGCAGCCGCGCCAGATCGTCGGGCGCCAGCAACCCCGCTTTCCCGGCCCATGCGCGCACGGCCGGCCAGTCAACGAGCTTGTCTTCGTCGCGCGTCTTGCCGGTGTCGGCCACCGTGTTGAGGAAGTCGAGCGCCGGATGGCCGCCGACGAAATCGGCCGCGCTCCATTCATGCCCGTGTCGAGCGGGGTCGGATCGAGTAACCATTTATTTCCGCCTATCGGTTTCACATCCGGAGCATCCGGCGTAACCTGTTAACCACCGAAACAGGTTATCACGGAGAAGCCGATGCTCGAACTCCCGAACCGCTTCAATTTCGAAGGCCACTCGATTGCATGGGGCACACTCGGCGAAGGCCCGCCGCTGGTGCTCGTGCACGGCACGCCGTTTTCGTCGCAGGTATGGCGCCGGATCGCGCCGTGGCTCGCACGGCGCCATCGCGTGTATTTCTACGACCTGCTCGGCTACGGCCAGTCCGACATGCCGGACGCGGACGTGTCGCTGGGCCGTCAGAACGCGCTGTTCGGCGCGCTGCTGAACGAATGGAAACTCGCGCGGCCGCGCGTGCTCGCGCACGACTACGGCGGCACGACCGTGCTGCGCGCGCACTTTCTCGATGGCATCGCGTATGCGGATCTCACGCTTGTGAACCCGGTCGCGATCGCGCCGCAAGGCTCGCCGTTCGTGCGCCACGTCGCGCAGCACGAAGCCGCGTTCGCCGGCTTGCCCGCGTACGCGCATCGTGCACTCCTGTCGGCCTATCTCGGCAATGCGGTCGCGCAGCCGTTGAGCGATGACGTGCTGTCGATCTACCGTGCACCATGGCTCACGCCGGCCGGCCAGGCCGCGTTCTATCGTCAGATCGCGCAGATGCGCCAGCGCTACATCGAGGAAGCGGAGGCCCGCTACGCGCCGCCGGACTTTCCGGTGCGCATCGTGCGGGGCGAGGACGACGTGTGGATTCCGCGCGAGCAAGGACAAGCCCTGGCCGATCGCATCGCGAACGGCAAGCTGATCCGGGTCCCGCGCGCGGGCCATCTGGTTCAGGAAGATGCGCCGGAAGCGATCGTGGCGGCCGTGCTCGACGGGTACGCGCCGGGCTGAGCCGGCACCGCGTCTCGCGTCACGAGGCCGGCACGCGGGTGCCGTTCGAGCGGCCCGCGAATTCTACCGACGCGTCGAGGTGCGCCAAAAACGCAAATCGGCGAACGACATGAGCCGATCGAATAACGCTCGCGCCAGCTGCGATGCCGGCGCGAGCGCGTTGCACGCCACTTACCACGGCAACGAATACGTCTTCGTATTCGTGAAGCTCTTCATCGCCTCCTGCACGCCTTCCTTGTACCCGAGCCCCGAATCCTTCACGCCGCCGAACGGCGTCAGTTCGAGTCGATAGCCCGGCACCTCGCGCACGTTCACGCTGCCGACTTCCAGCTCGGTGATGAAGCGCGTGATGTGGTCGAAGCGATTCGTGCACACCGACGACGACAGCGCGTAGTCGGTGCTGTTCGACATCCGGATCGCTTCGTCGATGTCGCGAAAGCGCATGATCGGCGACACCGGGCCGAAGGTTTCATGCTTCACCAGCGGCATGTCGGGCGTCACGCGATCGACGACGGTCGGCGAATACAGCGCACCCTCGCGCACGTTGCCGACCAGCAGCCGCGCCCCGCGCGCGATCGCGTCGTTCACCTGCTGCTCGCAGAATTTCGCGGCCGCTTCGTCGATCACCGTGCCCATGTCGACCGACGGATCGGACGGATTGCCGTACGACCATGCGCGCGTTTTCTCGACGACCAGCTCCGTGAAGCGATCGGCTACCGCCTCGTGCACGAGCATCCGCTTGATCGCCGTGCAGCGCTGCCCCGAATTCTTGTACGAGCCAGACACCGCGAGCGTGCTCGCTTCGTCGAGATCGGCGTCTTCCATCACGATGATCGGATCGTTGCCGCCGAGTTCCAGCACCGCGCGCCGGTAGCCCATCCGCGCGGCGATCGACTTGCCGATCGACACGCCGCCGGTGAACGTGATCATGTCGATCGCCGGGTTCGTGATCAGCTCGTCGGCGATCTCCTTCGGGTCGCCGGTGATCACCTGCAGCATCTGCGGCGGCAGGCCGGCTTCGTACAGGATGTCCGCGAAGAGGTAGCACGACAGCGGCACCTTCTCCGACGGCTTCACGACGATCCGGTTGTTGGTCGCCACCGACGGCACGATCTTGTGCGCGACCTGGTTCATCGGATGATTGAACGGCGTGATCGCCGAAATCACGCCGAGCAGCGGGTCGCGCTGCGTGTACACGCGGCGCTTCTTGCCGTGTGGCGTCAGATCGCACGAGAAGATCTGCCCGTCGTCCTTCAGCACTTCGCCGGCGCCGAACGTC
Source organism: Burkholderia sp. BE12 (assembly GCF_002959955.1). Lineage (NCBI taxonomy): Bacteria > Pseudomonadati > Pseudomonadota > Betaproteobacteria > Burkholderiales > Burkholderiaceae > Burkholderia > Burkholderia sp. BE12. The sequence continues at coordinate 38,558 of NZ_PREY01000021.1, read as the reverse complement.
AGCACGTCGGCCACGCGGCCGGCTTCGTACGTCGAGTCCTTGATGCACAAGCCGGCCTCGGCCGTGATGAGTGCCGCGATCTGCGCGGTGCGCGCGCGCACGATGTCGGCCGCGCGGCGCAGGATCGCCGCGCGGTCGTGCCGCGTGAGCGTCGGCCGGTACGCACGTGCGACCGCGAACGCGCGGCGCACGTCGTCGAGCGTCGCCTTCGGCACGGTGCCGACCAGCGAGCCGTCGTACGGGTTGCGCACGTCGATCACCGCGTCGCGGTAGATCTTTTCTCCATCGATTCGCAGTGCTTCACGATGAAGCGTGCCGACGTCCGATGATTCTGCAATGGCGTTCATGAGTGTCTCCTGGCGGATGCGTCCGCGTCACTGCAGATGGTTGAGCGCGATGTCGATGATGTCGAAGTTGCGTAGCCGCGCGCGGCCCGTGACGTCGGTCGCGACCGGCTTGCTGAAGATCAGCGGCACGATCTGCTCGGAGATCCCGCCGTGCGAGCGCAGCGGCACGTCGAGGCCCGACAGGTCGTGCTTGATGCGGCGCGTGCCGAGCACGACGTCCTGCTTCGAGATCACGATCAGGTCACCCATGCGCGCGGGCGGCAGCTCGAAGCGCGCGCAGCCTTCGGCGCCCGTCAGCACGACCTCGATGCCGTCCACCGCGGCGAGCCGCGCGCGCAGCGCATCGGTGTCGGCCGTCGCCGGCACGTAGACGGTCGCGAACGAGCCGAGCGCACCGTGGTGCACGACGTACGGGTCGGTGATCGGCAGGATCACGCGCGCCGCATCGTGGCCGAGCCATTCGTCGAACAGCTCCTGCAGGTAGACCACGTTCGGCTCGCCGGTCGCGTCGTCGTGCTTCGCGTTCATCCCGTGATCGGCGGTGATCGCGACGATCGCGCCGAGTTCGTCGAGACGCTGCAGATACGTGTCCATCATCGCGTAGAACGCGTTCGCGCCGGGCGTGCCGGGCGCGCACTTGTGCTGCACGTAGTCGGTGGTCGACAGGTACATCAGGTCGATCGGGCGCGTCTCGAGCAGGCGCACGCCGGCGGCGAACACGAACTCCGACAGGTCCGCGCTGTAAACGCTCGGCACCGGCTTGCCGACCAGTTCGAGCACGTCGTCGATGCCGTTTTCCTCGATGCTCGCTTCGTCGGCCTTCTCCGACGAGAAGCAGATGCCCTTCAGCCCCTTGCCGAGCAGGCGGCGCAGCTTGTCCTTCGCGGTGACGACCGCGACGCGCGCGCCCTGTTCGGCGAAGGTCGCGAGCACGGTGGGCGCGACCAGGTACTTCGGATCGTTCATCAGCACCTCGGCGCCGGTGTCGCGATCGTAGAAGTAGTTGCCGCTTATCCCGTGGATCGCCGGCGGCACGCCGGTGACAATCGACAGGTTGTTCGGGTTCGTGAAGCTCGGCACCACGCACTCGCCCTTGAGCGCGGTGCCCGGCTTCAGCAATGTGCGCAGGAACGGCGCGACGCCGGCCTCGGCCGCTTCCTCCAGATATTCGTATGCGCAGCCATCGACGCAAACCACCACCACGGGACGGCTCATCCAGTTGTAGCGGCGGCCGTTCACTTCCACGGATACAGGCGTTTCAGTCATGACGTTCATTCCTTTCAGGTCGAAGGGGTGAGCCGTCGGCGCCCGCGTCGCGCCGAAGGGAGGTGTTTTCCATGCTTGACATTAAAATTGATGATTTGTAGATTGTCAACAACATGCAGAGAACAGAAAGCAAAACAACGTTGCAGCAAGAGGGTTGGTCTCCACTCATCCGCCGTGTGCCGCGGCGCCACAGTCAAGGGGTCTGAAGATGAACGAGGTGCTGATAAAGAAGCGTTTGAACGCATGGGCGGCGGGCGCGGCCCGTATCGCGCTGGCCGCGGCGATGGCGGTCGGCGCCGCGCAGGCCGCGCACGCCAAGACGTCGCTGCTGGTCTACACCGCGCTGGAAGACGAGGCGATGAAGCCCTACAAGGACGCGTTCGAGAAGGCGAACCCCGATATAGAGATCCGCTGGGTGCGCGACTCGACCGGCTCGGTCACCGCGAAGCTGCTCGCGGAGAAGAACAACCCGCGCGCGGACGTCGTGCTCGGCCTCGCCGCGTCGAGTCTCACGTTGCTCGACCTGCAAGGCATGCTGATGCCGTACACGCCGAAGGGCTTCGACCAGCTCACGCGCAAGTACAGCGACGCGAACACGCCGCCGCACTGGGTCGGCATGGACGTGTGGGGCGCGACGATCTGCTACAACCGCGTCGCCGCGCAAGCGAAGAACATCCCGAAGCCGACGTCGTGGGAAGACCTGACGAAGCCGGTCTACAAAGGCGCGATCGTGATGCCGAGCCCGGTGTCGTCGGGCACCGGCTACCTCGACGTGACAGCGTGGCTGCAGACCTTCGGCGACGACAAAGGCTGGAAATTCATGGACGCGCTCGACAAGAACGTCGCGCAGTACGTGCACTCGGGCTCGAAGCCGTGCACGCTCGCCGGCACCGGCGAATTCCCGATCGGCATCTCGTTCGAGTTCCGCGGGCACGAACTGCAGGCGCAGGGCGCGCCGATCGATCTCGTGTTCCCGAAGGAAGGGCTCGGCTGGGACATGGAAGGCACGGCGATCATGAAGACGACGAAGCAGCCCGACGCCGCGAGGAAGCTCGCCGACTTCATGGCGAGCAAGGAAGCGAACCAGATCACCGCGCGCTGGTGGGCGATCGTCGCGTATCCGGGCGTGGCGCGAAAGCTGGCCGGCATCCCCGACAACTACTCGGATCTGCTCGTGAAGAACGACTTCGTGTGGTCGGCGAAGAACCGCCAGTCGATCCTCGATACGTGGCAGAAGCGTTACGGGGCGAAAGCGCAGCAATAACGCCGCAACCCACAGCGGGGCCGCGCCGCGCGCCGCCCCGCCTTCCCCTTTCCGTCGTCGAATCCGGCCCCCGGGCCGCCCCTCCAAGGAGGCGCGCATGGCACCTTATCTGAGCGTGGAACGCATCGAGAAGCGGTACAACGACACGCAAGTCCTCACCGACATCAACCTGAGCGTGATGAAGGGCGAGATGATCTGCTTCCTCGGGCCCTCCGGCTGCGGGAAGACCACGCTGCTGCGGATCATCGCGGGGCTCGAGACGCAGAACGCCGGCCACATCATGCAGGACGGCCGCGACATCTCGCGGCTGCCGCCGCAACTGCGCGACTACGGGATCGTGTTCCAGTCGTATGCGCTGTTCCCGAACCTCACCGTGTACGACAACGTCGCGTACGGGCTCGTGAACCGGAAGATGAAGCGCGACGCGATCCACGAGCGCGTGCACACGCTGCTCGCGCTGGTCGGCCTGCCCGACAGCCATCGCAAGCATCCGGGCCAGTTGTCCGGCGGCCAGCAGCAGCGCATCGCGCTGGCGCGCGCGCTCGCCACATCCCCCGGCCTGCTGCTGCTCGACGAGCCGCTGTCGGCGCTCGACGCGCGCGTGCGCGTGCGGCTGCGCCAGGAAATTCGCGCGCTGCAGCAGCGGCTCGGCGTGACGACGATCATGGTCACGCACGACCAGGAAGAAGCGTTGTCGATGGCCGATCGCATCGTCGTGATGAACCACGGCGTGATCGAACAGATCGGCACGCCGCTCGAAATCTACCGTCAGCCGGCGTCGCCGTTCGTCGCGGACTTCATCGGCCGCGTCAACACGATTCCCGCCGAAGTCGCGCAGGACGGCACGCTGCGCGCGGGCGCGGTCGGTCTCGATTGCCGCCAGGGCGCGGCCCGCCCCGCGCAGGGCGCGGCGGTGTCGGTCTACGTGCGGCCCGAGGACCTGCGCATCCGCGTGCCGGGCGAAACGGCCGACAACGTGCTGGCCGGCCGCGTCGAGAAGCTCGAATTCCTCGGCGCGTTCTGCCGCGTGAGCTTCCGGATCGACGGGCTCGACGGCCAGGAGATCGTCGCCGACCTGTCGTATCACGACGTCGACCGCACCGGCGTGCAGGCCGGCGCGCGCATCGACCTCGCGCTCGATCGCGAGCATGTCCGCGTGTTCCCGTGCGCGAAGGAGCGACTGCAATGAGCACCGTCCTGACCGAGCGCCGCCGCGGCGCGTCCGCCCCCGCCGACGTGCGACAGATCACGCACTGGCACGACCGCATCGCCCAGCTCGCGCTCTTCGCGATGGCCGCGCTGATGTCACTGTTCCTGCTGCTGCCGCTCGCGCTCGTCGTGCAGAAATGCTTCGTCGACGCCGACGGGCGGTTCGTCGGCGCGCACAACTTCGTCGAGTATCTGGAGGACAGCGGCGTGCTGCGCTCGATGCTCCATTCGCTGACGGTCGGCGCGCTCGTCACGGCGATCGTCGTGCCGATGGCGTTCACGTTCGCGTATGCGCTCACGCGCTCGTGCATGCCACTGAAGAATGCCGCGCGCACGATCGCGCTGCTGCCGCTGCTCGCGCCGACGCTGCTGTCGGCCGTGTCGTTCATCTACTGGTTCGGCAATGCGGGGCTGCTCAAGTCGCTGCTGCACGGCCATTCGATCTACGGGCTGCCGGGCATCGTGCTGAGCATGGTGTATGCGTCGTTCCCGCACGTGCTGATGATCCTCGTCACCGCGCTGTCGCTCGCGGACGGCCGGCTCTACGAGGCCGCCGACGCGATGGGCACGCGCCGCCTGCGCAAATTCTTCACGGTCACGCTGCCCGGCGCGAAGTACGGGCTGATCAGCGCGACGATGGTCGCGTTCACGATGTGCATCAACGACTTCGGCGTGCCGGTCGTGATCGGCGGCTCGTACAACGTGCTGTCGACCGACATCTACAAGCTGATCATCGGGCTGCAGGACTTCAACCGCAGCGCGGTGGTGAGCCTGATGCTGCTGTGCCCGGCGCTCGTCGCGTTCGGCATCGACTTCCTCATCCGCCGCCGCCAGCAGTCGCAGCTCGGCGCACGCTCGACGCCGTACCAGCCGAAGCCGTCGCGCGGCTTCGACGCCGCGATGCTCGCGTACTGCGCGCTCGTGTGCGCGTTCTTCGTCGCGGTGGTCGGCATCTCGGTGTTCGCGTCGTTCGTGAAGTTCTGGCCGTACCAGATGACGCTCGGGCTGCAGCACTACAAGATGGGGCTGATCGCGGCCGGGATCTTCGACGCGTACAAGAACAGCTTGCGGATGGCCGCGACGGTGGCGCTCGGCGGCACGATCGTCGTGTTCGGCGGCGCCTACCTGATCGAGAAGACCCGCGACGCGCGCTGGCTGCGCGGCTTCATCAGCCTGTGCGCGATCTTGCCGATGGGCGTGCCGGGGCTCGTGCTCGGCATCAGCTACATCTTCCTGTTCAACGCGCCGGGCAATCCGCTGAACGGGCTGTACGGATCGCTGTGGCTGCTCGCGATCGTCACGGTCGTGCACTACTACGCGTCGAGCCATCTCACCGCCGTCACCGCGCTCAGGCAGATCGACGGCGAGTTCGAGGCCGTATCCGCATCGCTGAAGGTGCCGTTCTACAAGACCTTCCTGCGCGTGACGGTGCCCGTGTGCCTGCCCGCGATCCTGCTGATCGCACGCTACCTGTTCGTCAACGGGATGACGACGGTGTCGGCCGTCGCGTTCCTGTACTCGCCGGACACGCAGCCCGCGTCGGTCGCGATCCTGAACCTCGACGACGCGGGCCAGATGGGCCCGGCCGCCGCGATGGCCACGCTCGTGCTCGCGACGTCGTCGTTCGCGTGCGTGCTGTTCGCCTGCATCTCGCATCGCCTGCTGCGCCGTACGCAGGCGTGGCGCCATCCGCATCGCCGTTGATTTCCCGCCGCATTCACGTGACGTCCCGACTTCATCAAGGAGACACCATGACGCTCGCCGCCCAGCCCATCCTGCTCACCCCCGGCCCCCTGACGACTTCCGACCGCACCCGCGACGCGATGCTGCGCGACTGGGGTTCGTGGGACGGCGACTTCAACGCGATCACCGCGCGGCTGCGCGAACGCCTGCTGCGGATCGTGCACGGCGAAAGCACGCACGAATGCGTGCCGCTGCAGGGCAGCGGCACGTTCTCGGTCGAAGCGGCGATCGGCACGCTGGTGCCGCGCGACGGTCACGTGCTGGTGCCGAACAACGGCGCGTACTGCCAGCGCCTCGCGAAGATCTGCCGCGTGCTCGGCCGCAAGCTGACGACGATCGACTACCGCGAGGATCGCCGCGTCGATCCGGCCGACGTCGAGCGCGCGCTCGCGGCCGATCCGTCGATCACGCACGTCGCGCTCGTGCACTGCGAAACGGGTGCCGGCGTGCTGAACCCGCTGCACGAGATCGCGCAGGTCGTCGCCCGGCACGAACGCGCGCTGATCGTCGACGCGATGAGCTCGTTCGGCGCGATCGACATCGACACGCGCACGACTCCGTTCGATGCGGTGATCGCGGCGTCCGGCAAGTGTCTCGAAGGCGTGCCGGGGCTCGGCTTCGTGATCGCGAAGCGCAGCGCGCTCGAACGCTGCGAAGGCAACAGCCACTCGCTCGCGATGGACCTGTACGACCAGTGGGTCTACATGCAGCGCACGACGCAGTGGCGCTTCACACCGCCGACGCACGTGGTCGCCGCGCTCGACGCGGCCGTCGCGCAATACGTCGACGAAGGCGGGCTCGCCGCGCGCGGCGGCCGCTACCAGCGCAACTATCGCGCGCTGATCGACGGGATGCTCGCGCTCGGCTTCCGGCCGTTCCTCGATCCGGCGATCCAGGCGCCGATCATCGTCACGTTCCATGCGCCGGACGATCCGAACTACGATTTCAAGCGGTTTTATCAGGAGGTCAAAAAGCGCGGCTACATTCTGTATCCGGGCAAGCTGACCGAAGTGGAGACGTTCCGCGTCGGCTGCATCGGCCATTTCGGCGAAGCCGGGATTCCGGGCGCCGTCGCGGCAATCGCCGACACGCTGAAGGCGATGGGCGTGCGCCGCGTATCGGCCGAAGCGGCGGCATGACGATGTGACGCGATGCACCCGGCCGCGTGCGCATGAGCATGCGGGCGAGCGTTTTTTCCCGGCCGTGCGCCGCACGGCCCCTTATCGACGAACCTTCCGATGCGACCCTTCTGGATCGAACAAGCGCTGTTCAACGACGGCGATCTCGCCCCCGCGCTGCAAGGCGCGACGCAGGCCGACGTGTGCATCGTCGGCGGCGGCTTCACGGGCCTCTGGACCGCGATCCAGGCGAAGCAGCAGAACCCCGCGCTCGACATCGCGATCCTTGAAGCCGACCTCTGCGGCGCCGGCGCGAGCGGCCGCAACGGCGGCTGCCTGCTCACGTGGTCCGCGAAATTCCTGACGCTGCGGCGTCTGTTCGGCGAAGCCGAGGCGATCCGGCTCGTGAAGGCATCGGAAGCGGCCGTGCAGCACATCGCCGATTTCTGCCGCGCGCACGACATCGACGCGGAACTGCGGCTCGACGGCACGCTGTACACCGCGACGTCGCGCGCGCAGGTCGGCACGCTCGCGCCGGTGCTCGACGCGCTCGCCGCGTGCGGCATCCACAGCTACGAGCCGCTGCCGCCCGCCGAAGTCGCGCGACGCTCGGGCTCCGCGCGCAATCTCGACGGCGTCTACTCGCCGATCGCCGCGACCGTGCATCCCGGCAAGCTGGTACGCGGGCTGCGCCGCGTCGCGCTCGACATGGGGATCCGGATCTACGAACGCACGCCGATGCTCGACTTCACGCCGGGGCAGCCGGCCGTGGTGCATACGCCGTCAGGCAGCGTGACGGCCGGCAAACTCGTGTTCGCGATCAACGCGTGGATGGCAAGCCGCTTCCCGCAGTTCGAACGAACGATCGCGGTCGTGTCGAGCGACATGGTAATCACCGAGAAATGCCCGGAGTTACTCGAGCGCACCGGGCTGGTGGACGGCGTGTCGGTGCTCGATTCGCGGATCTTCGTCTACTACTACCGCACGACCGTCGATGGCCGGCTGATGCTCGGCAAGGGCGGCAACACGTTTTCGTGGCGCAGCCGCATCGCACCGGTGTTCGACCGGCGCTCGCCGTACGAGGCGCAGCTCACGCAGAGCCTGCGCGAATTCTTCCCGTCGCTCGCGGGCGTGCCGATCACCGCAAGCTGGAACGGGCCGTCGGACCGCTCCGTGACGGGCTTCCCGTTCTTCGGCCGCCTCGACGACGCGCCGAACGTGTTCTACGGCTTCGGCTATTCGGGCAACGGCGTCGGGCCGACCTACATGGGCGGGCAGATCCTGTCGTCGCTGGTGCTCGGTCTCGACAACGCGTGGACGCGCAGCCCGATCGTGCGCGGCCCCCTCGGCCATTTCCCGCCGGAGCCGATCCGCTATGTCGGCGCGCACGTCGTGCGCAATGCGATTCGCCGCAAGGAACGCGCGGAGGACGAAAACCGGCAGCCGGCGGCGGTCGATACGTGGCTCGCGAAGTTCGCGAGCGCGGCGGGGAAGGCCGACAAGGCGTGACGACGGGTTGACCCGCTGAACCGAAGCGCAACGAAAAAGGGACGCGGCGACGCGTCCCTTTGCCGGTGCGCGGCAGCCCGCGCGGGCATTGCCGGTTCTTATGCGCCGGCCTTCTCCCGCGCCGCCTTGCCCGTCGCCAGCAACCCCTGTTCGTGCATGCGGCGCATCCGCGCGAGGCCGTGCGCGACGTGCTCGCGCACGAGCGCGACGGCCTTTTCCTCGTCGCCGGCCGCGAGCGCCTGCACGATCTTGTCGTGCTCGGCCGCCGACACGGCGATCGCATCCTCCTCGGCCTCGATCGCCGCCTGGCGCAGCAGGCCGAGCTGGCGCACGAGCCGCCGGTAGGTATCGGTGAGATGCGTATTACCGACGCCGACGACCATCGCGTCGTGGAACTGCACGTTCAACTCGGTGTAGCGCGTGACGTCGTGCGTCTTCGCGGCGTCCTTCATCGACTGGATGATGCCCTTCAGCACCTTCAGCGTATCGGGCGAGATACGCTTCGCGAGCGCGCGCGCGACCGATTCGTCGAGCATCGCGCGCACTTCGTAGATCTCCTCGGCCTCGCGCAGCGGCACGACCCGCACGGTCACGCCGCGGTTCTTCTCGTTGCGCAGCAGGCCGGCCTGCTCGAGCGCGCGGAACGCTTCGCGCACCGGGCCGCGCGACACGTTCAGCCTGGTCGCGATCTCGACTTCGTTGAGCTTCTCGCCCGGTGCGTATTCGCCGGAGACGATCGCGCGCTCGAGCATGTCCTGGACGATCATCGCGAGCGACTGGCTTTGCAGGAGTTCGATGGCGCTGAGCGTGTTCGGGGCAGTCATGGTCGGGCAGGCAGCGGGGCTGTGGATGAAAACGAGGGCGCCATATCGGCGAATGATCCTTGTATACCCTCGCTACGGCATATTGTCAACAGTTTTCAGTTTCCAAAAGCCAATCCTGCGTGCCGGAACACCGACGGAACACGGCCAGCATGCAACCGGCACGCGGCGCTCGCGCGGTGCGGGGCACCGCCCCGCATCGCGCGAGCGCCTGCGCAACCGTCAGGCCGTGTGCTTCACGGGCCCCGGATCGCTGTGGCTCGGCCGCCCCGTCTCGACGTGGCCCGCGAAGCGGCGCACGACCTTGTCGTCGCCGCCGTGCAGCGTGGTCGCGGTGATCGTCAGATCGTACCAGCCGTGGCTCGACGACAGCTCGAAGTGCCCTTCGACGCGCTCGCCCGGCTCCAGCGTGTAGGTCTTCGCATGCGCATGGCTGTACGCGTTGTCGACCGTCACGCGGCAGGTCGCGCGCCCGCTGTTGCGCAGTTGCAGGTACACGTGACGGTTGCGCACGTCGTAGCCGATCTTCGCTTCGGGGTTCGCGTGGCGGCCGTCCGCGGCGAGCCGCGTGTTGCCCTGGAATTCGCACAGATAGCCGTTCGGGCCGTAGGCGGCCAGATGGTACTCGCCGCGTGCGGCCGACGTGCTCCACGTATCGAGGAAGCGGTCGCGCGCGGACACCGCGTAGCGGCGCGGCGGCGTCGCCGGGTTGCGGCGGTCGTACACGTAGAACGCGGCACCGGCGTCGCCGGTGTTCGCGAAGTCGAGCGACACGGTGTCGTCCTGCGCGCCCACGCGGCTGTGCACGAACAGTTCGTACGGCAGCGCACGCGCCGGACGCGTGCCGGGTTCCTGCGCCGGCATCGACTGCTGCGCGGGCACCTGGTACGCCTGGCCGGCCGTCGCGATGTGCTGCGGCACCGTGAAGCTCACCGTGCGCGTGTCGGGGCGCGCGGAGAAGTCGAACGCCGACGTGAGGTCGCCGCAGATCGACCGGCGCCACGCGCTGATGTTCGGCTCCTTCACGCCGAAACGCGCTTCGAGGAAACGCAGCACCGACGTATGGTCGAACGTCTCCGAGCAGACCCAGCCGCCCTTCGTCCACGGCGAGATGATGATCAACGGCACGCGCGGCCCGAGGCCGATCGGCTGGATGCCGCCCGGGTCGGCGCCCGGCACGAGCGGGCTCATTTCGCCCGGGTACTTGTTCAGGTCGAGCAGCTCGTCGCCGAGGTTCGACAGCAGGTTCGACGACACGATGCCCTGGCCGCCCACGCCGCTCGTGACCGGCGGCACCGGCGGCACGACGTGGTCGAACAGCCCGTCGTTCTCGTCGTAGTTCAGGATGAACACCGTCTTCGCCCACACCTCGGGGTTCGACGTCAGCGCCTCGAGCACCATGTTGATGTAGAACGCGCCGTCGGTCGGCGACGCCTGCGGGTGCTCGCTGTACTTGTACGGCGACACGATCCACGACACCTGCGGCAAGCGGTTAGCCTGCACGTCGGCCTTCAGCTCGGCGAGCGTGTGGTCCGACGCGCCCTTGTCGACCAGCGGGCCGCTCGCGCCTTCCTTCACCTGGAAGCGCTTGAAGAACATCAGCGAGTTGTCGGTGTAGTTGTCGGTCGGGTCGCCCGGGATGCCGGTGCCGCCCTGGTACACCTTCCAGCTGATCTTCGCGTTCTCCAGGCGTTCGGCGTAGGTCGTCCACGTGTAGCCGTTCACGTCGTCGCGCTCGCCGATGCCCGGGCCGTTCGGCGGGGTGCCGTAGATGTTGCGCGGGTCGACCGTGCCGGTCCACAGGTAGATGCGGTTCGGCGCGGTGTCCGCATGCGCGGAGCAGAAATACGAATCGCAGATGGTGAACGCGTCGGCCAGCGCGTAGTGGTACGTGAGATCCTGGCGCTTCAGGTAGCCCATCGTCAGCACGTCCTGCTTCTGGTTCACCCACTGGTCCCACTGGCCGTTGTTCCAGGACAGGTGGCCGCTGCTCCAGCCGTGGTTGGTGCCCGGCTGGAATTCGGTCGTCTGCTTCGGATCGAGGTAGAACGGCAGCACGTACGGCGCCGACGGATCGAGTCCGCGCGAATGGTAGTTCTTCGTGAACACCGACGCCGGCGGCTGCTGCCACACCGGCGCGCCGCTCGGCAGCAGGTGCGGACGCGGGTCGTCGAAGCCGCGCACGCCGCGCAGCCCGCCGAAGTAATGGTCGAACGAACGGTTTTCCTGCATGAAGATCACGACGTGCTCCACGTCGCGGATCGTGCCGGTGCGATAGGCGGCCGGCATCGCCAGCGCATTGCGGATCGCGGGCGGGAAGCCCGCGTAGGCGGCCATCGCGCCGGCCGACTGCGCGGCGAGGCGCAGGAAATCGCGTCGATTGTTCGAGGACATGAAGAGAACCTTGTGGTCGGTGGGAGTGGGCTCGCCGGGCGAGCGGAGCCGGCGATCTGCGTCGCCGTTATTACCCCTCACCGGCATGTCCCGGCCGTGACCGGTTCCCGCAGGTTTCTTGCGGTCACCCCCAGCTTTTTTTCGAAGTCGCGCACGATGCGCCTTTCATGTGGCCGACACATGCGTGCGCTACGCTGACGCGCGATGTAGAGGGGGGAGAAGCCGAGTCGTGTTCGATCAGTTGAAGGCGTTCCACGCGACCGTCCGGCAGGGCAGCATCACGCGCGCCGCGCGCCACCTCGGCGTGAGCCAGCCGACGATTGCCGCGCAGATCCGGCAGGTCGAGCAGGTGTACGGCGTCGAGCTGTTCTACCGCAGCGGCCGCAAGCTCGAGGTGACCGAGACGGGCATCGAGCTGCTCCCGCTCGTCGAGAAGATGATCGCGCTCGAGGCGCAGGCCGACATCATGCTGCGCAACGTCGGCGGCCTGTTCGAAGGCCACCTGCGGATCGGCGCGACGGGCCCGTACTACATCATGGACGCGGTCGGCCGCTTCTCGAGCGCGCACCCGTCGATCGCGCTCACGTGCCGGATCGGCAACTCCGAGGAAATCCTGCAGGCGCTGCAGGAGTTTCGCATCGATCTCGCGGTCTCGTCGCAGCGCAACGATGCCGACGGCCTCGAACGCAAGGTGATCTCGACCGATCCGCTGGTGCTCGTCGTGCATCGCCGTCATCCGCTCGCGCGGTTCGATTCGATCGACCCGGTGCAGCTCGCCGACGTGCGGCTGCTGATCCGCGAGGAAGGGTCGATCACGCGCCGCTGCACGGAGACGATCCTCGCCACGGCCGGCGTCGCGGCCACCTCGGTCGCCGAGATCGGCAGCCGCGAAGCGATTCGCGAGGCGATCCTGCATGGGGTGGGCGGCAGCCTGTTTCCGCGCGGCGAGGCCGAGCGTCATCCCGACCTGCGCGTGATCGCGCTGCGCGGTGTCGATACGACGATCGACGAATACGTGTACTACCTGAAGGCGCGCCGTCAGAGCCCCGCGATCGACGCGTTCCTCGCGTGCATCCTGCCGGACGGCGCCGAAGCGGCCGGTGTGGTCGAACCCGGGCGAACGATGCGGCGGGCGAACGCGCGCTGAGCCGCCGCGCGTTCGCCGCTTCCGCACACTGCCGGGCGCTTTTTTCGCGCCTTCCCTCGTCGTTGTCCTCGTGCCTTCCTTCCGTCGTCGCGCCGTGCGTCACTTCGGCAGCGCCGGAATCATCCATGTCAGCACGTGCTGCTGCAGGAACACCAGCACGCCGAGCAACAGCGTGAGGATCACGCTGTGCCAGAAGGTGCGCGCGAACACGACGCCTTCCTGCCCTTTCAGGTCCGTCGTCGACACGCCCGTCGCGATGTTCTGCGGCGAGATCATCTTGCCCATCACGCCGCCCGACGAATTGGTCGCGGCCATCAGCACCGGATCGAGGCCGAGCTGCCGCGCGGCGACGACCTGCAGGTTGCCGAACAGCGCGTTGCCCGACGTGTCGCTGCCGGACAGGAACACGGCGATCCAGCCGAGCGATGCCGACACCAGCGGGAACAGCGCGCCCGTCGACGCGACGCCGGTGCCGAGCGTGTAGCTGATGCCCGAGTAGTTCAGCAGGTACGCGAGCCCGACGATCATCATCACCGTGACGATCGCGATCCACGTCTGCCGCCACGTCTTCACCACGCATTCGAAAAACGCGCCGGGGCCGGTGCGCGTCAGCGCGGCCGTGATGATCGCCGACACGAGGATCGCGGTGCCCGTGCCGAGCGGCTGGAAATCCCAGATCGCCGCATACGGCTTGTGGTACAGCGACACGTACACGGCATTGTGCAGGCCCGGCCACTTGATCTTCACGTCGCCGATCGCCGCGATGTTCGCGTGCACCCAGACGATCACGACCACCGACACGACGAGCCACGGCAGCCAGCCGCCGAAGCCCGCGCGCGCGGCGCCGGCGGCGGCCGGCACGCTGCGCGCGAGCGCGAATTGCGGATCGGGCTGCGGCTTCCACACCTGCAGGAAGCCGATCGTCACGATCAGCGACGAGAGCGACGACAGCACGTCGGTGAGCTGGTAGCCGAGAAAGTTCGACGTGACGAACTGCGCGATCGCGAAGCTGCCGCCGGACACGAGCAGCGCGGGCCACAGCTTCGTGATCGAGCGCAAGCCGCCGTATGCGCCGACCACGTAGAACGGCAGCAGCAGCGCGAAGAATGGCAACTGACGGCCGACCATCTGCGCGAGCGTCGCGGGCGGCAGCGACGTGACCGCGCCGAGCACGGTGATCGGCACGCCGAGCGCGCCGAACGCGACCGGCGCCGTGTTGAACAGCAGCGTATAGGTGAGCGCTTCGAGCGCGGGGAAACCGAGCGCGATCAGCAGCGCGCTCGTGATCGCGACCGGCGTGCCGAATCCGGAGATTCCCTCGAGCAGACAGCCGAACGAGAACGCGACGACGAGCAGCACGAGACGGCGGTCGTCGGGCAGGTTGTCGAGCATCCACTGCCGGAACTGGTCGAAGCGGCCCGACTTCACCGCGATGTTGTACAGCAGCAGCGCGTTGAAGACGATCCACATCACCGGCACGACCGCGAGCGCCATGCCGGCGCCGACCGCGTTGAACGCGAGCCCGGCCGGCATCCCCCACGCGCCGATCGCGACCGCCAGGCCCGCGACGAGCCCGGCGAGCGACGCCTGCCACGCGGGGCGGCGCAGCACGCCGAGCGCGATCAGCGCGACCGCGATCGGGATCGCGGCGACGAGGAACGACAGGAGCAGCGAGTGCGCGACCGGCGTCAACGGTTGCGCGAAGACGATGCCGGGCGGTAGGGCGTCGGTGGGATTCATCGTGTCTCCAGATGTCGACCCGAGTTGGCGCTTCAGCGTCTACTCGGGTCCCATGCCTTGTGCGGCCGGCCCGGCTTCGCATGTCGATGCGCCGGGCTCGGTACAAGCGATGTCCTGCAGTCTCCTGCAGTCGCGACCGCGATCGGGCGCTTGCGTACGCAACGACGTTGCGCGGCCAACCGATCGGTCGCTTAAAAGAGGTTAGGAGGCGCGACGCGCTTGTACAAGGGGGGAGAAGCCCGATGCGGGCGAGCCGATACGAACCCGCCGCCGCACGATGGCCGGCAGATGGCGTGCCGCTGTCGCGTTCGACAGAAAACCCGTCGCGGCCGGCTCACCGGTGGCCGCGCAATGTTGCGCGACCGGAAAAGATGACTGCCAGCCACGAGGATGTTTCGTTTGGCCTCCGAAGCCTGGACTGGCTGCATCGTTTCCGGCCGCGCCGGCGATGGCGCGGCACCGGAACCTCACGGAGCAAACACGATGACGACGATGAAACACGCGGCATGCGCGTTCATGCTGATCGGCGCGGCGTTCGCCGCTCACGCGCAAACCGCGTCGGCGCTCACGCGCACGCAGGTCCGCCAGGAACTCGTGGAACTGCAGGCAGCCGGCTACCGATCGAGCCTCGCAAGCAGTCCAGACTTTCCGCGGAACATGCAGGCGGTCATGCAGCGTGCCGCGCAGGCGCGTGGTGAGCGCGACGCCGCCGGTTACGGCAGCGACGGCCGGGGCAACGCGGAATCGGGCAAGCCGGCGTGGCCGAGCGCGGCACGTACGCCCGTTACTGATCGCTGACGGACCCGGATTGCAATCGCATCGCGGCACGGCGCACGCTGCGCCGGCCGCATGCGCGATCGTCACACGCTGAAGCGGTTCAGCGTATAGGCGCGATAGGCGGCGACGAACGCGTCGAACGATCCGGCCTCCTTCGCTTCGAGCTCGGCCTGCTCGGCCAGCGACTTCGCGGCGAGCGCCTGCTCGGTGCGCAGCGTCTCGGCCGACGGCGGATGCGCGCGGAAATGCGCGGCATGCGCTTCGCTCTGAGCGAGCGCGAACGCGAGGAACGACTGACCGTTCTCGCGCATCGTGCGCAGCACGCGCGCGGACGGCGTGCGCTCCGGATCGGCGAGCTTCTCGCGTTGCGCGGCAATCGCGCGCGCATGCTCGTCGCCGCCACGAATGTCGTCGAGACGGCGGCCGACGATTTCGATATCGGCCATCAGCGCATCCGCCCACGCCTGCAGCGTGACCGGCTGGGCGTCGCGTGTCAGCGTGAGCCCCGGCTTGCGGCCATCCAGCGTCACGCTGCCGAAGTTCGCGTTCGCTTCCTTGTATGTGTCGCAGTCGAGGGGCGCGCTTTCGTCGAGCGCGCAGGCGAGCAGGAACGCGTCGAGGAAGCGCGCGGTCTCCAGTGCGATGCCGGTCGGTTCGAACGGATCGATGTCGAGACAGCGCACTTCGATGTACTGCACGCCGCGCGACGCGAGCGCATGCAGCGGCCGCTCGCCCGAATACGTGACGCGCTTCGGCCGGATCGTCGAGTAGAACTCGTTCTCGATCTGCAGCACGTTCGTGTTGATCTGGATCCACTCGCCGTCGCGATGCGTGCCGATCGCCTCGTACGCCGGATACGGCTCGCTGACGGCCTTCGACAGCGCGTCGAGATAGCCGGGCAGCGTGTTGTAGTCGACGTGCAGCGCGGCCTGGGCCGTCGTGTTCGAGTAGCCGAGATCGCTCATCCGCAGGCTGGTCGCGTACGGCCGGTACAGCGTATCGGCGTCGAACGTGTCGAGGTGATGCGGCTTGCCACGCAGGAACTTCGTGTCGAGCACGGGCGATGCCCCGAACAGGTACATCAGCAGCCAGCTGCGGCGGCGGAAGTTGCGGATCTGCGCGAGGTAGCGTTCCGACTGGTAATCGACGAGCGTCGCCGTCGACCCTTCTTCCGCATGCAGGCGCCGCCACACTTCCTCGTGCAGCGAGTAGTTGTAGTGGATGCCGGCAATGCACTGCATCGTGCGGCCGTAGCGATACGCGAGGCCGCGCCGGTACACCGTCTTCAGGCGGCCGATGTTCGACGTGCCGTAGTTGGCGATCGGGATCTGGTCGTCGGCCGGCAGCAGGCCGGGCATCGAGTCGCTCCACAGCATCTCGTCGCCGAGCGACGAATAGACGTAGCGATGCAGATCGTCGAGGCGTTCGAGCGTGAGCGCGGCGTCGCGCTCCGCGGGCGTGATCAGTTCGATCAGCGCTTCGGAATAGTCGGTCGTCAGCGCCGGATGCGTGAGCGCCGAACCGAGCGCGCGCGGATGCGGCGTGAACGCGATCATCCCGTCGCGCGTCACGCGCAGGCTTTCCTTTTCGATGCCGCGCAGGCCGTCGGGCAGATGCTGCCGCGTCGGGCCCGAGCTCAGCGCGTCGAGGCGATTCAGCAGCAGTTCGGACTGGCGGTGAGTCATGGTGTTCGACATGGAGACGCAAGTGCGTGACGGCCGCGCGCAGAACGCCGCGCGGCCGGCTGGATTGTTGGTCGCTTCGTTGGTAGCGGGCACTTTAACATCTCGCCGGAACCCGCGCTTGAGGTGGCCCCGGGCATGGCGCGCGGGCCTGAGCGGGCCGTCGGACGGGCCGGGCGCGGCAGTCCCGGCCGGTATCGCCGGCTCCGGACGAGGCCGATCGGCACGCCGGTCGGCGCCATTCGTCGGACGGAACGCGAACGGCGAACGGGTGGCGGCAGGTGCAACCTCGTCGCCGAATGGATCGCGAAACGACGCGTGCGCGGGCATCGCACGCGCGACATCCGGCCGACGCCGGAGGCGCGGACTCCGCCATGACGAGTCGCGTCGCGCCGGCGCTTGCCGCTTGCCGGCACCGCTTGCGCAGCGGGTTGCGGCCCAGCCGCGTTGCGGTCGCACCCGAGCGCGGGCCGCCGCGCTCGCCCCGCCGCGCTTACCCGCCGCGCGCGGCGCCCGCCCGGTCGGCCACTTCGTTCCACAGATGCAGCGCCGCATACGCGCGCCACGGCCGCCAGCCTTCGGTGCGGCGCTTCTGGCTGGTGAGCCGGTCGAGCGCCGGGTCGCGCGCGGCGATCGACTGCATCAGCACGAGATCGGATGCCGGCCACGCGTCCGGGTCGCGCCATGCGCGCATCGCGATGTATTCGACGGTCCACGGACCGATGCCGGGCAGATCGAGCCATGCGCCGCGCAGCGTCGCGAGATCGGCATGCGCGCGGTCGACCGGCACGTCGCCGGCCGCCACCGCGCGCGCCACGCCGGTCAGCGCCGCCACGCGCTTGCCGGGCATCCCGATCTTGTCGAGATCGCACGCGGCCAGCGCGTCGGGCGTCGGGAAACGCCACGCGGGCGCGCCGTCGTCTTCATGAATCACGCGTTCGCCGGCCCGTTCGACGAGCCGGCCGACGATCGTCGTCGCGGCCTTCACGCTCACCTGCTGGCCGACGATCGCGCGCACGGCCAGCTCGAACCCCGACCACGCGCCCGGCACGCGCAGCCCCGGCGCGGCCTCGACGAGCGGCGCGAACCACGGATCG
The DNA here is from genome assembly GCF_002959955.1 of Burkholderia sp. BE12. Taxonomy (NCBI): domain Bacteria; kingdom Pseudomonadati; phylum Pseudomonadota; class Betaproteobacteria; order Burkholderiales; family Burkholderiaceae; genus Burkholderia; species Burkholderia sp. BE12. The sequence continues at coordinate 20,444 of NZ_PREY01000021.1, read as the reverse complement.
CGCGCGAGATCGCCGCCGATCGCGGCCGGATCGGCGCCGAGGTCGAACATCGTCGCGACGCGCGCGGCGAATGCATCGTCGACGTGACGCGCGAGCGCCCCTTCGACGGTCGCGATCAGGCAATGCTTGCGCGGGTGTTTCGTGACGGTGAGCCGGCCGGCATCGCCGTGCAGGTCGACGATGCGGCGATACGCGCCGTCGGCCACCTGCTCGACGCCCGGAATCGCGCGCCCGCTGAAAAAGCGCAGCACGCGCGCCCAGTCGTACGGCGCCTTGTAGCGCAGTTCCATCCGCGCGAACGGCGGCACCGGGCCGCCGTTCGCGATGGATGTGATCGTTGTCGTTTCGATGCTCAAACCGCACTGCCCTCCGTCTCGGCTTCGGCTTCATCGGTGTGGATATGACGCGCCTCGGCCGCGAGCAGCGTCGCCTTGCGGCGCACGCCCCAGCGATAGCCGGCGAGCGCGCCGCCCTTCTGCACGACGCGGTGGCACGGGATCGCGAGCGCGACCGGATTCGACGCGCACGCGGACGCGACCGCCCGCACCGCGCGCGGCGAGCCGAGCGCCTCGGCGATCTCCGAATAGCTGCGCGTTTCGCCGTACGGGATATGCGTCAGCGCTTCCCACACGCGCTGCTGGAACGCCGTCGGCGCGATGTCGAGCGGCAGGTCGAATGCGTGCCGCGTGCCGTCGAGGTACGCACGGATCTGCGTGACGAACGGCGCGAGCCGGGCCGACGATTCGACCAGTTCCGCCCGCGCGAACGCGTCCTTCAGCTCGCCGACGAGCGACGCCGCGTCGTCGCCGAACGCGATCCGGCAGATGCCCTGTTCGGTGGCGGCGACGAGCACGGTGCCGAGCGACGTCGACGCGGTCGCATAGTCGATCCGCAGGCCCGCGCCCTGGCGGCGGAAGGAGGACGGCGCCATCCCCAGCTCGCGCGGCACTGACGCATAGAGCCGCGACGGCGAGTTGAAACCCGCGTCGACGGCCGCCCGCGTGACCGGCTGCCCGCTTTGCAGCGCCTGTCGCAGCGCGGCACCGCGCTGCGCGGCCTGGTACTGCCGCGGCGACACGCCGACCACGCGCTTGAAGAGCCGCTGCAGATGGAACGGGCTCACGTGCACGGCGTCGCTCAACTGCTGCAGCGTGAGCCGCTCGGCGTGCGCGTCGAGCACCGCGCACGCGCGATTGACGATTTCCAGCTCGCGCGGCAGCCCTTCGGGCTGGCAACGCTTGCAGGGCCGGAAGCCGGCCGCGCGCGCGGCCGCCGGATCGGCAAAAAAGGATACGTTCTCGCGACGCGGCTGGCGCGACGCGCAGGTCGGGCGGCAGAACACGCCGGTCGTGCTGACGGCATAGAAGAACGCGCCATCCGCATGCGGATCGCGTTCGGTCACGGCGCCCCAGCGGGCATCGTCGGTCGGATAGGCGGTTTTCATCTGAACCTCGCACTCTCTAGTGTAGATGGTGCCTACTCTAGACATCGGCACATGCCGTCGCGCCCCGAATCTTGCTCTGTGATTCGTGCCGGCGAATCGGGGCCGCATCGCTAAAAATAAATCCGACGAAATGTGCGCGACAGCCGCTCCCGCGCGGTTTTCGTCATCGTCCCGTCACCATTTTGCTGCAGTGCGGATGCGGCAAATCATCGTCCTGACGTTTTTTTGCAATCGGAATATTGCGTCGCACCATCGCCGTGTGTATAGTTGGAACTGTCTCCTCCATGTCTCCTCCTGATATGGATTAAGCCCGTTCCGCTCTGCGTGAACGGGCTTTTTTTCGTCCGTCGATTGTGCCGCGTTCCGGCCGGCAGCGCAGGCGCGATGCGTCTACACTCGATGCTCGTCGACTGCGAAGGAGTTCCCGCCCATGAAGCCCACCATCCGCGGAATCGATCACATCGTGCTGCGCGTGACCGACATGGCGGCAATGACACGCTTTTACTGCGACGCCGTCGGTTGCCACGTGGAGAAGGAGCAGCCCGATCTGGGCCTCGTGCAACTGCGCGCCGGCGATGCGCTGATCGACCTGCTGACGGTCGGCGGCCCGATCGATCGCCCCGACAGCGGCCCGCCCGGCACCGGGCGCAACCTCGACCACCTGTGCCTGCGCGTCGAGCCGTTCGACCCCGACGCATTGATCGCCCATTTCGCCGCGCATGGCGCGCGGCCGGAAGCGCCGGCGCAGCGCTACGGCGCCGGCGGCTACGGGCCGTCGATCTACCTGTTCGATCCCGAAGGGAACATGGTCGAATTCAAGGGGCCGCCGGCCGCGCTCGGCTGAACGCGGCCGGCGCGCGGGCCGTCACGCGTCGGCGCGCGCCTTCAGCACCGTCCACTCGACCGCGATCGGATCGTGGTCGGCGCTCGAGATCCACGCGGCGCCGTCCTGCACCGTGCACTGCAGGCGCATCGTGCGTTCCGCGAGCCGCCCGAGCGCGGCCGCGACGCCGTCGGCGAGCGACAGCACCTGCACGTTGCGCAGCCGTTCGACCTTGCTGCGCACGCCCTGCCACCAGATTTCCGACGTCTTGCCGCCGTAGGCGATCACCGTGACCTGCCCGGCACGGCCGGCCGCCTTCGCGATGCGCCGTTCGTCCGGCTGGCCGGCCTCGATCCACACGTCGATCGCGCCCGTCAGGTCCTTCTGCCACAGATCGGGCTCGTCGACGTCCGACAGCCCCTTGCTGAATTCGAGCCGTTCGTGCGCGAACAGCGCGAACGCGGCGATGCGCACCATCATCCGGTCGTCGGTTTCCGACGGATGGCGCGCCACCGTCAGCGCGTGATCGGCGTAGTAATGCCGATCCATGTCGGCGATTTGCAGTTCGGCTTTGTAGATCGTGGATTTCAGCGCCATGCGGATGCGGCCCGGGCGGGCATTCGGTTCGGTCGGGCCGTGATGATACCGAATGCGCGCCGTCCGGCGTGCTTCATGCGCGATTCACAGCACAACGGCCCGGCATGGCCGGGCCGTGTTCGATTCGCTCCGCCGGCCCGTCGGGCCGGTGCGCTCGGGCGTCGTGCGACGGCGCGGTGAATGGACGGTTACTGCTTGACGAAGCGCGAATCGGTCCAGAGACCTTGCTGGTCGCTGTTGTCGGCGCTGACGAACTGCACGTCGCCCTGATCGACCGATACCACGCGGAAGCGCTGGCCTTCCGGCACCGACAGGCAGCGGAAGTCGTCGAAGTACTGCTGCTTCGCCTGCGACTTGCCGTCACGTTCGTGATTCAGTACGGAATCCAGATTGTCTTTGGACAGACAGCCCCATGCATTCTTCGTCAGCTGGATTTCCTGCTTCGGCTTGACGGCCGAATCGCCGCCGGCCTTGGCAATCGACACAGCACAAAATGCGCCGACAAGGGCAAAAAGGACACCGGTACGCTTCATCATGTTCTGTCTCCAGGCTTGCGGGCACCAGGCTGGGTTAGCTATGTGTTTAAAGGTGATCGTGAACCCGCGTTTTTCACTTTAGAAGACCGGCAAACGATAGCAAGCACATTTGTTGTGCGACCGCAATAGCGGCGGATTGTCGCACCCCGCGCGCAACCCACTTTTGGCGCGATTCACGCCGGCGGCAACGGCTGCCGAACGACGCGCCGGCCCGCGCCGCCGGGCGGAAAGCGTTACCCGACAGGGCTTTCAGCAAAGTTACAATGCGCCGATTGAACGATTTGGATAATCCATTTCGCTATCCGGATCATTTTGATGCGTTGCACATAAAGTCATCCGAAACGATTCGACTTTACCGCAGCGCGGAATCGCATTTACCTGATACAAGAAAAATGCCAGGTATAAGCGCATCCGTATTTATCCGTAGTTCCCGCCTCCGTTCTGCGCCCTCCGAGCCCCGCCGCAAGTGCCTTTTACCAGTGTGGCGTTTACCCTGCTTTATTCAGCCCGATTTGCTGGCGCTCGAAATAATCGCGCTGGAAGATGCACATGCGATAAGCGTTGTGATACGCGCCATTCCCGAAAAATTCTTCCTTTAATTCGGCCTCGTGCTGGAATCCGCATTTCTCGTACACATGGATTGCCGCCGCGTTCGACGTGTCGACGATCAGGTACAGCTTGCGCATGTTCAGCACCTTGAACGCGTACTCGATCGCGAGGCGCGTCGCCTGGCCCGCGTAGCCGCGCCCCTGGCACTGAGGCGCGATGATGATCTGGAACTCGCCGCGACGGTGGATGTAATCGAGCTCGATCAGCTCGACGAGGCCGACCAGTTCGTCTTGCGCATCGACCGCGACGAAACGGCGCTCGCGCTGGTCGTGCACGTGGCGGTCGTACAGTTGCGACAGTTCCGAGAAGGTTTCGTACGGCTCCTCGAACCAGTAGCGCATGATCTTCGCGTCGTTGTTCATCTCGTGGACGAAGCGCAGGTCCTGGCGCTCCAGCGGCCGCAGCGCGAGTGTGTTGGTATCGTTCTGGAGTTGCATGTTCATGTCCTTTTTAATGCCGGCGCACGTGCGGAACGCCCGCGCGGCACGGCCGCGTTCGGGCCCGTTTCGCACTGTAAGAAATTGAACGCGGGCGCAGTTCAGAGCCTAGAATGGGAGCAAGGGTTCCTGCCACCGCAAGGAGGCTATCGTGATGGAGCAAGTCATACTCGGAATTTTCCTCGTGCTGCCGCTGGTCATCGTGGCCGCGCTGTTTTCCGACGAACTCTGGCAGGAACATCGCCGCCAGCATCCGCGCGACGAGAACGCGCCGCACATCGACTGGAAGCATCCGTGGCGCCGCATGCGTCGCGGGCATTGACTTCGATCATCGTCGATCGCAGCACGCGCCGGCCGCCTCCGCCGGCCGAGTAACATGCGGTGCACGATTCTTGCGCTTCGACCCGATTCCCGCCCAACCCGCGAGACGCCGACGTGAACGACAAGCCCGCCCTTCCTCCGCACGATATCCCGAACGAAACGATCGACCTGCAGATCGCCGATGTGCTGGCGGCCGTCCGCTATCCGGCGAACAAGGATGCGATCGTCGATGCCGCACGCGATGCCGGCGCCAGCAACGACGTGCTGTCGATGCTCGACGGCCTGCCCGAACAGGATTACGCGGACGTCGACGCCGTCACACGCTGCGTCGCCGGCAACTTCGGCCCGGGGCTCGGCATTTGAGCGGACGCCAATAACGAGATAGGATCGGACCGCACCGGTCGCGCCGCGATCGGATGCGTGCTGCCCGGCGCAAGATCGGGCGTTTGAGCACGCGTGTCCGGGGGAGTCCATGGAAGGCATCCTGATTCAGCACACGACGCAACGTCAGCTGTGGTTCGGCGCGCTGACGGCGCTCGTCATCCTGCTTGCGCTCGGGATCGCCGCGCCGCACGCGAACGTCGCGCTGCCGGCCGTCGAGCCGTTCATGCCGATGTGCGCGCTCACCGTGTTCACGACCGCGAGCATCGCGGCGTTCTTCCTCGGCGCGCAGTTCACCGTGACGCGCCAGCCCGTGCTCGGTGCGCTCGGCGGCGCCTATGCGTTCACCGCGCTCGCCGTCGCGCTGCAACTGCTCACCTTTCCCGGCGTGTTCGCGCCGCATGGCCTGCTCGGCGCCCGCCCGCAAAGCGCCGCATGGATGTGGATCTTCTGGCATGCCGGCTTTCCGTGCTTCGTGATGGCCGCGCTGTTCGCCCGCGAGCGGTTGACGCGCGCCCCGGTCGGCGCGAAAGAGACGCGCCGCTGGACGGTCGCGCTCGTCGGCGGGCCGGCCGTCGCGGCGGCCCTCCTGTGCGCGCTCGCGCTGAACGTGTCGCTGCCGCCCGCGTTCCATCCGCCTCGCGACGCGGCCGTGCTGCCCGTCAACGGCATCGCGCTCGTCGTCTGGATCCTCAACGTGCTTGCGCTCGTGGGCGTGCTGGTCACGGGACGGCTGCGCACGACGCTCGACCTGTGGCTCGCCATCGCGGTGCTCGCGTGCCTGACCGACACGACGCTGAACCTGCTGACCACGAACCGCTTCACGGTCGGCTGGTACGTCGCACGCGTGTTCAGCATGTTCACGCCCGGCGTGCTCGTGTGCGTGCTCGCGTGGGAAGTGACGATGCTGTATCAGCAGTTGTTCGAAGCGCACGCCACGCTGATTCGTTCGTCCGCGCGCGACGGGCTCACGGGCGCGTTCAACCGCAGCCACTTCAACGATCATTTCCACACGCTGTTCCTGCAGGCGCGACGGCAGGGCGAACCGCTGTCGCTGCTGATGGTCGACGTCGATCACTTCAAGGCGTACAACGACGCATTCGGTCACGTGAAGGGCGATGCGTGCCTGATCGCCGTCGCGAATGCACTGGCCGGTGCCGTGCGGAGGCCCGCGGATATCGTCGCGCGTTACGGCGGGGAGGAGTTCGCGATCGTGCTGCCGAACACCGGCGCGCGCGGCGCGCGGGTGGTAGCCGACGAAGCGCGCGAAGCGGTGCTGCGGCTCGACCTCGCGATGCCCGACTCGCCGGCCGGGCGCGTGAGCGTCAGCGTCGGCTGTGCGACCGTGTCGGCGGATGATCTGTCGACACCCGATGCGTTGATCGAAGCCGCCGATGCCGCGCTGTATCGGGCGAAGGATACGGGGCGAAACAGGGTGGTCGTCGCCTGATAACGTCTGTTGTTTGGGTATTTGTTACGGTCATTTTGACCGGAATAATGCGCCGTTACGCAAAGCGCCGCAGGGATACCAATGCTTACAGCCCGGGTTGCGGGCGCTCGCTATGCTCGGTTTCATATCGAACCCGAGCAGGTGAACGCCATGAAGAAAACCCTTTTGTTGATTGCAGGCGTGGCCGTGTTGCTGAGCGGCTGTATCGTGGTGCCTGACGGTGGCGGGTATTACGGTGATGGCGGGTATTACCATCATCATCGTCATTGGGATTGACACGCGGGAAATATACGACACCGCTCCAAACATCGATGAGGCTTCATTAAGCGGCCTCCGGTACAACGCCGCGCGTCGCGCGAAATCCGAAGCGGCCGAGCGTGAACATCGCTCTTCGCGTAACAGATGACTTGCGTCGCGTCGGCGGAATTGTGCTCCGCTCAGTCGGCGGCATGATCGCCCTCACAGCAAAAATGGGCTGGGACGCCGGAATACTCATATCATCACTCGCGAAGCAGCTCCTCCACGCGCGTATTGATCTTGACGCTTAGATCCGACAGTAATTCGAAGAAGGCATCACGACGTGGGGCGAAGTGTTCGAAAATCCGCTCGGGGTCCATCGAAAGATCGAGCAGCAATACGCTTAGTTGACGCGATGCCTGAATTAGTTCGCGGCGCACTTCGTCAGCCCCCAAGATCGGATCGTCATTGTCAGCCATGATGAGCCTCCGCGATCTCTATGCGGCGGCCTCCTCTACTGCTATCGAGGCGCTGAGTGATAACTTTTTTTTGGTCAATGCCCGGAGCATCCAGAACATCGCGACAAGATGCATCTGCGTCTCTACCTTGAATAGCAGAACGATTGCTGCTCGCAAGTCCTTTGTCGTTCATTTTCCATCCTCGTACTAAATTAGCTTTCCTAATTGACACGCATATTTACATACCTGAACGAAGTCAGATCTATCAAAACCAAGTTTCAGACAATGCGGCAAGCACCTGATGGTTGGTTGCCAATTCCGTTGAACAAAGAATCAGCCGTCTACTCGCAGTACATCTTCGCAGCCTCTCCAATTCCCCGACGATTCGAACGAATTTCGATCAAGAGAACCACCAAGATTTGCGGTATGACATCAACGCTTCAAATTGCCCTCTCCATCCAGCGGCCGCGGACCGAAATAGGCAATAGGACCTACCAAGGACGAGTCGTCTCTATCGTGACCTCGTCGAACAATCTCACATAACATCGATCGCCATGAAGCACCGTGCTACTCATATGTATAGCACGGTGCTTCATTGATTGCAAGCACCGTGCTGCCTTAGACTTGGCTATGGCTCGCGATGAACCCCAAACCAACCTGCGCATTCCGGCTGCCCTCAAAGAGCGGTTGATAGAAGCGTCTGTGAAAAGCAAGCGATCACTAACCGCCGAAATTGTGGCGCGTTTGGAGGAAAGCCTTGCTCACGATAGCGCAGGGCCTCGATCGATCGACGAGCAGACGCTGGACTTGTTCGCCGATACAGTCGCCGGAAAAGTCGTCCAAGCACTGGGCGAACAGCAACAGCGCCACGGCAAGCGTTGATCGCCACGCAGCACAACCAGAAAGGCGCCCGGAAACGGGGACCCGTTCTCTGTAGCAATAGACTGTTCTGACCCCAGTTTTCAGTCAATTGACTGTGGCCGTACCATTTTTCACCGCACCCGTAACCAATTGACTCGATCAGCCGCCAGCTTTCATCCCCCACAACACCAGCCGAACCATGTCCCGGCCCACACTTGGACCAGCGCCTTCAATCTCCGCGATCGAAAACGGGAGGCTGAGCCCATGCTACCTCGGCCATGCTCGATGGTTCCAACACGCTACTGGAACTCGCGGTAGGCCCGAAGCCTTCAGAAATAGTCAAGCCAAGGTTTGGCATCGTGCAGCCCTTGATCCCAATCCTAGGAGCTTCCCGCTCCACTCCAAAGGCGCGTAGTAGTCCTTCCTTAGCTTGCTCGAAGTTTCGCTCCAGGCTGATGACAGCATCATGATCGAAGCGGTAGAGCTGTAATAGCGTTACATTGCCATCTGGGAACGAATGGAAACGTAGAAAGTCGAGCATGGTCAGCGATATCAGAACCAACAGGCCAGCCCGGTGCTGATTTAACGCGGTGACGTAGTAGCGGGTTAGATCCGCCATGGCCACCAGTACCAGGTGCCATACGATCGGCAGGAAGTGCAACCGCGACGTACCGTCCGGATCGCATTCGATGACCCTGGGATCATTTCCCGATACAAAACCTGCTGAAGATCACCCCCAGCAGATCATCCGAAGTGAACTCCCCGGTAATCGCATTGAGCTGCTCCTGCGTGAGCCTCAACTCCTCGGCAAACAGATCGAGCGACTGCGCCCTTTGCTCCGCATGATCCGCCGCCTGCGCGAGATGCTCTTGCGCGGCCCGCAGCGCGATCAGATGCCGCTCGCGCGCGAGATATACGCCTTCGGCCCCCGCCTGCCACCCCGCGATCCGCAGTAGCTCAGCGCGCAGCATGTCGATCCCGTCGCCGCGCTTCGCCGACAGATGTACCTCGGTCAGGTCACCTTCCGCCGCCGGATGCTCGACGCACGCCGGCACGCCGGTCAGATCCGTCTTGTTCAGCACGCGCACCACCGGCACGCCGGCCGGAAACCGCGCCGCGATCGTCCCGTCGTCCGGCGTCATCCCCGTGCGCGAATCGAGCAGATGCAGTACGACATCCGCGCGCTCGATCTCGCTCCACGTGCGCGCAATCCCGATCCGCTCGACTTCGTCCTCCGTCTCGCGCAGCCCGGCCGTATCGATGATGTGCAGCGGAATCCCTTCGACCTGAATCGTCTGCGCCACCTTGTCGCGCGTCGTTCCGGCGATCGGCGTGACGATCGCCAGCTCGGCGCCCGCCAGCGCATTCAGCAGCGACGATTTGCCGACGTTCGGTTGCCCCGCAAGCACGACCGACAGCCCTTCTCGCAACAGCGCGCCCTGCCGCGCGTCGCCGAGCACATGCGCGAGCTGCGCGCGGATTTTCGCGAGCTTGCCGCGTGCGTCGGCCGCTTCGAGGAAGTCGATTTCCTCCTCCGGAAAATCGAGCGTCGCCTCGACCAGCATCCGCAGCGTAATCACGTCGTCGACGAGCGCATGGATCTGCCGCGAGAACGCGCCGTCGAGCGAACGCCCGGCCGAGCGCGCGGCCGCTTCGGTGCTCGCCTCGATCAGGTCGGCGACGGCCTCGGCCTGCGCGAGATCGAGCTTGTCGTTCAGGAACGCGCGTCGCGTGAACTCGCCCGGCTCCGCGAGCCGCAGCCCGAAGCCACGCCCCGCATCCAGGCAGCGCTGCAGCAACAGCTGCATCACGATCGGCCCGCCATGCCCCTGCAGCTCGAGCACGTGCTCGCCGGTGTACGAATGCGGCGCCGGGAAATACAGCGCGATCCCGCGGTCGAGCGGCGCGCCGTGCGCGTCGAGGAAGGGCACGTAGCTCGCATGACGCGGCGCGAGCTTCTGCCCGCACAACGCGTCGATCAGCGGCAGCGCGGCCGCCTCGCCGCCGCGCCCGAACGACACGCGGACGACCCCGATGCCACCCCGGCCGGCAGCAGTGGCAATGGCGACGATCGGATCGGAATCGGTAGCGAGCATGGGAATCGGAGAAATCGGGTAAACAGCGTGTCAATGGTGCGCCCGCACAACAGCTCGGGCATCGGAACGCCGGCATTGTAGCGTGCCGGCTCACACGCCACTGGCGGCGACGCCGGATTCGGACTCGCCCGAATTTATCCCACCGGGGATAAGCCGAGTATCAGTCCGGCCGCATCACACACCGGCCATTTCGGACGAGTATGCGGGCCGGAGGGGCTTGGCAGTACGTCCCTCAATTTCATTCCCCATCCTAACCAAGGTCGGGATTCGTCTGAACGAGATACATTTATCTCATATGGTTGTCTGAGACGCGGCGATGGAATTGCACAATCTCCCCATGCCGACATCCGAAGAAAAAGCCGCGTTCTCGGAACGCCTGAAATTCGCCCTGCGGCGCAGCCCGGAGAAGGTCACGGGCGCGACGGAGCTGGCGAACCGATTCAATCTGCGCCACCGCGGAACGCATCCCGTTTCGCCGCAAACCGCGCACAAATGGTTGACGGGCCGCACGATCCCGACGTCGGACAAACTCGAAACGCTGGCCGAATGGTTGCGCGTCGAAGTGCACTGGCTGCATTACGGGCCGTCGCCGAGCGTGATCGAACATCCGACGCCGCAACCGCTGCCGCGCGACGAACGCTATCCGCCGACGCCCGAGACGATCGAACTCGCGTCGAAGATCGAGGCATTGTCTCCGCACCAGCGCTACCTCGTTCAGGAACTGATCGAGCAGTTCTACGGCGATCCGAAACTCGAAGCGAAGAAAGCCTGAACGCAGCCACCGCACGCGCCGCCGCCGGGAAACAAAAAAGCCGCATGGTCATGAACCATGCGGCTTTTTTTGCAAGCATCGCGGGCAGCTGACCGCCCGCGAGGCCAACGGGCGTCAGGCCGGCTTCTTCTTGACGCCGCCGAGCTTGCGCGTGATGTAGTACTGCTGCGCGATCGACAGCACGTTGTTCACGACGTAGTACAGCACCAGACCAGCCGGGAAGAAGAAGAACATGACCGAGAACGCGATCGGCATGAACTTCATCATCTTCGCCTGGACCGGGTCCGGCGGCGTCGGGTTGAGGCTCGTCTGAACGAACATCGACACGGCCATCAGCACCGGCAGGATGAAGAACGGATCGCGCTGCGACAGGTCGTGAATCCACAGAATCCACGGCGCGCCGCGCATTTCGACCGATGCGAGCAGCACCCAGTACAGCGAGATGAACACCGGGATCTGGATCACGACCGGCAGGCAGCCGCCGAACGGATTGACCTTCTCGGTCTTGTACAGCTCCATCAGCGCCGAGTTCATCTTCTGCGGATCGCTCTTGAAGCGTTCGCGCAGCGCCTGCATGCGCGGCGTGATTTCCTTCATGCGCGCCATCGACTTGTAGCTGGCGGCCGACAGCGGGAAGAACACCGCCTTGATCAGCACCGTCAGCAACACGATCGCCCAGCCCCAGTTGCCGACGTAGCCATGAATCTTCTCGAGCAGCCAGAACAGCGGCTTCGCGATGATCGTCACCCAGCCGTAGTCCTTCACGAGCTCCAGGCCCGGCGCGATGCCTTCGAGCATGCGCTCTTCTTCCGGACCGGCGAACAGGCGCGCCTGCACGTCGGCCGACTGGCCCGGCGCGATCGCGGCGACCGGCTGCTTCACGCCGACGCGGTACAGCGTCGGATCGATCTTTTCAGCGTAGATGTCGCGCTTCACGCCCTGCTGCGGAATCCAGGCCGACGCGAAGTAATGCTGCACCATCGCGACCCAGCCGTTGTCGGCGGCCTTCTCGAAGTTCGCCTTGTTCTTGTCGAGGTCGCTGAAGTCGATCTTCTGGAAGTGCTTCGCGTCCGTGTAGACCGCCGGCCCGAGGAACGTGTGCGAGAACATCGGCGTTTCGACGGCTGTGTTGTCGCGCACCAGTTCCATGTAGACCGTCGGCGTGACAGGCACCGTGCCGACGTTGTCGATCTTGGTGTCGACGCCGACCACGTAGCTGCCGCGCGTGAACGTGTAGGTCTTCACGACCTTCACGCCGCCCTTCACCGGCGATTCGAACGACAGCTTCAGCGTGTTCTGGTCGCCCGTCAGCGACGTCGGGCCTGCATTGACCTGCGTGTAGACGTCGTTGTGGTTCGGGAAATCGCCGCCGAGCAGGCCCGTGCGTGCGAGGTACGTGTGGCCGGCCGTGTGGTCGAACAGCGTGATGTACAGGTCGGGCTGCTTGCCGTCGCCCTGCTTCTTCAGCGTCAGCTTCGCGAGCGTGCCGCCGCGCGTGTCGATTTCGCCGTCGTACACGTCGGTCGAGAATTTCACGAGCTGCGCCTGGGCGGCCGGAGCCGTCGTCGACGGTGCGGCGCCGGCCGCGGCGGCAGGCACTTCACCTGCGGTCGTCGTCGCGCCCGTGCCCGATGCGCCGCCGGCAGCGGCGGGGGCCGTGTGCGTGGCGCTCGGGAAGAACATCGACGGGCGTCCATGGTCCCGCTGCCAGTTGTCGTACAGCATGACAGCTGACATGAAGAAGATCACCCATAGGACGGTGCGTTTGATATCCATGCGTTGTCTCAGAGTCGATGGGACCGCGCGTCGGCTTCGCCGCGAGCGCGAGTGTCGGAGTTGGGCGGCGGGACGAGGTCGATGCCGCCCGCGGAAAACGGGTGGCATCGGCACACGCGCCTGACGGCGAGATACGTGCCGCGCGCGGCGCCATGATACTGGATTGCCTCGCGCGCGTAATCCGAACAGGAAGGATAAAAACGGCAACGGTTGCCGAGCATCGGGCTCACGGCAACCTTGTAGAAGCGCAGCAAGGCGATCAATACCGTTTCCATACCTTGGGCGGCGCCGTACGACGCCGCGTCAAAACCGGCCGGGTGGGCGCGAACGCCGCACCGGGCACGGATGCGTCACTCGGACGCGGGCTTCGACGCGCGGCGGGCGATTTCCCGGACTGCCCTGTCGAGCAGTTCGCGGATCTCGGCCGCGCACATCGCCGCGAGCGGGGCGGAAGCCGCGCTCGGCAGCGCTTTCTTGTCGAAGCGCGTGTGCTGCCGCAGCAGCAGGTCGTAACCGGCGAATTCGGCCCGGCGCAAGCGAAACGCATCGCGCGCCAGCCGCTTCACGAGGTTACGGGTTACCGCTCGCGGCGCATACTTCTTGCCGATGACGAGCCCCAGGCGCGCGGGCTGACCGGTCGGCTTGCCGTAGATCACGAAGTGCGCGGAACGCCGCCAGGGGCGCAAACGAAAAACGGATGAAAATTCATCCGTTTTCAGAAGTCGCGCAGCTTTCGGGAAGGCGGCTTTCGTCTGCGACGGATTCGCACCCGGCTCGACGGCACCTTCCGCGGAACTGCGGACGGCGGACACAGCGCGCAACCTGCCTTAGATGGCGAGGCGCTTGCGGCCCTTCGCGCGGCGAGCGTTGATGACCTTGCGGCCACCTGCCGTCTTCATGCGGACACGGAAGCCATGGGTGCGCTTGCGGCGCGTCACGGACGGTTGGTAAGTACGTTTCATGATGTTCTCACTTGTTCGAGAATGTCGAAATTCAGGGGACCGCGTGCCCTTAACCGGAGGCATTCGGGCGAACGCAATCGCCGGGAATACAGGATTGGTTTTCGCGGAACCCGCTATTTAAACCGTTTTTCTCTTGACGGTCAATACCTTAGGAGTCGTCCGCCTGTGCACACCCCAGGCGATCCGGCCCCGCGCCCCACAAACCCAGCCTGTGGATAAGTCCCGCTGTGGCTGCGTTTGGCGTTAGAATCTCGCCTTATCTCCAAGAATCCCGCACGCCGCTTCGGCCCGCGCCTGCCCCGCCAAGACTGTGACGCAGGCGTCCGACGCACGCTCGCACGACCGCTTCGGGCCTTGTTGCGCGACCGCGACAAGCGCGCCGGCGAGCCGCGCTGTGCACGCAAAAACGACAGCTACTTGATGAACGATTTCTGGCAACACTGTTCCGCACTGCTGGAGCGCGAGCTGACGCCCCAGCAGTACGTGACGTGGATCAAACCCTTGGCCCCGGTGGCCTTCGATGCGTCGGCGAACACGCTGTCCATCGCCGCGCCGAACCGCTTCAAGCTGGACTGGGTCAAGAGCCAGTTTTCGGGGCGGATCGCCGATCTGGCCCGTGAATTCTGGAACACGCCGATCGAAGTCCAGTTCGTTCTCGATCCGAAGGCCGGCATGCGCAGCGCCGCCATGGGCGCCGCACCGGCTGCGCCGCGCGCGCCGCTGACTCCCGGCGGCCCGGCCGCGACGGTCGCCGCGATCGCCGCCAACCTGACCGCGCATGCCGCCGCCACGCCCAGCGCGCCGGCCGACGTGCCGATGACGCCGTCCGCGGCCGCCGCGCACCACCTGAACGCCGACGACGCCGACATCGACCTGCCGAGCCTGCCCGCGCATGAAGCGGCGGCCGGCCGCCGCACGTGGCGTCCGGGCCCGGGCGCCGCGCCCGCCAACGGCGGCGAAGCCGATTCGATGTACGAACGTTCGAAGCTGAACCCGGTGCTCACGTTCGACAACTTCGTGACCGGCAAGGCGAACCAGCTCGCGCGCGCCGCGGCGATCCAGGTCGCGGACAACCCCGGCATCTCGTACAACCCGCTGTTCCTGTATGGCGGCGTCGGCCTCGGCAAGACCCACCTGATCCACGCGATCGGCAACCAGTTGCTGCTCGACAAGGCCGGCGCGCGGATCCGCTACATCCATGCGGAACAGTACGTGTCCGACGTGGTGAAGGCGTACCAGCGCAAGGCGTTCGACGACTTCAAGCGCTACTACCACTCGCTCGACCTGCTGCTGATCGACGATATCCAGTTCTTCTCCGGCAAGTCGCGCACGCAAGAGGAATTCTTCTACGCGTTCGAGGCGCTGGTCGCGAACAAGGCGCAGGTGATCATCACCAGCGACACGTATCCGAAGGAGATCTCGGGCATCGACGATCGCCTGATCTCGCGCTTCGACTCGGGCCTCACCGTCGCGATCGAGCCGCCCGAGCTCGAGATGCGCGTCGCGATCCTGATGCGCAAGGCGCAATCGGAAGGCGTGAACCTGTCGGAAGACGTCGCGTTCTTCGTCGCGAAGCACCTGCGCTCGAACGTGCGCGAACTCGAAGGCGCGCTGCGCAAGATCCTCGCGTATTCGAAGTTCCACGGTCGCGAGATCTCGATCGAGCTGACCAAGGAAGCGCTGAAGGACCTGCTGACCGTGCAGAACCGGCAGATTTCGGTCGAGAACATCCAGAAGACCGTCGCCGACTTCTACAACATCAAGGTCGCCGACATGTATTCGAAGAAGCGCCCCGCGAACATCGCGCGGCCGCGGCAGATCGCGATGTATCTCGCGAAGGAACTCACGCAGAAGAGCCTGCCGGAGATCGGCGAGCTGTTCGGCGGGCGCGATCACACCACCGTGCTGCACGCGGTGCGCAAGATCGCCGACGAGCGCAGCAAGGACGCGCAGCTCAACCACGAGCTGCACGTGCTGGAACAGACGCTGAAGGGCTGAGCGGGCGGCCGCGCTTGATAATTCGGCCTCCGCCCCAATTTAAGGGGGGCGGTTCGGTTTTGAGGCACAATACTGGTTTGACCGCCCCGGTGGTGGCGGGCCAAGAGCCCGGCCGGCGGGGCGCTGCGTGGCTGCTGCGCTGCAGGCCGTTACTCAACGAAGGAACTCTATGCAACTGGTCAAGACCGAACGAGACACCCTCCTCAGGCCGCTGCAAACGGTCAGCGGCATCGTCGAACGCCGCCATACGTTGCCGATCCTCGCCAACCTGCTGATCACCAAGAACGGCCCGGACGTTTCATTCCTGTCGACCGACCTGGAGCTGCAGATCACCACGCGCGCCGATTTCGGCGTCGGCGGCGACCAGATCGCGACCACCGTCGCGGCCCGCAAGCTGCTCGACATCCTGCGCGCGATGCCTGACGGCCAGGTCACGCTGTCGCTCGCCGACAAGCGCCTCACCGTTCAATCGGGCAAGAGCCGTTTCGCACTGCAGACGCTGGCGGCCGACGAGTTCCCGACCGTCGCGCAGGCGAAGGATTTCGGCGCCACGCTCACCGTCCCGCAGAAGTCGTTCCGCCAGCTGCTCGGCATGGTGCACTTCGCGATGGCGCAGCAGGACATCCGCTACTACCTGAACGGCATGCTGCTCGTCGTCGACGGCGACCAGTTGATGGCCGTGGCCACCGACGGCCACCGCCTCGCGTTCTCGTCGATGAAGCTCGAAGGCGGCACGTTCGGCCGCCAGGAAGTCATCGTGCCGCGCAAGACGATTCTCGAGCTGCAACGCCTGCTCGAGGACATCGACGACACCGTCACCATCGACATCGCGCAAACCCAGGCCAAGTTCACGTTCGGCCAGGTCGAGCTCGTGTCGAAACTCGTCGAGGGCAAGTTCCCCGACTTCCAGCGCGTGATCCCGAAGGCGCACAAGAACACGTTCGAGATCGGCCGTGAAGAACTGCAGCGTTCGCTGCAGCGCGCGGCGATCCTGACCTCGGACAAATTCAAGGGCGTGCGCTGCATCATCGCGCCGGGCCAGTTGAAGATCATGTCGACCAACGCCGATCAGGAAGAGGCGCAGGAAGAACTGGAAATCGCTTATCAGGGCGATACCGTCGACATCGGCTTCAACGTCACGTATCTGCTCGACGTGCTCGCGAACCTGAAGGTCGACACCGTGCAGGTGAGCCTCGGCGACGCCAGCTCGAGCGCGCTGATCACCGTGCCCGAGAACGACGAGTTCAAGTATGTCGTGATGCCGATGCGCATCTGACGCGTTCGACATCGCGACACACACCAGGGGGCGGCAAGCCCCTTTGGCGTTTTTATGGCGAACCGACAACCCGCCCCTTTGGTGCCTTTTCGGTGCCCCGGGGCGGGCCAGGAAACTCGAGCGGCCGGCGATTTCCCCCGCTGAAACGCACCGCGCCGCCACGAGAGTGGCCCCGCAGAACCGGAAGATATCCATGAGTGAACAGCACAATTCGCGACCCGATAACAGCAGCTACGGCGCTTCGTCGATCCAGATCCTCGAGGGGCTGGAAGCGGTGCGCAAGCGCCCCGGGATGTACATCGGCGACACGTCGGACGGCACCGGTCTGCACCACCTCGTGTTCGAGGTGCTCGACAACTCGATCGACGAAGCGTTGGCCGGGTACTGCAACGACATCCACGTGACGATTCACGCCGACAACTCGATTTCCGTGACCGACAACGGCCGCGGGATTCCGACCGACGTGAAGATGAACGACAAGCACGAGCCGAAGCGCAGCGCCGCCGAGATCGTGATGACCGAGCTGCACGCCGGCGGCAAGTTCGACCAGAACAGCTACAAGGTGTCCGGCGGCCTGCACGGCGTGGGCGTGTCGTGCGTGAACGCGCTGTCGAGCTGGCTGCGCCTCACCGTGCGCCGCGACGGCAAGAAGCGTTTCATGGAATTCCATCGCGGCGTCGCGCAGGATCGCGTGCTCGAAGTGGTGGACGGCGTGGAAGTGTCGCCGATGCTCGTGACCGGCGACACCGAGAACCGCGGCACCGAAGTGCACTTCATGGCCGATCCGACCATTTTCGGCACGGTCGAGTATCACTACGACATCCTCGCGAAGCGGATGCGCGAGCTTTCGTTCCTGAACAACGGCGTGCGGATCCGCCTCACCGACCTGCGCTCGGGCAAGGAAGACGATTTCGCGTTCGCCGGCGGCGTGAAGGGTTTCGTCGAGTACATCAACAAGACGAAGACCAACCTGCACCCGACGGTGTTCTTCGCCACGGGCGAGAAGGACAACGTGGGCGTCGAAGTCGCGATGCAGTGGAACGACAGCTACAACGAGAACGTGCTGTGCTTCACGAACAACATTCCGCAGCGCGACGGCGGCACGCACCTGACCGGCCTGCGGGCCGCGATGACGCGCGTCATCAACAAGTACATCACCGACAACGAAATCGCGAAGAAGGCGAAGGTCGAGACGACCGGCGACGACATGCGCGAAGGGCTGTCGTGCGTGCTGTCCGTGAAAGTGCCGGAGCCGAAGTTCAGCTCGCAGACGAAGGACAAGCTGGTGTCGTCCGAAGTGCGCGCGCCGGTTGAAGAAGTCGTCGCGAAGGCGCTGGAAGAGTTCCTGCTCGAGACGCCAATCGACGCGAAGATCATTTGCGGGAAGATCGTCGAAGCCGCACGTGCGCGCGATGCTGCGCGCAAGGCACGCGAGATGACGCGCCGCAAGGGCGTGCTCGATGGCGTCGGCCTGCCGGGCAAGCTCGCGGACTGCCAGGAGAAAGACCCGGCGAAGTGCGAAATCTACATCGTCGAGGGCGACTCGGCAGGCGGCTCGGCAAAGCAAGGGCGCGATCGCAAGTTCCAGGCGATCCTGCCGCTGCGCGGCAAGGTACTGAACGTCGAGAAGGCGCGCTACGACAAGCTGCTGTCGTCGGAGCAGATCGTCACGCTCGTGACCGCGCTCGGCTGCGGGATCGGCAAGGAAGACTACAACCTCGACAAGCTGCGCTATCACCGCATCATCATCATGACCGACGCGGACGTGGACGGTGCGCACATCCGGACGCTGCTGCTCACGTTCCTGTATCGCCAGATGCCGGACATGATCGAGCGCGGCTATGTGTATATCGCGCAGCCGCCGCTGTACAAGATCAAGGCGGGCAAGGACGAACGGTATCTGAAGGATGACGCGGAGCTCAACGCGCACATGCTGCGATTGGCGCTGCAAGGCTCGGAGCTGGTGCCGGGTGAGAATGCGGCGGCGATTTCTGGGGATGCGCTTGGGGAGCTGGCAAGGTCGTATCTGCTGTCGCAAAGCGTGATCGATCGATTGAGCCGGTTGTATGATCCGGCGGCGCTGGAAGCGGTCATGGACGGGGTGGTGATCGATCTCTCCAATGAGGAGTCGACCGAGGCTTCGGCGAAGGCGCTTCATGCTGCGTTGCATGACGAGGCTTTGAAGAACGAAGTGCGCGTGGTGCCTTCGTATGATCCGGTTCGGGAACAGCGGTCGCTGAATGTCGAGCGGACGCATCACGGCAATGTGCGGGTTTCTGTCATCGATCAGGAATTCCAGCACACGGCGGATTATCAGCAGCTCGTGGCCACCGCGAATACGTTCACGGGGCTTATCGGGGAAGGTGCCGTTATCAAGCGTGGTGAGCGCAGCATGGCTGTCAGCGACTTCAAGAGCGCGATGAAGTGGCTGCTGGCGGATGCTGAACGGAACGTTTCGAAGCAGCGGTATAAGGGGCTGGGGGAGATGAACCCCGGGCAGCTTTGGGAAACGACGATGGATCCGGCGGTGCGGCGACTCCTGCGTGTGCAGATCGAGGACGCGATTGCTGCGGATGGGATCTTTACTACGCTGATGGGGGATGATGTCGAGCCGCGGCGGGCGTTTATTGAGAGCAATGCGTTGCGGGCGGGGAATATTGACGTTTAAGGGGTAATGTAGATAGCCTCATAACCTGAGAAAAACGGACCCATAAGTTGAGAAACTTACGGGTCCGTTCTGTTGGTAGCCTAGATTTATCGCGAGTTCGACGACGCGCATCGTTCTTCCTCGAACGTTTCGAAGACCACGGTCATTGACGGCCTACGCTACCCTTTCGCGCGGGCCTCAGGAACCTAGAGCCTCGGCAATCCGAACGGGCGTACGTGCCTTAGAAGTCCTCAACCGCTGCTTCAAGGTAGACAGGCCAATATTCAACCGCAGAGACTCTCTTCAGCAACTCGATGTCCCGCTTCGCAAACTCGATTCCACGTAAGCGTTGCTCACGCAATGCACTCAGGTGCTCAATCGACGCTTTTCGCCTTTCCAGTCGTTTCTCGTACTGGTCAACAATCTCGGGATGAACCTCTTCGCCGGCACCGTACTCAAATTCCTGTACGAACAAGCCAGTTAGCGCAGATTTCCGCTCCGTGGCCTTTTTTACGTACTCGAGTAAGGCCTCAACTGCATCTCTATCATCCTCAAGCTGCCGGATGCGAGCGTCGATTCTCTTTACCTTTTCTTCGAATGCGCGAACCTTTCCTTGCGCGCCTTCTATAAGGCCGGTGACCTGCTCCCCGCATTTAGTACGGTGACGGTGTAGAGTCCGTTCCAGAGAGGAACGGCAATGAAAAAGCGATTCACCGAAGAACAAATCATCGGCATCTTGAAGGAAGCCGAGGCTGGCCTGAAG
>NZ_PREY01000020.1:0-124897 GCF_002959955.1 Burkholderia sp. BE12 | reverse complement strand
GCCGCCAGCCCTTCCTGCTCATACCCGGCCTGCACGAAACGCTCGGCGATCCAGTCGACGAACGCGCGCACGCCGGGCGACACATGCGGGCGCTTCACGTAGACGGCCGATACGGCCAGCGCATCGGGCTGCCAGCCCGGCAGCACTTCCCTCAACCGCCCCGCCTCGATCAGCGGCTGCGCGGCGACACGCGTCGGCTGGATCAGCCCGAGGCCGTGCACGCCGCATGCGAGATACGCCTGCTCGTCGTCCACGCCGACGATGCCGTCGAGCCGCACCTTGCGCACCGCGTCGTCCACCACGAACTCGAGTTCGGCCGGACGCTGGCCGAATACGTGCGACCCGCCTACCGCGCGATGCGCGCCCAGCTCGTCGGGCGTGCGCGGCACGCCGAAGCGGTCGAGATACGCGGGGCTCGCGCACGTCACGCGCTCGAGCGAGCCGAGCCGGCGCGCGACGAGCGACGAATCGGGCAACGTACCGAGCCGGATGCTGCAATCGATCGCGTCGCCGATGCGATCGACCGCGCGCCCGGCCACGGCGAGCATCAGCTCGAGATCGGGATGCCGTGCGTGAAATTCGCCGAGCGCCGGCAACACGATCGCGCCCGCCACCGACGCCGGCAATTCGACGCGCAGTGGCCCGCTCGGATGCAGCGCGGCGCCGCGGATGCTGGCTTCGAGCTCGTCGACGTCCGCCGTGATGCTGACGCAGCGCCGGTAGTACGCGTCGCCTTCGGGCGTCGCCCGCAACGCGCGCGTCGTGCGCACCAGCAACGGCATGCCGAGCGCCGCTTCGAGCTCCTGCACGGTGCGCGTCGCGGTGGCGCGCGAAATGCCGAGCGCCTGCGCCGCGCGCGTAAAGCTGTTCATTTCGACGATGCGCGTGAAGATGCGCATCGCGCGGATCGGATTGTCCACCCAACACCTCTGCGTGGTTGCGATATGCCGCGGCGCGCGTTCGCGCCCCGTGCGTGCGTGTCGATGTCGATGTCGACGCAAGCCGCGCGACCCGCGCGGCCGTCGGTCAGGCGTTCGCCGCCGCGACGCTGCGCGCCGGTTCGGCGAGCAGCCGTTGCGCGAGCGCCAGCGCGTCGTCGCGGCTCGCCGCCGCATTCAGCGGATACCCCCAGACCTTCTCGAAGGCGCCCGAAAAGGCATTGAGCGCCACGCGCCGCGCCGCATTGGGCTCGATCGCGATCATCCCGGGAATCCATTCGCGCGACAGCGCGCGGTTGGCCTTGCTCCACTTCGCGAGCTGCTTGCGTATCTCGTGATCGTTGTCGGCGTGATCGTCGCCGGACGGCGCATCGTCGGTCAGAAGAACGAAGCGTTCGCGGCGCGCCAGCAGCGCGTCGAGTTCGGCAATCAGGCGGGTGGGATCGGTGTGAATCGAGCCGCTGTAACGCAGCCAGACGAACGGGAATTCAGTCGTGACGATTTGCATGTCGACCTCCAGATGAGAACGATTCTCATTTTATGGATCGACACCCGATGCGTCATTTCTCATCCCGGCCAACTGATTTTTCAATCCGGCCAAACGGTGCGCGGGCGCGCACTCCGGCCGTTCAGCGTTGCCGGTCGGTCAGGAATTGCGTCGGCGACTTGCCGGTCGCCTTGCGGAACATCGTGACGAAGCTGCTCGCGCTCTCGTAGCCGAGATCGATCGCGATCTGGTGTACGCGGCGGCCGGTCGTCAGCATCCGCAGCGACAGCGCGACGTGCAGCCGCCGGCGCCAGTCGCCGAGGCTCATCCCGAGTTCCTTCGTCGCGAGGCGCGTGAGGCTGCGCTCGCTGATGCCCGCGCGCCGGGCGAGTTCGGGCAGCGGCGACTTGTCGGCCGGATCGTCGAGCAGATGGTCGATCAGCTTGCGCAGCCGGCGGTCGGCCGGCATCGGCAGGTACAAGTCCTCGACCGGCGCCGCGACGAGTTCGTCGAGCAGCGTCGCCACCAGCCGCCCTTGCGGCCCGTCGACGTCGTACAGGTTCGGGAAGCTGGCCGCCTTCAGCAGCAGCTCGCGCAACAGCGGCGACGTGGCCAGCGTGCAGCAGCGCGTGGGCAGGTCGAGCGCCGCGTCGGGTTCGACCAGTACCGCGTAGAAGGTCGCGCCGGCCGAGCCGCGCGCCGCATGCGGGACGTCGCCCGGAATCCACACCGTGCATTGCGGCGGCGCGCTCCACACGCCGCCGTCGATCTCGCAATAGACGACGCCGCTCAGCGTGTAGAGCAGTTGCGCCTGACGATGGCTGTGCCGCTCCAGCCGCCATTCGGGTTCGACGACCGAGCCGCCGAACACCACGAGCGGACGCGGCACGTGATAGACGTCGGCGTCCGCGGCGGGATCGGTAATCGGTGGAAGGTCGCGCATGGAACGACGGGCTGTGGAAAAGGCCGGACGCCGGCGCGTCCTTTCGTGCTTATACCAGAAAGGTGCCGGCGCGGCCGTGCCGTTCGACGAGGCGTCTGCGGCCGTGCGCCGAACCGAATACAATGCGCCGATCCCCTGCCGCTGCGCCAACCTGCCGGAGCCGCCATGTTCGACCTGACCACGCTGACCACCTTCACGGCCGTCGTTCTGGGCCTGTTCCTGATCCCCGGGCCCGCCGTGCTGCTCGTGCTGAGCCGCACCGTGCAGGGCGGGCGCAAGACCGGCATCCTGACCGGCCTCGGCGTCGCGAGCGGCGACTTCGTGCATACGCTGTTCGCGGCCGTCGGGCTGTCCGCGCTGCTGATGACGTCGGCGCTCGCATTCAACGTCGTGAAGCTGGCGGGCGCCGCGTACCTGATCTATCTCGGCGTGCGCGCGCTGCTCGAGAAGGCTGCCGATCCGTCGCTGCCGCAGGTGTCGCCCGTCACGCCGCTCAAGGCGTACCTGCAGGCGATTCCCGCCGAAGTGCTGAATCCGAAAACCGCGCTGTTCTTTCTCGCGTTCATGCCGCAGTTCGTGCATCCGGAGCGCGGCTCGACGTTCGTGCAGTTCGCGGTGCTCGGGCTGATCTTCGTTGTGCTGAGCTCGCTCTACACGACGCTGCTCGCGTGCTCGATCCGCCCGCTCGGCCGCGTCGTGAAGCGGCTCACGTGGCTCACGCGCTGGCAGGGCAAGATCATCGGCTCGATCTTCATCGCGCTCGGGCTGCGCGTGGCCGTGCAGCAGCGCTGATGCGCGCGGCCGCATGACGCGCGCCGGCGCCGACCTGCTCTACACCGACCCGCGCCTCGTCGCGGTGTACGACCTGTTCAACGCGGGCGATCGGGACTTCGCGTTCTACGCCGCCGCGATCGGCGCCGCGCCGCAACGCATCCTCGATCTCGGCTGCGGCACCGGCACGTTCGCACGACGGCTCGCGGCGGCCGGGCACGACGTCGTCGCGATCGATCCCGCACCGGCAATGATCGATTACGCGCGACGCCAGCCGGGCGCCGACGCCGTGCGCTGGTTCGCTTGCGGGCTCGGCGGCCTGCCGCCCGGTGCGCCCTTCGATGCGGTCGTGATGACCGGGCATGCGTTCCAATGCCTGCTGAGCGACGACGACATCGACGCGACGCTGCACGGCGTGCGACACGTGCTCGCCGACGGCGGCCGCTTCCTGTTCGACACCCGCAACCCGCGCACCGAACCGTGGCGAGCATGGACGCCCGCGCAGTCGGCACGCAGCGTCGAATCCCGCGCATTCGGCATCGTCGATCTCCATCACGCGGTGCGGGCGGTCGACGGCGCGATCGTGACGTTCGACACGCACTACTGCTTCCGCCGCGACGATACGGTGTTGACGAATACGAGCCGGCTGCGTTTCATCGCTCAATCCGAATTGCAGGCCCGCGTGGCGGCGGCCGGTTTCGCGTCGGCCGACTGGCGCGGCGACTGGCAGCATGCGCCGTTCGACGAGGCGACCAGCGCGGAGATCATCGCGATCTGCCGCGCATGAGCGCGCCTGAATGCGCGCGCATCGATTGCGTCAGCCGGCGGCGGGCAGCGTGTCCACCGCATACGCATACCGGAATCGTGCGGCGCAACCGCCCAACGCGGCACGGACATCACGCGCACCCCTCTCGTCATCACAAGCCATCGAGCGAGCGCCGCACGCCGTCCCAATCGAGCCCGAACCGCGCGAGATACTTGCGCAACCGGTCCGCATCATTCGGCTGCTTCTTGTTCTGCCGCGACACCGCGAACAGCGTGCGGCCGGCATCCGACAGGCTCGCCGACGTACGGCACACGTCGAGCACGCCTTCGAGCTGCGCACGGTCGAACAGGTCGAGTTCCGCCGCACGCGCACCGAGCACCGCGTCGACGCACGCATCGGATGCCCCCGCGCCGCCCGACGACGACCACGTGCGCGTCAGCCGCTCGACTTCCTGCTCGGCGAGCGCCTCGGTGATCCGCCCCGCCTCGGCCAGCGTCGCCATCCGCGTGACCGAGGCCGACAGTTCGCGGAAATTGCCGGCCCACGTCGCGCGCGGCGATGCCGCGAACGCAAGATAGCGCCGCTTCGCCTCCACGTTGAAACGCACCTGCTCGCCCTGCTCGCGGCCGAAACGGTCGAGCTCGAATTCGAGGTTCGGCTCGATGTCCTCGCGGCGCTCGGCGAGCCCCGGCAATTCGTAAGTCCACAGGTTGATCCGCGCATAGAGATCCTCGCGGAACGTACCGGCCGCCACCATCTGCCGCAGGTCGCGGTGCGTGCCCGCGATCAGCTCGAAATCACTGGTCGCCTCGACGTCCGCGCCGACCGGCAGGAAACGCTTCTCCTCGATCGCCTTCAGCAGCATCGCCTGTTCGTCGAGCCCGAGTTCGCCGATCTCGTCGAGAAACAGCAGCCCGCCTTCCGCCGCGCGCAGCAGCCCCGCGCGCGCCGACTGCGCCCCCGTGAACGCGCCCTTCACGTGACCGAACAGCGTCGACATCGCCGCGTCGCCGCGCAGCGTCGCGCAGTTGATCTCGATGAACGGCCCCGCGAGCCGATGGCGGCCGCGCTTCAGCTCGTACACGCGCTTCGCGAGAAACGACTTGCCGGCCCCCGTCGGCCCGACCAGCAGCATCGGCGCGCGCGAACGCACGGCCACGCGCTCGAGTTGCTCGATCAGCGCATTGAAGCGCGCGTTGCGCGTCGCGATGCCGGCCTTCAGGAACGACACCGTTTCGTCGCGCTCGCGCGTGAAGCGCTGCGCGATCCGGTTGTAGCGGGACAGGTCGAGATCGATCACCGAGATCGTCCCCGGCCCGCTCGGCCCCTCGTCGGTTCGCTGCGGCGGCCCCGTCTGCACGAGGCGGGCGGGCAGGTAGCGCGCTTCCGCCAGCAGGAACCAGCAGATCTGCGCGACGTGCGTGCCAGTCGTGATGTGGATCAGGTAATCCTCGTGTTCGAGGTCGAACGGATACGCACGTGCGTAGTCGTGCAGCGTCGCATAGACCTCCTCGAAATCCCACGGATCGTGGATCGTGACCGGCGTGAGCCGCACGTCGGTGTGCGGCGACAGGCGCGCGAGATCGTCCCGAACCTGGTTGGCAAGGCGCGTGTAGCTCAGCGGATGCAGCAACTCGAGTCGGTCGATCGGCAGGTCGGGCTGCTCGCACAACGAGATCGTCGGCCGCCATTTGCGGTGGCGGCGCGGCGCACGACCGCCCTGATCGAGCACTGTGCCGAGAAAGCCGATTGCGACGGTTTTGCGCATGTTTATCTCATAGGATAAGAAGTGATCCAATTGTATCGGATATTCATGACGACACGATGCGGCAAGCATCGGTACCCGGCCGCGAGAGGCAAACAATTTCCCTTTAATTTCAATCACCTGAGAAATTTTGCGCAGGCCCGCGACGCCGCTGGCACGCTCCTCGCTAAATAAAGGCGCCGGATGTCCCGCTGGCCCACGAGCCAGGGTTCACACGCCCTGCTGGTGCGCCGCCGCCGAACCTCGTTCGTCGCGGCAGCGCATGCCGCCATGGACAGACGACGGCAAAGGGGCGCGCGCCAGGATGCTTCGCCCGGGTTCGAATCCCGGGGCGCCCATTGTTCGGAAGCTCATTCAGGTCGAGCAGCCGGCGAAAGCCGGCCGGTGGCGGGTTCGAATCCCGCTCGAACGCTGTCCGCAAGGACGGTCTCGTATGAAAAGCAGTACCCGCCGGTGCGGGCCGCGAGGCCCGCCGCGCGTCGGACCGATTGCGGTTCCGCGCGATCGGCCGGGCGGCCGCACGGCCCGCGCGAATGCGCACGACGACGCAATGCAGGAGGCGTCGCCATGCACGTCGACGCCGGCCAGCGCGCCGCCTGCCCGATTGCGTCGCATCACGATCCGAACGATGCGCGTCACCCGGCGGCCATTGAAGAAAAGGACAAGAATATGTGGAAACGTCATGTAGTGAAGAAGAACGAACGCGCGCTGCTGATGAGCGAGGGCGATTTCGTGAAGGTGCTGGAACCGGGCGTGTTCAAGGCCTTCGATCCGTTCAAGCGCCTGTCGGTGCAGACCGCGCGTCTCGACGCGCCGCTCGCCGACGAAGCGCTGGCCGATTACCTGCGGCACGACGCACAGGACGTGCTCGCGCGGTATTTCGTCGCGATGGATCTGGCCGACGACGAAGCCGGCTTGCGCTATGAAGACGACGTGCTCGTCGAAATCCTGGCGCCGGGCACGCGCCGGCTGTACTGGCGCGGCCTGACCGCGCATCGGCTGGAGCGCATCGATCTCGCGCAGGACAGCATGCTGCCCGCCGCGCTCGTGAAGCGCATCGCGCAGCCGTCGCTGCGTGCGCGCGGCGTGACGGGCCTGACGGGCGTGCTGCTGGTGCAAGTGCCGGCGTACCACGTCGGTGTACTGAAGATCGACGGCAAGATCGAGCGGTTGCTGGACGCGGGTACGTCGGGGTTCTGGCGCTTCAACCGCGACGTCGCGGTCGAACCGGTCGACCTGCGCGTGCAGGCGCTCGAAGTCGGCGGTCAGGAAATCCTGACGCGCGACAAGGTCGCGCTGCGGCTGAACTTGTCGGCGACGTGGCGCTATGCGGACGTGCTGCATGCGTTCGGCCAGTTGCAGAAACCGGTCGAGCACCTGTATCGCGAGCTGCAGTTCGCACTGCGTGCGGCCGTCGGTACGCGCTCGCTCGACGAGCTGCTGGAAGACAAGCAGTCGATCGACGAGGTCGTGATCGCACAGGTGCGTGCGCGCCTCGAAAACTCGGGCGTGGACGTGCGCAGCGTCGGGGTGAAGGATATCGTGCTGCCGGGCGACATGAAGACGATCCTCGCGCAGGTGGTCGAAGCGGAGAAATCCGCGCAGGCGAACGTGATTCGCCGCCGCGAGGAAACGGCGGCCACGCGTTCGCTGCTGAACACCGCGAAGGTAATGGAAGAAAACCCGACCGCGCTGCGGCTCAAGGAGCTGGAAACGCTCGAGCGCGTCGCGGAACGGATCGACCGCATCTCGGTGTTCGGCGGTCTCGACCAGGTGCTGAACGGACTCGTCAGCATCAAGGGCGCTTAGGGTATGAAACGGTGCGGCGCACGTGTGCCGCGCCGCGCAAATGAATGAATGGTGAAGCAAATGACTGAAACGGATTATCAGGTGATGGAACTGGCGAACGGCAAGCCGGTGAAGATGTGGACGCAAGGCGTCGCCGTCGAGGACGAAGCGCGCGCGCAACTGCGCAACACCGCGCGGATGCCGTTCATCTTCGGCCACGTCGCGGTGATGCCGGACGTGCACCTCGGCAAGGGTTCGACGATCGGCAGCGTGATTCCGACGAAAGGCGCGATCATTCCGGCCGCGGTCGGCGTCGACATCGGTTGCGGGATGATGGCGGCGCGCACGACGCTGACGGCGTCCGATCTGCCGGACTCGCTTGTCGGGTTGCGCAGCGCGATCGAGCGCGCGGTGCCGCACGGCCGCGCGCCGGGCCGCCGCGACCCGGGCGCGTGGGGCGATCGCACGCCGGCCGCCGTGACCGACGCATGGAAGTCGCTGCAACCGGGCTTCCAGCGGATCGTCGACAAGTATCCGAAGCTGGAAAAGACGAACCACTACGCGCATCTCGGCACGCTCGGCACCGGCAATCACTTCATCGAAGTATGCGTCGATGAAGCGGACCACGTGTGGTTCATGCTGCACAGCGGCTCGCGCGGCGTCGGCAACGCGATCGGCAGCCTGTTCATCGAACTCGCGCAGGCCGACATGCGGCAGCACATCGCGAACCTGCCGGACCGCAATCTCGCGTATTTCACCGAAGGCAGCCGGCACTTCGACGATTACGTCGAAGCGGTCGGCTGGGCGCAGGACTACGCGCGGCGCAACCGACAGGCGATGATGGACGCGGTGATCGGCGCGGCGCGCGGCGTGATCACGAAGCCGTTCGCGCTCGACGAGCACGCGGTGAACTGCCATCACAACTACGTGCAGCGCGAACGCCACTTCGGCGAAGACGTGCTCGTGACGCGCAAGGGCGCGGTGTCCGCGCAGAAGGGCCAGCTCGGGATCATTCCGGGCTCGATGGGCGCGAAGAGCTTCATCGTGCGCGGGCTCGGCAACCCGGAAAGCTTCTGCTCGTGTAGCCACGGCGCGGGCCGGACGATGAGCCGCACCGAAGCGAAGCGCCGCTTCACGGCCGACGATCAGGCGAAGGCGACGCAGGGCGTCGAATGCCGGAAGGACGCGGGCGTCGTCGACGAAATCCCGATGGCCTACAAGGATATCGACGCGGTGATGGCGGCCCAGCGCAGCCTCGTCGAAGTGGTGCATACGCTGCGCCAGGTGGTGTGCGTGAAAGGATAGCGCGGCGCGCGGCCGATGGCCGGCGGCCGCACGCAACGAAAAGGAAACAACAAGAATGAATACGGATAAGGCAATGACAACCGTGCGCAGCGCACATCCGGTCGACCCGGCCGTGCGTGCGCGCGTGATGGCGGAACTCGCGGAAGTCGAGCGCCGCCACGACGTGAGCGTGCTGTTCGCATGCGAATCGGGCAGCCGCGGCTGGGGCTTCGCATCGCCGGACAGCGATTACGACGTGCGCTTCGTGTACGTGCACCGGCGCGACTGGTACCTGAGTGTCGAACCGCAACGCGACGTGATCGAGCGGCCGCTCGACGACGAGCTCGACGTCAGCGGCTGGGAGCTGCGCAAGACGCTACAACTGCTGCGCCGGTCGAACCCGACGCTGCTCGAATGGCTCGACTCGCCTGTCGTGTATCGAGAAGACGCGCGCTGGGCGCCGCGGCTGAGGTCGCTGGCGTCGGCGTTCTT
Source organism: Burkholderia sp. BE12 (assembly GCF_002959955.1). Taxonomy (NCBI): domain Bacteria; kingdom Pseudomonadati; phylum Pseudomonadota; class Betaproteobacteria; order Burkholderiales; family Burkholderiaceae; genus Burkholderia; species Burkholderia sp. BE12. Next base: position 115,663 of record NZ_PREY01000020.1, on the reverse strand, counting down.
CTCGCCGGTGCGCGGGCGTCATCACTACCTCGCGATGGCGAAGAAGAACTTTCGCGGCTACCTGCAAGGCGACACGGTGCGTTACAAGAAGTACCTGTACGTGCTGCGACCGCTGCTCGCGGTGCGCTGGATCGACATGGGACTCGGCATGCCGCCGATGCGCTTCGCGGATCTCGTCGAAGGCACGGTGCACGAGCCGGCGGTGCGCGGGGAGCTCGATGCGTTGCTCGCGTTGAAGATGAGCGCGAGCGAAAGCGAATACGGGCCGCGTCGGCCCGCGATCCATGCGCTCGTCGAGACGATGCTCGCCGATGCCGAACACGATCGCGAATACAAGCGGCCGTGGGGCGATGTGGCGATGCTCGATACGTTCCTGCGCGACGTGGTCGACGGTCGATGAAAGACAAACGGTGCGATGCCTGCGGGCATCGCCGTTTCCGCATCTGCACACGCCCGCCGGCTGCCGGTGAGCAACGTGCGTGCCCGCACGCTACGCGTCGTCGCGCCGAACGCAGCCCCGGTGCGGCGGTATACTCTTGGTCTCATTCGGCACAGCGCACCGCGTCGTGCGCGGCTGCACTCGACGTGCACCGCTTGCTGACGATGCGCTTGCAGTCCGACGTCTTCCTTCCGCCCGCCCGTTCACAGCCGATACGAACCGTCATGTCGCACCGCCTTTCGCTTGCCCTCGCCGCCCTCCTCGCCGCTTCCCCGCTCGCCGCGCAGGCTCGCCCGCTCGCGCGGCCGCCGGTCGAGCGCGATTTCAAGAGCTGGTCGGTCGTCTGCGACAACGGCAATCGCTGTATCGCGGAAAGTCACGCCGACGATATCGACGATGCACGTCCCACCCTCATCCTGCGCGTGACGCGCGATGCCGGCCCGGACGCGCAACCGTCGCTCGACCTCTACGCATCGGCGCCGATCGACTTGCGCACCGCACGCGTCGATGGCCGGCCGTTCGATGCGATGCCGGCGCAATGGCATGCGTTCGGCGACACGGCCGACGACGAAGCGCACCCGTTCCGGGTCCGGACCAACGATCCGGCCACGGTGGCCGCGTGGCTCGCCGCGGCGCGCAATGCACAACTGCTGAGCTTTGGCGATCCGGCGTCGGCGCACACCGCGCGGACGCCGTTGGCGGGGTTGAATGCCGCGCTGCTGCTGATCGACGACACGCAGGGTCGCGTCGGCACGGTCACGGCGCTGTTGCGCCCCGGCACCCGGCCTGCGTCGTCGGTGCCGACCGCGCCCGCACTGCCGCCCGCGGTCACGCCCGCGCCGCCGGCCGCCTCGACCCTGTCGATCGCCGAACAGCGTCCGCTCGTCGACGCGGTCCTCGCGAAATTCGGCGCCGACGTTAAGCAATGTGCGGCCGATGTCGAAGACGAAATGTCGGCGAGCGACCGCAGGAAAGCGTCGAGAGCCGTCGCGATTTCGTCCGACGAGGCGCTCGTCGCGATCCCGTGCCAGACCAGCAGCCTGTATAACCACACCGACCTGTGGTATCGCGTGCGCCGCAGCGCTCCGTACATGCCGGCCGCGATGAATTTCGGCGAGAACGCGAGCGCGGGCCTCGATTCGGCGTCGTTCGCGAACGAGCTGACCGACGCCGGCTACGATTCCGCCAGCGCGACGCTGTCGAGCACGGTCCGGTTGCGCAGCGCCGGCGATTGCGGCTCGACCGCGTCGTGGGTGTTCGACGGCCGGCGCTTCGTGCTCGACGACCTCGCGACGCACGGCACCTGCAACGGTCTGTTCCAGGCTCAATGGCCGCGCCTGTATCGCCGGGCCGATGCGGCCGACAGCCCGCACTGACGCGTCACGTCACGCGGCGCCGACGATCGAGATCGAGAATCCGTCCCAGCCCTTCTGCCCGACCGTCTGCACGGCGGTCGTCATGAGCGCCGGCTCGGCCGCGAGGCGCGCGAATCCGTCGCGCACGCCGACCACGTCCGGCTCGCGATTGCCGGGATCGGCCACGCGCCCGTTCCGCACGACGTTGTCGACGACGATCACCGTGCCGGGCCGCGACAACTTCAGCGCCGCGTCGAGATAAACGGCGTTGTTGTCCTTGTCCGCATCGATGAAGATGAAATCGAACGGCGCCTCGCCGGCGTCGACGAGCCGCGCGAGGCTCTCCTTCGCGCTGCCGACCACCACCGACACGACCGCCGCGAACCCCGCACGCGCGATGTTCTGCGTCGCGACCTTCGCGTGTGCGGGGTTCAGCTCGAGCGTCACGAGCGAACCGCCCGGCGGCAACGCGCGCGCCAGCCAGATCGTACTGTAGCCGCCGAGCGTGCCGACTTCGAGGATCCGCCGCGCGCCGCGGATCGTCGCGAGCAACTGCAACAGCTTGCCCTGGTTCGGCGCGACGTTGATCGCCGGCAATCCGGCCGCGTCGCTCGCGGCCAGCGCGGCGTCGAGCGCGGCGTCGGACGGCACGAGCGTCGCCGAGAAATACGCATCCACCTGGTTCCACCGATCCTGATCCATCGCGCACCTTTCGTCTGCGGAAAAAGGCATTCTATGCGCCACGCCGCGATAAGCAACACACCATTCGTTCTAAGAGCAGCCATACACGTGCTCCTATAATCGCCGGACGGCAGGACCCTCGACCTTCACAACAACAAACGGAGCACCCATGACCGATCAGGCCAATCCGAACTGGCGCCTCGAAACCATCGCCGTGCACGGCGGTTATCGTCCCGATCCGACCACGCGCGCGGTCGCCGTCCCGATCTACCAGACCGTTGCGTACGCATTCGACGACACGCAGCACGGCGCCGATCTGTTCGACCTGAAGGTCCAGGGCAACATCTACACGCGGATCATGAACCCGACGACGGACGTGCTCGAGCAGCGGATCGCCGCGCTCGAGGGCGGCATCGGCGCGCTCGCGCTCGCGTCGGGGCAATCCGCCGTCACGTACGCGATCCAGACGATCGCCGAAGCCGGCGACAACATCGTGTCCGCGAGTTCGTTGTATGGCGGCACCTACAACCTGTTCGCGCATACGCTGCCGCAATACGGGATCACCACGCGCTTCGCCGATCCGCGCGATCCCGCATCGTTCGCACCGCTGATCGATACGCGCACGAAGGCGATCTTCGCGGAATCGGTCGGCAACCCGCTCGGCAACATCACCGACATCGCCGCGCTCGCCGAGATCGCGCATCGCCACGGCATCCCGCTGATCGTCGACAACACGGTGCCGTCGCCGTATCTGCTGCGCCCGTTCGAACACGGCGCGGACATCGTCGTGCATTCGCTGACGAAGTATCTCGGCGGGCACGGCACGAGCCTCGGCGGCGCGATCGTCGATTCGGGCAAGTTCCCGTGGGCCGAACACGCGGACCGCTTCAAGCGGCTGAACGAGCCGGACGTCAGCTATCACGGTGTCGTCTATACCGACGCGTTCGGAGCGGCCGCCTATATCGGCCGCGCCCGCGTGGTGCCGCTGCGCAACATGGGCGCGGCGATCTCCCCATTCAACGCATTCCAGATCCTGCAAGGGATCGAGACGCTCGCACTGCGTATCGAGCGGATCAGCGACAACGCGCTGAAGATCGCTCAGCATCTCGCGCGCCACGAGCACGTCGAATGGGTGAACTACGCAGGCCTGCCCGATCACCCCGATCATCCGCTCGTCGCGCGCTACCTGTCGGGCCGCGCGCCGGGCATCCTGACGTTCGGCGTGAAGGGCGGCCGCGACGGCGGCGCGAAGTTCCAGGATGCGCTGAAGCTGTTCACACGGCTCGTCAACATCGGCGATACGAAGTCGCTCGCGACGCACCCGGCATCGACCACGCACCGTCAGCTGTCGCCGGCCGAACTCGCGAAGGCCGGCGTGAAGGAAGAAACGGTGCGGCTGTCGATCGGCATCGAGCATATCGACGACCTGCTCGCCGATCTCGACCAGGCGCTCGCGCAGCTTTGATCGGAACGGGCGCGCCGGCATGCCGGTGCGCCCGCATCAAACCGCTTGACCCTGGAGCGGCTTCAAGGTGTTCAATCCCCGGTTGATGCCGGGGCGGCGCCCGGCGCGCACGATCGTGCCACGCAGCCTTCGCTGCGACACGCCAACCGCCGAGAGGCTATCAGCCTATTCCCCAGAATCAGGCAAGCCCTTGCTTCGCGCGCCGCCGCTGCACGAGCCAGTCGAGCAGTTGTCGCCCGTCGCGCTCGCCGAACCAGCGCGCGTGCCCGATCAGGTAGCCGTCGTACGCGATGTCGACGATCGCCGGCGCATCGATGATGCAACCGAAATACGCGACTTCCGACAGCGCGAACTCCGTATGCACGATCGGCAGCAGCGCGACCAGCGCCGCATACGCGTCGTCGCTCAACGGTTCGAGCGATTCGTAGCCGTCGAGCAGTGCGTCGATCTGGTCGTATTCGATGCGCCGCGCATCGGCCGGCGCCATCCAGTCGACCGTATTGCGCTCGATCGCGAGCGCGAGGTCCATCACCGCGCAGGTGCGGTCCGACAAGCCGAAATCGAGCACGGTCCGGACCTGCGCACCGGGCCCCGCATCGGTCCACAACAGGTTCGACGCGTGCCAGTCGCCGTGCGTCCACAGCGGCGACAACGCGGGCAGCAGCGGCACGAGGCGGGCGTGATACGGCCCGATCGCGTCGGCCACGTCGCCACGCCAGTCGCGCGAGCCGAGCGCGCGCACGAGCAGCGGCTGCGCGTCGACCCAGCGTTCGAGCGCACCCGCCAGATCGGCGGACGACAGCACGCGGAAGCTCGACAGCAGCGTGCGCACGGGCCGCGCGGGCGCATCGTAGCCGGCCGACGCGCGATGCAGTTCGGCCAGCGCGCGGCCGGCCGCATACGCATGCGAAGGATGCGTGAACGGCTGCCACGACATCACGCCGCGATACGGATCGACGCCGGGCGCGAGCACGTGCACCTCGTACGTCCATTCGCCGGACGCAAACGCGGTCGCACCGTTGCGATCGGCCAGCACGTCCACCACCGGAACGCCGCGTGCGCGCAGATGCGCGATGAAGCGATGCTCTTCCTCGAGCCCCGCGACATCGCGCAGGCTCGCGTGATGACGCTTGACGAACAACCCGCGCCCGTCCGCCATTCGCACCAGCACGGCCGCCGCGAACTGCCGCGGGCTGTGCCACGTCAGCCGCACCGGCTCGCCCGCGCCGTCGATCCGCGCGAGCACGGCCGCCACTTCATCGTGCGTCATCAGCGGCCAGTCGCGTTCGGCCTGCTCGCCGTCCACGCCGAATTGCGGCGGCGCGACGTCGCGCGACAGGGGGCCGTCCGGCTCGAGGGGGAATGACATGAACGGCGTTGCTCCGTAGTTGAATCCGTGCGCGAATCAGCGCGCGCCGCCGCCCGATGCGAGCGGGCCGGCGGCGGCCGCGCGCAATGCGGCGGCCGTCCGGCTCCAGTCGCGCCAGCCGATGACCGCCAACCCGACGAACAGCGCATAGAGTCCGGCCGTCAGATACAGTTCCTTGAACACGAACATCCCGACGTACACGACGTTCACGACGATCCACAGCCCCCACGACGCGATGTAGCGCCGTGCGGTCCAGTATTGCGCGACGAGGCTGAACGCGGTCAGCGACGCATCGACGAACGGCAGCGCCGCATCGGTCCAGCGCGCCATCATCCCGCCGAGCAGCGCGCTGCCGACGACGGCCGCGATCAGGTCGGGCAGCATCTGCCGTGGCCGCACGCCGGTCACGGGCGCGACATCGCCGGCTGGCGCCGCCTCGCCGTCGGCACCGCCGGCGGCCTCGCTCGCGCGCTGCGCGAGCCAGCGCTGCCAGCCGTACACCTGCAGCACCGCGAACGCGCCCTGCAGCAGCATGTCGGAATACAGCTTCGCGTCGAAGAAGATCCAGCCGTACAGCGCGACCGATGCGAGGCCGACCGGCCAGCACAGCATGCGTCGTTTCGCGGTCAGCCAGATCGCGAGCGCGCTGACGATCACGCCGGCGATTTCGAGTGGGGACATCGTCTGTGGTCTCCTGATGGGCTGCCGGGGCCGCGCGTCACGCAGCCGATTCCGGTCGGTCAGAAATCATAGGTCAACGACACGCGCGCGGTGCGCGGCGCGCCCGGGAACAGGTACGCATCGCCCTGCTGCTCGCCTGCGTCGCGCCAGTAGAACTTGTTGAACAGATTGTCCACCGACACGCGCAACACCGTGCGATGGCCGCCGATCTTCGTCGTATAACGCGCGCCAAGATTGAACACGAACCACGACGGCACGCGCGCGGTGCCTTCCTCGTTCGCGTTGCGCGCCGCGCTGTATTCCACGCCGCCGAGCATGTTCAGGCCCGCGATGCCCGGCACCGCGTAGTCCGCATACAGCGACGCGCGCAGCGCGGGCACGTTGATGATCTGGTGCCCTTCGTAGGCCGGCGAGCCCGAATCGACCGCGCGGGCGCGGATCGCCGCGACGCTGGCCGTCAACCCCAGCCGCTCGGTCACGCGACCGGCCGCGCCGAGCTCGATTCCCTGGTGCCGCTGCGTGCCGCGCTGCACGAACGTGTAGGTCGTGCCCGACGCGTCCGGGTCGGCGAACTGGAACGGCTTGCTGATCGAGAACACGGCCGCCGTGAGGCTCAATCGGTCGAGCCAGTCGTATTTCGCGCCGACCTCGAACTGGTGCGATTCGACGGGCGGCAGGAACGCATACGCGTTGGTCGCGCGCACGGGCGCCTGGTCGCCGAGCGACAGCGCCTTGCTGTACGACGCATACAGCGACAGCACGTTCACCGGCTTGTAGACGAGCGCGACCTGCGGCAGGAACACCGAGCGGTCGGTATGCGTCGTGTCGCCGTCGGCGCTGCTCCAGCTGCGCTGGCGCAGCAGCACTTCCTTGCCGCCCGCGAGCACTTGCCAGTGTTCGCCGATGCTGATGCGGTCGAGCCCGAACACGCCGTACTGCCACGCATCGAGGCGCGGATACGACGGCCCGGGCGAATTCGGCGACGGCGAGAAGGTCAGGTCGGGCCCGTAGACGTTCTCGCTGCCCACGTAGTCGTACACGGCGTCGGCCATGTGCACGACGCGGCGCTGCACGCTCACGCCGAGCGTCAGCTCGTGCCGCAGCGGGCCGGTCGCGAACTTGCCCGTCGTGACCGCGCGCAGATCGTCGTTGCGCCGGTATTCGCCGGGGCTGCGGAAATCGTATACGTCGTAGTCGCCGTTCGCGCCGAAGAAGAACGGCGACGTCGCGCCGGCCGCGCAGCTTGCCGCATACGAGCAGCCGTATGCGAACGCGCTGTTGTCGTCGATCATCGTGCGACTGCGCCCGGCGGCGACGTAGGCCTTCCAGTCGTCGTTGAATTGATAGTCGAAACGCGCGTTCAGGTTCAGCGCATCGGTCGTCACCGGTTTCGCCCACGGCTGCGTGCCGAGCGCCTTCGACGTCGTCTTGACCGACGGCACGACGGTGCCGCCGAGCAACTGGTAGCCGGGCGCGGAACGCTGGATCCACTGCTGGAATTCGGCATTGAGCTGCAGGCTCGCGCGCGGACCGATGTCCCAGTCGGCGGCGATCGAGCCGAACGTGCGCCGCCCGTTCGTGCCGTCGATATAGGAGTGCATGTTCTCCTTCGCCGCATTGATCCGGAACCCGAACTGATGGTCGGGGCCGAAGCGGCGGCCGAGATCGACGGCCGCCGACGTCGAGCCGCGGCTGTCGACGCCGCCCGTCACGCTCGCGACGTTCGCCGAGCGCTTGGTCACGAAGTTGATCACGCCGCCCGGCGCGACGACGCCGCTGTCGATGCCCGCCAGCCCTTTCAGGATCTCGACGCGCTCCTTGTTCTCGAGCGGCACGTTCTGCTCGCCGGACACCGTCAGTCCGTCGATCCGGATCGCGCTCGCGAGATCGACCGGAAAGCCGCGAATCGCGAAGCCTTCGAAATAGCCGACCGGCGCATAGTCGTTGACGACCGATGCATCGTTGCGCACGACGTCGCTCAAGCGCTTCGCCTGCTGATCGTCGATCAGCGCGCGCGTGACGACGTTCACCGACGCCGGCGTGTCGCGCAGCGGCGCGTCGTCGAGCCCCGCGACCGACGCTTCGCGCGCCCGCAGCGGGTGGCTGCGCTCGCCGCTCACCGTGATCGCGGGCAGCGTCGCGTTGCCGGTCGCGTCTGCGCCCGGTGCGGGCGTGTCGCCCGGTGCCGCCGCGGCCTGCGCCGCGAAAAGCGTGACGCCGAGGCCGACACCGAGCCCGACCTTCGCGCGCCGCCGCCGTGCGGGCGCCGCTGTTGTTCTATTCACCGTCATCGTTCTGGAAGGAAAACTCGCCACTCGACCCTGTCGAAACCCGTTGGAAGCTGCGAAGCGTACGCCCGCGGACGCTGCCGCGCTCGTCACCGCACGCGTGCGTCGACACGATATTCATCGGACGAACCGGACCATGCGGCGTGCAAGCGGGCCGACCGGTCGGAACAACGCAGGATGGGACATCGGATTCGGAGGACGCGCCGGAAACGACGCAGCGGCCGACGGGTTCGTCGGGTGCCTGTCGTGCGGCCGGCTGCCTCGCGCGGTCGTGTCATGCGGGGGACGCTTCGAACGCCCCGGTGCGGGCGGCGGGCATGCGCGCCGGCCGTTCATCGGAACGGCGGCCTGCCCGGCGCGCGACATCGCGGCGTGGCGCGCATTTTACCCCGGGCGGGGCGAAGGGCCGCGGAATCGGGCGGATCGGGAAACGGAGAAGGCGGGAACGGGAACAAGCGGCGCGGACGGCGCGACAACGGCAGCGGCAACGACAACGGCAGCGGCAGCGGCAGCGGCAGCGGCAGCGGCAGCGGCAGCGGCAACGATAACCACAACGGCAACGATGCGCTCACGATCCGCATCGTGCGCGCCGGCCTCCGACCCCGGCGTCATGGTGCGCCGGGCAGAACGCCTGTAACCGGAGCGGGAATAGCGGCCCGCTACCGGTGCATCGGCCGTTCGCTCAGAACCCCTGCATCGTCACGGTCGGATCGACGACCAGATGCACGACGCCGTAAATGACCGCGCCGACCGGCAGCGCGAGGAGGATCGCCACGAACGGCAGCAGCGTGAAGTTGGCGTTCGCGAGATCGGTCGCGCGCCTAGCTGTTGCGCACGCCGAAGAAACTCCACAGGACCAGGCGCGCCATGCCGAGCAGTTTCATGACGGGCTCCTTTATCGAATCGGTTGACGCTATCGCCGAGCCGGACGGCATCCGAAAAAAGAAGCAGTTGCGCGCGCTTTTCGCGCAGCAGGCCAGCCGCGGCCGCATGTCGCACGCGCGTCAGCGGTCGAGCACGAGCGGCTCCGTGGCCCCTTGCGCGGGCCGCGCGACGCACAGCAGCGCGCAGCCGGATGCGACCGGCGCATCGGGCGTCTGCTCGTAGTCGAGCGCGCCGGACAGCACGCGCGTCGCGCACGTGCCGCACGAACCCGAGCGGCATTCCGACGGCACGGCCACGCGCTGCCCTTCCGCGAATTCGAGCAGCGTGCCGTCGGCGGGTGTCCATGCGGCTTCGCGCCCCGTGCGCCGGAACACGACCGGCACGCTGGCCGCCGTGGGCGCGGCAGCCGAGCGGGTCGCACTGCGCGAGACGCTCGACGGCCCGAACGCCTCGAAACGGATACGCTCGTCCGGCACGTTCAGCGCGCGCAGCCCGTCGTACAGGTCGCGCATGAACGCCGACGGCCCGCACAGGTAGAAGTCGTAGTCGTCGAACGACAGGATCCGCTTCAGTTGCGCGATGTCGATGCGGCCTGCCTGCGCTGCCGTCCCTTCTTCAGGACGACTGTCGAACCAGTGAATCGACAGGCGCTCATCGGCGGCCGCGATGCGAGTCAGTTCCGCGGCAAACGGCCGCTCGGCGGCTTCGCGTTCGCCGTGCACGAACACGACTCGGCGCGACGGCATGTCGTCGGCCAGCGCCCGGCGCAGCATCGCGACCATCGGCGTGATGCCGATGCCGGCCGACACGAGCACGGCCGGGCGCGGGCTCGCGAGATCGAACGCGAAGCGGCCGCGCGGCATCTGCGCGTCGAGTGTCATGCCCGCCCGCGCATGGTCGTGCAGCCACGCCGATACGCGCCCCTCGCGCTTCACGGTGATCCGGTAATGCGCGCCGCCCGGTGCATCGGACAGCGTGTAGCTGCGAATCGACGGCGCGTCGCTGCCCGGCAGCGCGATGCGCAGCGTCAGGTGTTGACCGGCTTCGTATACAGGCAATGCGCCGCCATCCGCCGGTTCGAAATGGAACGACCGGATCGCACGCGCTTCGTCGACGATCTTCGCGATGCGCAGCGGCCGCCATGCGGGCGCCGATGCCGGCGCGGCCGCGGACGGCACGGGCCCGGCCGTTGCCGCCGCGTCGCCCGACGACGCTGCCATCGCCGCGAACTGCGGCGCGCGCTCGACCGCCGACCACCGGAACGGCAGCACCGCCCGCACGCGCCGCACTTCCCGCACATGAAAACGCACGACGCGCTGCGCGCCGTCGAACGACGCAACGACCGGCCCGTCCCACACGATCTCCGCGTGCGCGGCGACATACAGCACATCGCCGCTGTCGAAATCGACGAACAGCAGCCCCGCCCGCGGATCGTGCTGCAGGTTGCCGAGCGTATTGAAGAACCGGTTGCCGCTGAAATCGGGCGTCGTCAGCGTGCGGGCATCGTCGACGCGCACAAAGCCCGGCATTCCACCGCGATGCGACACGTCCGCGCCGCGCGCCGCGCCCGCGTCGGGCGACGTGTTCGCACTCGCGACGAAGAACGTATCGGCCTGCGCGAGCAGCGCGCGGTCCGCGTCGCTCAGCGCGTCGGACACATCGGGCGCGACGGATGCGTCGACGTCCCGTGCGACGAAGGTCGGCTTGCGGCCCTGGATGTATTTCGCGCAATTGCCGAAGCTCTGCTCGACCGCGATCGTCAGCGCATCGCCGTCCGCCGCGCGCACGACGCCGTTCACGCGATTGCGCCGCCGCGTATCGAATTCGATCCCGAGCCCGCCGAACGGCGCGCCCGCCTGCCACGTGCCGGCCAGCGGGTCGCCCGGCAGCGCGCGCGCCGCGATGCGCAGCGTGCGGGCGTCCGGCGACGTGACGAAACCGGGCGCACCGGCCCGCAGCGTCGCCCATGGCTGACCATGCGCATCGACACCGCCGAGCACGAAGAACGGCAGTTGCGCGAAAAAAGTCCGGTGCTGGTCCGGCATGAAACGCCGGATGCCGCGCCGGCCGGCCGCGCACGCCGCGTCCGTCACGCCTGCGCGCTGCTGCACGGCAAGCTCGCCCGCGTGAAACGGCGCGGTGTCGAGTTCCCAGCCCGGTACGACGGTGCTCGGCGCATTCATTGCGTTCTCCTGACAGGCGCGGTGGCCGTGAGCGTCAAGCGGCGAGCAGGCCCGCGCGCGTCGTCGGCATCGCGACGAAGCCCGGCAACGCCTCGATACGCGCCAGCCACGCACGCACGTGCGGATACGGTTCGAGCGACACACCGCCTTCCGGTGCGTGCGCGATGTACGTGTACGCGGCGATGTCCGCGATCGTCGGCTGCGCGCCGGCCGCGAACGGCTTGCCGGCCAGCTCGCGATCGATCACGTCGAGCACCTTCGCGGCCGTGCGCTTGGCCGCTTCCGGGTCGAGCTGTGCGCCGAACACGGTCACGAGCCGTGCGGCGGCCGGGCCGGATGCGATCGGGCCGGCCGCGTACGACAGCCAGCGCTGCACGACGGCCGCGCCGACCGGATCGTCGGGCAGCCAGTGCGCGTCGCCGTAGCGCTTCGCGAGGTACACGAGGATCGCGTTCGAGTCGGCGATCACGGTGCCGTCGTCGTCGATCACCGGCACCTGCCCGAGCGGATTGAGCGCGAGAAATGCCGGTTCGCGCTGCGCGCCGGCCGCGAGATCGACGTCGATGGTCCTGGACGGCAGCCCGAGCAGCGACAGGAACAGCCGGACACGGTGCGCGTGCCCGGACAACAGGAACGAATAAACGCGGATCGGCGAAGCAGGCTTGCTGGCGACAGACATGGAAACACTCCGGAAGCTCGCGCCGCCGGGGATCGGCGACGAACGGCTCCAGCGTAGCGCTCGCCGTTCGTCGCCAGAAGACGGATAATCGAGGAAACATTATCCGTTTCCATAGGACAATCAACGATGGCTGATCTGCGCGACGTGAACCTGAACCGGCTGGCGATCTTCGTCGCGGTGGTCGAGGCCGGCTCACTGACGGCCGCGGCCGAGCGGCTCGGCCTCGCGAAGACGGTCGTCAGCACGCACATGCAGCGCCTCGAATCGGAGGTCGGCGCGAACCTGCTGGTACGCACGACGCGGCGGCTGAGCGTGACCGATGCCGGGCGCGTGTTCTACGACGCGTGCCGCGACATCGTGCGCGCCACCGAAGCCGCGCTCGACGCGGTGTCGTCCGACGCCGGGCCGCTGCGCGGCACGCTGCGCGTGAGCGTGCCGATCGACTATGGCGCGCTGGTCGTCGCGCCGGCCGTCGTCGCGCTGCGCGACCGGCATCCGGCGCTCGCCGTCGAACTCGTCGCGAACGACCGCGTCGTCGATCTCGTCGCGGACAACCTCGACGTCGCGATCCGCATCGGCCGCCTCGCCGATTCGAACCATCGCGCGGTACAGCTCGGCACCTACGAGAAATGGCTGGTCGCGAGCCCGGCGTTCGTCGCGCGACACGGGCTGCCCCGCGATCCGGAGGCGCTCGCCGCGCTGCCGTTCGTGATGTTGTCGTCGCTGCCGCGCCCGCATACGCTCGAACTCGACGACGCGCGCGGCGGCCACGCGTCGGTGCGCTGCGTCGCGCCGGTGGTGTCGAACACCGCGACCGCCTGCCGCGCGATCGTGCTCGCGGGCGGCGGTTTCGGGCTACTGACGGATTTCTCGACCGCGGACGACGTCGCAGCCGGTCGGCTCGTGCGGCTGCTGCCGGGTTGGCGCACCGCGCCGGCCGGGATCCATGCGGTGTATCCGTCCACGCGGCTGCCGTCGCCGAAGGTGCGGGCGTTCATCGATGCGATGAAGGCGCGGCTCGGGCAAACGCCGGCGCTGCCGGCCCGGGCCGCGCCAATGCACGCGAAGCGCGCGAAACGCACGGCGGACTGAATCGGCCGCAGCGCGGCATGACGAATGGCGCGCCCGGCACCGACCGACGCGCTACGCGCCGGCAAGACGCGTGTGCAATGCGTCGATCGACGTCGCGACAAACGACGAGAACGCACGAATCCGCGCGGTGTCGCGAAGATCGGTATGGGTCAGCAACCACAGGTCCGTCGCCAGTGCGTCGATCCGGCCGCCGATCCGCACGAGATCCGGGTCGCCGTCGGCCAAATAGCACGGCAGCACGGCCGCGCCGATGCCCGCGCGGGCGGCAGCGAACAAGCCAAGCAGCGTATCGGCCCGATAGGCACAACGCGTGTCGGCGCCCTGCGCGCGCATCCATTTCTCCAGCGGCCGGTAACCCATTCGCGGATCCGGGCCGACCCATTCGATGTCGTCGCATGCGCCCCATGCCGGGGCCGCATAAACGGCCTGCTCGATGGTCCCGATCCGGCGACCGATCAGCGATTCGGGCGGAGACGACGACGGTCGGATCGCCACGTCGGCCTCGCGCTTCGACAGATCGAATACCGCATTCGATACCGACACGTCCAGCCCGATCTCCGGGCAGGCCCGCCGGAACGCCGCGAATACCGGCGACAGCAGGCCCGACAGCAGGGTATCGGTCGTCGTCACGCGCACCGTACCCGATGGCCGCACGTCGCGGCCCGCCACGCGCCGCTCAACGCCAAGCACTTCGTCCTCGATCCGCTCGGCGGCAGCCGCCACGTCCGCGCCGGCCGACGTCGGTGCGTACCCGGTTCGGGTCCGCTCGAACAACCTGACGCGCAGCGCGGCCTCGATCGCCGCCAGGCGGCGGAACACCGTCGCGTGGCTGACGCCAAGCCGGCGCGCGGCGCCCCCGAGCGATCCCGCCTGCGCCACGGCCAGCACGAGCCGCAAGTCGTCCCAGGACATCCGCTGTTCATTCATGCAAGCCTCGTTTGCAAAACTGGCTAATTCCCGTTCATTTTCGCAACGCGTACCGTATCAGGCAAATACCGACGCAAACCGCCTTCACCGACACGTCACGAGGAATGCCGCCGATGCACACGCTGATCGTTCATTGCCATCCCGAACCGCGCTCGTTCAACGCCGCGCTGCGCGACACCGCCGCGCGGACGATGCGCGCGCTCGGCCACGACGTCGCCGTGTCGGATCTCTATGCGGACGGGTTCGATCCGGTCGAGGCGCCGCGCCACTACCCGTGCCGCGCGAACCCCGACGTGTTCTCGGCGCTGGTCGAGCAGCGCCACGCCAGCACACATGCCACGTTGCCCGCCGACGTACGCCGGGAGATCGCCCGGCTCGAGCAGGCCGATCTCTTGGTGTTCCAGTTTCCGATCTGGTGGCATGCGGCGCCCGCGATGCTGAAGGGCTGGTTCGATCGCGTGTTCGTGAACGGCGCCCTGTACACGGGTAGCCGCCGCTACGACCGCGGCCGCTTCCGCGGCCGGCGGGCGATCTGCTCGGTCACGACCGGCGCGCCGGCCGCGACGTTCGGCCCGGGCGGGCGCAGCGGCGACATCGGCCTGCTGCTGTGGCCGATTCATTACTCGCTGCATTACATGGGGTACGGCGTGCTGTCGCCGGTGCTCGCGCATGGCGTGCAGGACGCGCGCGGCGGCTATGCGTATCAGGACGATGCGGCGCTGGCGGCCGAACTGGCCGCGCACCGCGACAATCTCGCGCGCCGGCTCGCGAACTGGCGGACGGACAGGCCGTTGCGGTTTCCGGGTTGGGACGACTGGGACGAGCGCGGCGTGCTGAAATCGGGTGTCGCCGGGTATGACCGGTTCGTGCGGGGCAGTGCGTGAGCCCCACCCGCGGAAAACTTCCTGACGCCGTCTTGAGCTGACTTGCGCTCAGACAGGGAAGAACGCTGCGGGACTTACCTTGAATCGCCGGGATAGCTCGGTAATTTGACGCACGTTCAGTTCGCGTTTCCCATTCAATACCTCTGAAACAACGCCCTGACTGCCAATCTCCGGAAGGTCCGCCTGGCGAACGTCGTTCTCCAGCATCAAGTATTTGAGCACGTCGACCGCAGATGCCTCCGGCAAGCTGTGATGCGCGTCGTCATATTCGCTGATGAACTCCCCGAGCGTATCCGCAAGCGCAGCAAGCCCGTGATGTTCGTCAGCCGCTCCGGCATCGAGCAATGCGTTAAGCGCGCGCACGGCAAAGTCATAATCCCGCTCAGAGGTGATCGGGTGAAGTGGCACCTTGAGCGAGATAGCTTCGAAGTGGCGGACCAACTCGTCGATGTCGTTCCGTGAAAAAGTCAGGGCTTCCATTTGTTGTACTCCTTGTGCGTCATGACTTCCCGCACATATAGCTTCTGCGTGTTGAAATGAATGGCGGCAATCAGCCTGTACTTGTTCCCGCCAATGTCGAACACGTAAAAATTCCCAACCTTGTCCGTCGCATTAAAGGCGTTCTTAACGTCGGCAAAGTTCGTGAAAAAGCTACCCTCGATCGTCCTGCGCCACATCTGCAGCGGAACAGCTGCATCCGCATGAATTGCGGCAAAGTCGACCAAAGCCTTGTTTGAGATCACTCGCATCCAACGAAATTATCTCAGGATGAGATGATCAACAAGGGCTGTTACAAATTGACTTACCCGCCCGCTTCCCCCAACGTCCCCAGCAACACCTTCCTGCAACTCGCGACCACCTGCGCCTCCGGATCGCGGTATTCGGTGAGCAGCCACGCGGCGCCGACGTTCGTCATCGCGCCCACCAGCGCCAGCCCGATCAGCCGCTGCTCGGTGCGCTCCGCCGGTGTCACGGGCTCGCGCGGCACGCCGATCGCCATGATCAGCTTGCCGAAGTCGATCAGCATGCGCTGATACGCCATGTCGGTATCCGCACTCACGCCCATCACCTCGAGCAGCAACACCCGCGCCGCGCACGGGTCGCGCAGAAACGCGAAGAACGCGGCGAGCCCCGCGTCGACGCGCTCGCGCAGTTCACCGCCGCGCGCGGCGACTGCCTGCGCGACCGCGTCATGCAGTTGCTGCGCGTGATGCAGATAGGTGCAGCGCAACAGATCCTCGGTGCTGTCGAACGCCGCATAGAAATAGCGATCGTTCAGCTTCGCTTCCTGGCAGATCGACCGTACGGTCGCCTTGCGAAAACCCACCGTGCCGAACACGCGCGTCGCCGCGCGGATCAACGCGTCGCGCCGCTCGGCGGCCCGTACCTCGGGCGCCACGCCGCCATACGACCGGCCTCTTTTTTCCGTTTCGAGTGCTTTCTCCATTCCGCTATTTGACATCAGGACACCCGAAAACTAAAGTGGTGACGACAAACACCACAATAGATGCGCCGCCGATGCAGCGCAAGCGGAACGGGAGGGACGACGGATGAAGGGGTTTTCCGGCAAGGTCGCCGCGATCACGGGCGCCGGTTCGGGCATGGGCCGCAGCCTCGCGGTCGAGCTCGCACGGCGCGGCTGCGAGGTCGCGCTCGCCGACGTCAACGATGCCGGTCTCGCCGGCACGGCGGCCGCGTGTACGTGGCACGGCGTACGCGTGAGCACGCGCCGGCTCGACGTCGCCGACCGCGACGCCGTGTTCGCGTGGGCCGAGTTCGTCCGCGCCGAACACGGCAAGGTCAACCTGATCTTCAACAACGCGGGCGTGTCGCTGGCCGCCAGCGCCGAAACCGCGCGCATCGCCGATCTCGAATGGATCGTCGGCATCAATTTCTGGGGCGTCGTGCACGGCACGCAGGCGTTCCTGCCGCATCTGCGCGCGTCGGGCGACGGGCACGTGGTCAACACGTCGAGCCTGTTCGGGCTCGTCGCGATGCCGACGCAAAGCGCGTACAACGCGACCAAGTTCGCGGTGCGCGGCTTCACCGAGGCGCTGCGGATGGAACTCGAACTCGACGGCGCGCCGGTGAGCGCGACCTCCGTGCATCCGGGCGGCGTCGCGACGAACATCGTCGACGCGGGCCGCGTCGATACCAGCATCCACGCACTGACGGGGCAGGACGAAGCGACCCATCGCCGCCAGGCCAACCGCCTGATCAACGCGACGACGGCCGACGAGGCCGCGCGGCAGATCCTCGCGGGCGTCGAGCGCAATGCGCGCCGCGTGCTGGTCGGCGCCGACGCGCGCCGGCTCGACAGGATCGCGCGGCTGCTCGGCGCCAGTTACCAGTGGCTGATGCTGCGCCACGTGCGCCGCGCCCGCGCACGCAACCTCCGCCCGAAGGAAGTCCCCGTGGGAGAACGCGCCCACGCCCCGGCCGCACACCCCACCACGCCGACGAAGGACCCCGCATGACCTCGACGACGACCGACCGGCGCGACGCGCCGCCCGCCCCCAGCGCTCGCCGCGACCATGGTGATGGCAACGACCTCGACGTGCTGATCGTCGGCGCCGGCCTGTCCGGCATCGGCGCCGCGTATCACCTGAAACATCGCTGCCCGCATGCGAGCGTGGCGATCGTCGAGGCGCGCGACGCGATCGGCGGCACCTGGGACCTGTTCCGCTATCCGGGCGTTCGTTCGGATTCCGACATGTTCACGCTCGGCTACAGCTTCCGGCCGTGGCACAGCGACAAGGCGATCTCCGACGGGCAGACGATCCTCGACTACATCCGCGACACCGCGCGCACCTACGGCATCGACGAGACGATCCGCTACGGTCAGAAGGTCGTCGCAGCCGACTGGGATTCGAACCGCGCGCGCTGGACGGTACGCATCGAACGCACGCAAAACGGCGCGACCGACACGCTCGTCTACACCTGCCGCTTCCTGTTCATGTGCAGCGGCTACTACGACTACGACGCCGGCTACCTGCCCGACTGGGCAGGCATGGACACGTTCGAGGGCCAGCTCGTGCATCCGCAGCACTGGCCGAAGGATCTGTCGTACGCGAACCGGCGCGTGGTCGTGATCGGCAGCGGCGCGACGGCCGTCACGCTCGTGCCGTCGATGGCGGCCGATGCGCGGCACGTGACGATGCTGCAGCGCTCGCCGACCTACATCGTGTCGCTGCCCGCGCGCGACAAGATCGCGAACGCGCTGCGCCGCGTGCTGCCGTCGCGGCTCGCGCACCGGCTGGTACGCGTGAAGAACGTCCTGCTGACGATGTACCTGTACAACGTGTCGCGCCGCAAGCCCGACCGGACGAAGCAATTCATCATCCGCGCGGCCAGCAAGCAGCTCGGCCCCGACTTCGACGTCGCGAAGCACTTGACGCCGCGCTACATGCCGTGGGACCAGCGCGTGTGCCTCGTGCCGAACGGCGACCTGTTCAAGGCGATTCGCGCGGGCCGTGCATCGATCGTCACCGACGAGATCGAGCGCTTCACGCCGACCGGCCTCAAATTGAAAAGCGGCCAGCAGCTCGACGCGGACGTGATCGTCACCGCGACCGGGCTGAAGGTGAAGATGCTCGGCGGCGCGCGGGTCACGGTCGACGGCCGCGCGGTCGATTTGCCGGAGACGGTGTCGTACAAGGGGATGATGTACAGCGACGTGCCGAACCTCGCGTCGTCATTCGGCTACACGAATGCGTCGTGGACGCTGAAGGCCGAGCTGATCGCGCGCTACGTGTGCCGGCTGCTCAATCACATGCGCGCAAACGGGTACGACACGTGCGTGCCGCGGCTCGGCGCCGGCGATCTCGGCGACGTGCCGGCCGTCAACCTGAGTTCGGGTTACATCCAGCGCGCGGCCGGCATCCTGCCGAAGCAGGGGCACCGCAAGCCGTGGAAATTCCACCAGAACTACGTGCTCGATCTCGCCTCGCTGAAGTTCAGCGCGCTCGCCGATTCCGCGATGCATTTCGAGCGCCGCGCCAAATCGGGCCCGGCCGCCCTCGCGCCGGCTGCCGAACCCGCACTCGAAACCCGCTGAGGCCGACATGACTCCTGTGCTCCATCTGATCCAGAACGTGCTGCTCGGCGTCGTCGCGGTGCTCGCCGCGCTCGCGCTGTTTTCCGGTTACGTGGCCCGTCGCGTGACGCGCGCGTTTCCGCCCGAAGGGCGCATCGTCGACATCGACGGCGACCGCATCCACTACGTCGAATACGGCAACGGGCCGCCGATCGTGTTCGTCCACGGGCTGGCGGGGCAATGGCGCAATTTCGCGTACCTGCCGCTCACGCGGCTCGCGCAGCGGCATCGCGTGATCCTGCTCGACCGGCCGGGCGCAGGCCGCTCGCTGCGCGGCGCGGCCTCGCAGGCGAACGTGTTCGCGCAGGCCCGCACGGTCGCCGCATTCATCGACGCGCTGAAGCTCGACAAGCCGGTGCTGGTCGGCCACTCGCTCGGCGGCGCGATTGCGCTCGCGGTCGGCCTCAACCATGCGGACCGCGTGAGCCGGCTCGCGCTGATCGCGCCGCTGTCGCACGAGCAGACCGAACCGCCCGCGCCGTTCAAGCCGCTGATGCTGCCGTCGCCGCTCGTGCGCCGTTTCGTGTCGTGGACCTTCGCGATCCCGCTGACGATCCTGACGGGCCGCAAGGCCGTGCGTCAGGTGTTCGCGCCGGAGGACGTGCCGCGCGACTTCCCGGTGAAGGGCGGCGGCCTGCTCGGGATGCGCCCGCACGTGTTCTACGCGACGGCGACGGACCTGCTGTCGGCGCCCGTCGACCTGCCCGCGATGGAGCGGCTCTATGCGGAGCTCGCGCTGCCGGTCGACGTGCTGTACGGGCGCGCCGATCCGATCCTGAACTGGCGCGAGCACGGCGACGCGCTCGCGAAGAAATCGGTGCGCGTGCGGCTGAAGGTCGTCGAGGGCGGGCACATGCTGCCGGTCACGATTCCCGAAGCGACGGCCGACTGGCTGCTCGAAATCGCCGCCGCGCCGGTCGACGTCGCCGCGCAGTCAGTACGTATCGCGTAGATCGCGGCAACGACGCGGGGCCCGATTCCGCGCCGGGCAGCCGGCGCCGCGGCGGAATCAGGCTTCGTCGTCGGGGATCGACAAGCCGAGATCCGAGAGCACCTCGCGCGCGCTGCGGAATGCCTCGACCGCGGCCGGCGCGCCGGCGTACAGCGCGCTGTGCAGCAAGACCTCGCGGATCTCGACGAGGCTCGCGCCGTTGTTGAGCGCGCCGCGAATATGCCCCTTCAGCTCCGTGCCGCGGCCGAGCGCCGCCAGCATCGCGCACGTGCACAGGCTGCGCGTCTTCAGGTCGATCCCGCCCCGTTGCCACGTGCTGCCCCACGCATGTTCGTTCAGCCAGTCCTGCAGCGGACGCGAGAATCCGTCGAGGTCGCGCATCGCGCGCTCGACGAACGCCTCGCCCATCACGTCGATCCGCCGCGCCTTGCCGTATTCCCTGTCCTGTTCGCTCATGTCCGTGTCCTGGTTGGAGTCGGGGCCGCTTCGGCGTCGCCGGCAGCCGAGAGATGTCCTGCCATGTTCATGCGCGCGGCGGGGTTTCGTCAAAGATGCGGCGCTCGGTTCGCGGCCGTTCGCGTCGCGGACGGCCGAACGCTACGTAACATCCGGCCGCGCGTTACGGCGCCTTACGGGAACATCGCAGCCGGGACGTTCACGCACCGCGCGCGCCTGCCGCGCGAAACCGCCATTCCTCCGTTTAAATCGCATCGATATTCCCGATTTCCGCAACAAATCGCGACACCGTTTCGCGAAACCTTTCATGGCGCGGAATTTGCAGTGAAGGCTTGGACACACTTCCAATGTCGAGGCCAACATGCACACTTTCTTCAAGAAGACGACGGTAACGATGGCCGTCTCGTCACTCCTCGCGCTGTACGGCTGCGGCTCGGTCGATGGACCGACGACCCCGCCGACGATCAAGCCGAGCACGTCGGGGACGGGCGGTAGTTCGGGGACTTCGGGTACTTCGGGCAGCGGTAGTTCGGGGTCGTCGGGGTCGTCGGGTACTTCTGGTACGTCGGGCAGCACGTCGGGTAGTACGTCTGGCAGCACGTCGGGCAGCACCTCCGGCAGTACGTCCGGCAGCACGTCCGGCAGCACGTCGGGCAGTACGTCCGGCAGGACGTCCGGCAGCACGTCGGGCAGCACCTCCGGCAGTACGTCCGGCAGTACGTCCGGCAGTACCTCCGGCAGTACGTCCGGCAGCACCTCCGGCAGTACCTCCGGCAGTACCTCCGGCAGCACGTCGGGCAGCACCTCCGGCAGTACGTCCGGCAGTACGTCCGGCAGTACGTCCGGCAGCACCTCCGGCAGCACGTCGGGCAGCACGTCGGGCAGCACGTCGGGCAGCACGTCGGGCAGCACCTCCGGCAGCACGTCGGGCAGCACGTCGGGCAGCACGTCGGGCAGCACCTCCGGCAGCACGTCGGGCAGCACCTCCGGCAGCACGTCGGGCAGCACCTCCGGCAGTACGTCGGGCAGCACCTCCGGCAGTACCTCGGGCAGTACGTCGGGCAGTACGTCCGGCAGCACCTCCGGCACCTCCGGCACCAGCGTCACCCCCCTGGGCAATGTCCTGCAGAAATCCGGCAACCTCGTGACGGCGCTCGGCACGACGGTCGTGAACGGCGGCGCTCAGATCGGCGGCGTGCAGATTCCCGGCACGAACCCGACCACGGCCACCAGCATCGGCAACGCTGTCGGCAGCCTCGGCAGCGGCGTGCAATCGCTCGGCAACGGCGTCGCGGCCGGCCTCGGTTCGATCGGCGTGTCGGCGAACCCGCTCGGACCGACGCTGACGTCGACCACCGGCCTGCTGACCGGCGCCGGCGGTGCGGTCAACAACCTCGGCACCGGTCCGCTGTCGCCGCTCGCGCCGGCGACGACCCTGGTCGGCAGCCTCGTCAACACGGTCGGCACCGCGGTCAATTCGACCGCATCGGCGCTGAACACGGCCCTGAACAGCTCGCCGGTCCAGCAGCTCGAAACGCAGCTCGGCAAGGTGATTAACCCGATCACGAACACGCTGACCGGCGGCGCCACGACGCCGGGCGTCACGCAGACGCTCGGTGGCGCGACGCTGCTCGGCACGCCGCTGAACGGCCTGCTGGGCACGCTCGGCAGCGGCCTCGCGCTCGCGGGCACGAAGGTCGGCGGCGCGACCGACAACCCGGTCGGCACGGGCCTCGGCGGCGTCGTGGGGCAACTCGGCAACACGGTGACGTCGACGGGCGGCCTCGTCAACGCCAACAACGCGGGCAGTTCCAGCAGCGGCACGGGCGGCAGCAATCCGCTCGCCCCGATCACGGGCCTGCTCGGCACGTTGACGGGTGGCCTCGGCGGCGGCAGCTCGAGCGGTTCGGGCGGCACCAGCGGAACGAGCGGCACCAGCGGCGGCCCGCTCGCGCCGATCACCGGCCTGCTCGGGACGGTGACGGGCGCACTCGGCGGCATCGGTTCGAGCGGCACCAGCGGCACGGGCGGAACGAGCGGGACCGGAGGCA
The DNA here is from genome assembly GCF_002959955.1 of Burkholderia sp. BE12. Lineage (NCBI taxonomy): Bacteria > Pseudomonadati > Pseudomonadota > Betaproteobacteria > Burkholderiales > Burkholderiaceae > Burkholderia > Burkholderia sp. BE12. The sequence goes on along the minus strand of NZ_PREY01000020.1, from coordinate 93,180 downwards.
CCAGCGGTACCGGTGGCGCGGGCCTCGGCGGCCTGCTGGCGCCGGTCACCAACCTCGTCAACTCGCTGACGCCGCTCGGCGCGAGCCTCACCGGCACCGTCACGACGCCGGGCGACAACCTGTCCGGCACGGTCGGCGGGTTGCTGACGAGCGGCCCGGTCGGCACGCTCACGGGTGCGCTGGGAACGCCGGCCGGCTCGGCCGGCGCCACCGGCACGGTCAGCCCCGGCGGCGCGGCCGGCACCGTGACGACGCCGAGCGGCAGCGGCTCCGTGGTGACCGGCCTGACCGGCAGCACGGGCGGCGCCACCGCAGGCGGCACCGGCAACCTGCTGTCGCCGGTGACCAACCTGCTCGGCGGTCTGCTGGGCGGCGGCACCAAGAAGTAAGCTTCAACGCATCACGTATCAGAACGACAGGCCAATGGCCGGGCGCGCATCCATAAACAGCCCGGCCGACGGCCGGCGCCACCCGCCAAGCGGGGGCGCCGGCCCTCATCCCCACGAGGATCCGATCATGAATTCCACGCTCGACGGCGTCGTCGCTGCCCCGGACCGCCCACCCCGCTCCGCCACGCCCTTGCGCGCCGGCCTGCTCGGCATCACGGCCGGACTCTTCGCGCTGTGGACCACGCGCGACCACCCGGCCCTCGACGCGGCCACCCGCGCGGTCATCGCGAGCCTCGCGATCATCGGCACGATCGCGCTGCACGAACTCTTCATCTCGCGTGTCTACCTGCGCCCGAGCGCGGGGCTGTCGCGGCAGGCCGTCCGGTCGCTCGGCATCGCGCGCGTGGCGACACGGCTCGGCGCGCTGACGTCGATCTATGCGGGCATCGGCCTCCTCTACTGGCTGCTGCCCGAATACCACGGCGCGTTCTACCTGCCGTTCTGGTCGCTGCTGCGCTCGCTTGCGCCGTACGTGATCGTCGCCGCGCCGTTCTACTTCGCGTGGATGGACCGCCACCAGCGCGAGACGGACGACGCGTACCTGCTGTGGGGCCGCTTCCTGTTTCGTCACGAGCAGCCCGCGAGCTGGAAGCCCGTGCGCGAGATGCTGGCCGGCTGGGGCGTGAAGGCGTTCTTCCTGCCGCTGATGACCGTCTACCTGTCGAAGGACGCCGATCACCTGAGCGCGTCGCTCGCGAACGCGATGCATGCGCCGATGACGATCGCGACCTTTGTGTTCATGTACGACCTGTCGTTCACGATGGACCTGATGTTCGGCACCGTCGGCTACCTGTGCACGTTCCGCATCCTCGACAGCCACGTGCGCACCGTCGAGCCGACGACGCTCGGCTGGGTGGCCGCGCTGATCTGCTATCAGCCGTTCTGGTCGCTGATCTCGAACAACTACATCCGCTACGAAGGCTCGGTGTTCTGGGACAACTGGCTGCTGTCGGCGCCGACGCTGCGCGTGATCTGGGGCGCGACGATCATCCTGCTGCTGCTGACCTACGCGCTGTGCACAATCTCGTTCGGGCTGCGGTTCTCGAACCTCACCCACCGCGGGATCATCACGTCGGGCCCGTATCGCCTCACGAAGCATCCGGCCTACATCACGAAGAACCTGTCGTACTGGATGGTGTCGGTGCCGTTCGTCGAACCGCTCGGCTGGCAGATCGGGCTCATGCACTGCGCGGGGCTCGTCGCGGTCAACCTGATCTACTACACGCGTGCGAAGACGGAAGAGCGCCACCTGATGCGCGATCCCGACTATCGCGCGTATGCCGAATGGATCGCGCAGCACGGGTTGTTCGCGCGGATCCGGCAGGCGTTCGGCGCTCGGCAGGCGGTGTGACGGAGCGAGCGGAGCGGCCATTCATGCCGCTCCGGTCCTCGCGCGGGTGTCGACCTGCCTGTCGCGGGCGTCGCACCCGCAGCGACATCTTTCTATACACGCCCGCCAGCGCTTGGCGATGTGCTTGCGCGTGGACCTCCTGACGTTTCAGTCCGCCCATGCGGCCAATTGTCGCGAAACACCGCGATTCCGCGCTTTTCGTCGCCTTTCTCCGTCAGTCCGATTGCCTGCCTCCGACGCGTCGCGTATGGTGCTGGCCGTCCGCGTCCGATCCGTCGCCGGACACCCGACCGTCGTCCCGCACGACGGCCGTGCGGGCCGTGCCCGCCGCTCACCGTCTCCGCGACGCCGCCCGCCGGCGCCGCGCATTCATGAGGAAAGAGGCGTGATCCACAAAGTCCTGATCCTGTTCGCACTCTGCATCGCGGGCCTCGCCGCGATCGCCGCCGGTTTCCAGCACATCCCCAGCTGATTCGCGGCCCCGGCTCGCTTCGCCGAGCCCGGGGGCCGCACCCGCTTCCGTTCCCTTTTGCGATGAACCTCTTTCCCGAACCGCCCGGGACGGGCGGCTTTTGCCATGCGTATCGACGTACAGCATTCCCAGCACGACATCGACGACGAACTCGACACCCTTTATGAACGCCTCCACCAGCCGGGCCATCGCCTGCACGGGCTGCCGGCCGTCGCGCTCGGCCGCTCGGGCCTGATCGTCCGCCATCGCGAAGCGGACGGCGAATACTTCCTGTATGTCGAGGATCCGGCCGCGCGCCAGCTCGCCGGCTATACGGTGTTCAACCGCCTGCCCGAACTCCCGCGTCGCGCCGACCGCTACCTGCGCGCACCGCATACGCGGCTGCGGGGCTCGGCACAACGCCAGGGTCTCGCGACGACGCTGTACCGCTGGGGACTCGACGCTGGCCTGTGCCTGATGAGCGGCGCGCGCCAGTCGGTCGGCGCCGCGCGGTTGTGGACGGCGCTCGCGCAGGATTACCGGCATGGCTTCGTCGATGTCGAAGGCCGTGCGCTGCGTTATCTCGGCGAAACCGTTGCCGACGACGTGCACGGTGCGCTGCATACGCGGCGGCTGTTGCTGGGGAGCGGGTGGGGAATCGGTGAATTCGCGCGCGCGGCCGGGATAAGCGATGCGGCCCGCACACCGATGCGATAATCCGTCGAACCCGCGCGACGCGCCAGCTCAACCGCCAATCGAAACGCCGTTCGATGACCATCGATCCCCGAACCGATGTCACCCGCCCACTCGACATCGTCGCGCTGTGCGGCAGCCTCCGCGCGCAGTCGTACAACGCGGCGCTCCTCGATGCGGCCGCGCTCGTCGCCCCGCGCGGCATGCGCATCGCACGCTTCGATCGTCTCGGCGAATTCCCGCTGTTCAATCCGGATACTGAATACCCGACGCCCGCCGCGGTGCGCGATCTGATCGACCGCCTGAACACGGCCGACGGCGTGCTGATCGCCAGCCCGGAATACGCGCACGGCGTAACCGGCGTGATGAAGAACGCGCTGGACTGGGTCGTGGGATGCGAGGCCGTCGTGTACAAGCCCGTGGCCGTGTTGAACGCGTCGCCGCGCGCGACGCATGCGGACGCGGCGCTGCGCGAAACGCTGTCGGTGATGTCGGCGCGCATCGTCGAGCCCGCATCGATCGCGCTGCCGATCCTCGGGAGCCGGCTCGACGCGGCGGGCATCGCCGCACATTCGCCGTTCGCGTCGGCGCTCGTCGAAGCATTGCACGCGCTGCGCGCGGCGATCGACGATCCGGCGCCGGCCCTGGGCAACCCGCACGCCTGAGCGCGCGCGGCGTGGCGTTATCGCGCCTTCGCGCGCGTCGCCTTCTTCGCGGGCCGGGCCGCCTTCGCGCGCGGCGCCTCCTTCTCGGGCTGCGCGCCGCCGCCGGCGAGATCCTCCAGCCATGCGAGCGCATCGACGTACGACAGGAACTGCTGCAGATAGTCCGGCGACAGCTCGCGCATCGTCGCGAGCGAGCGGTGCACGAGGCTGTTCGAATTGAGCGGCCCCGCGTTGCGCGGCACCTGGTCGAGCGACTGGCGATATTGCTGTTCCGTGCGGACTTTCGACCACATCGTACGGAAGTAATCGACCAGTTCGGGATCGAGCCCGCGCCGGTCGGCCTGCGCATCGCGCGCGAGCCCTTCGACGAGCGCGGCAAGCGCGCCGCGCGCGGGCGCGCGCGCCGTGACTTCCACCGTGTCGCGCGTGGTATCGGCGTCATCGGCGCACGCGACGACCTCCGCGAAGCCTTCGATCAGCGTCGCCAGCCGCGCGTCGAGCAGCGCGCGTGCGGCGCCGTCGAGCACGGCCGCGCGCCGTTCGAGCGCGTCGATCCGGTGAAACCGCACGGGATCGAGCCGATCGGCGCCCTGCTCGCGCCATGCATCGAGCGTCGCGCGCACGTGCGTCACGTCGCCCGTCACTTTGCCTTTCCTCCGTTCGACGCCGATTTGCGCGGCACCGGCGCGATTTCCACGCGACGGTTCTTCGCGCGGCCTTCATCGTCCGCATTCGAGCTGACCGGCTGTTCGGAACCGAACGCGGCCGCGAACACCGACGACGCAGGCACGCCGGCATCGATCAGCGCGCGCGTGACCGTCAACGCGCGCTTGGCCGACAGTTCCCAGTTGTCCGCGAACAGGCGGTTGCCGGCGTGCACCTGCTGGTCGTCCGCGAAGCCGCTGATCATCAGGATCTCGTCGCGCGTCTTCAGGTACGTGGCCAGCGGGCTGGCCAGCGTCTTCAGCAGGTCGCGGCCCGCGGGCTGCAACTGATCGGAGTTCAGCGCGAACAGCACGCTGCCGCTGATCCCGATGCGCCCGTTCACGAGCGTCACGCGGCCGGCCGCGAGCGGCCCGGCGAGCGCCTGTTCGAGCGACTTGCGCTGCTGCGCCTCGAGCTGGCGCGCACGCACCGCTTCCTCGAGCTTCGACGTGAGCTGAAGCTGCATGCCGATCACGCCGACGAGGATCAGCACGAACGCGCCGAGCAGCACCGACATCAGGTCGGCGAACGCGGGCCACACCGGCGCCGATTGCGCGCCGCCGTCGATTTCGTCGTGCATGCGTTACGCTCCGACGGGCGCCCGCCGGCCGGCGAGCTGCTGCAGGTCTTCGACGATCTGCTTCTGCGACATCACGCTCAGGTCGATCACTTCGCGCGCCTGCGCGACGTAGTACTCGAGCTGTTCGTCGCTGCGCGCGAGCGATTTCTCGAGCGCGGCCTCGATGCGCTGCAGATGGGTCAGCAACTTGTCGTTCGATTCGCCGAACACCTGCACGGCCATCCCGAACGCGTCGCCGAGGCTCGCCACTTCGACGGCGCCGGCCGTGACCTGCGCGGCCACCGAATCGAGCTTGCGCGTCTCGGTGTCGACGGTGTCGTTGAAGCGCGCGCCGACGCGGTCGAGCAGATCGGCCGACGTGCTGACGAGCGCGTCGATCGCGGCGCGCTGTTCGGTCGACGCGTGGTTGACCGCGCCGAGCAGCGTCTCCAGCGTCGCGAGCAGGCGGCTGCGCTCCTCGAGCGTCGCGGTGTCGCGCACCATGCTGTCGGACAGGCGCTGGCGCAGCTCGGCGACGACGTCGGCCGCAGCCTTCGGCGCCTCCGACGCGGCCTGCACGAGACGCGCGATTTCGTTGATCGTGTCGCTCGCGTGAACCTGCGCCTGCGCGGTGATGTCGTTCGCGGTGCGGGCCAGCGTGTCGCAGATGTCCTGCTGGCGCGCGGCGGCCTGCGCGCTCGTCTGCGCCCATTCGTCGCGCAGCGCGGCCGCCATCGCCGCGAGCGAATCGTTCCAGGCGGACAGGCGGGCCTCGTCGCGTGCGGCCAGTTGCGATTGCAGGCCGGCGTGCGACTCGCGGATCGTCGTCAGCAGGTCGTTCGAGCGCTGTTCGAACGTCGACGCCTGTGCGGCGAGATCGCGCGTCGTTTGCGCCAATGCGTCGCAGATTTCCTGCTGGCGGCCGGCGCTGTGCACACCAGCGCGCTGCCATTCGTCGCCGAGCTTCGCGGCCATCGCGGTCAGCGAACCGTTCCATGCCGACAGACGCTCTTCGTCGCGCGCAGCCAGCTGCGATTGCAGACCGACGTGCGAATCGCGAATCGTCGACAGCAGATCGTTCGCGCGTTGTTCGAACATCGAAGCTTGGGCGGTGAGGTCGCGCGTCGTTTGCGCGAGGGCGTCGCAGATTTCCTGCTGGCGGCCGGCGCTGTGCACGCCTGCATGCTGCCATTCTTCGCCGAGCGTCGCGGCCATCGCGGCCAGCGAGTCGTTCCACGCAGACAGCCGTTCTTCGTCGCGTGCCGCCAGTTGCGATTGCAGGCCGGTGTGCGATTCGCGGATCGTCGACAGCAGATCGTTCGAGCGTTGTTCGAACGTCGAAGCCTGTGCGGTAAGGTCGCGCGTCGTTTGCGCCAGGGCGTCGCAGATTTCCTGCTGGCGGCCGGCGCTGTGCACGCCCGCGCGCTGCCATTCTTCGCCGAGCTTCGCAGCCATCGCGGCGAGCGAATCGTTCCACGCCGACAAGCGTTCTTCGTCGCGGGCCGCCAGTTGCGTCTGCAAACCGGCGTGCGATTCGCGCATCGCGGCGAGCGTCGCACTCGAATGGCGTTCGAACGTCGCGGCGGCTTCGCCCAGCGCGCGCGCATGCTGGCCGGCCAGCGTCTCGCCGACCTGCTCCTGGCGCGAGAGCGCATCGCGCCACGCGTCCGACAGGCGGCCTTCGGTCGATTCGAGGCGCGTGGCGACGCCGTCGAGCAGATCCGACGAACGCTGCGCGAACGTCTCGGTGAACTGGCCGAGCGTCGTCTGCAACTGCTGCGCGACGGCGTCGCCCGCGCGGCGCTGTTCGTCGAGCGCGCGGTTCCACACGGCCGTCACGTTGGCGGTGGTCTTCTCGAAGCCGTCCGTCAGCCCGTCGAGCTGACGCTGCACCGCGCCCGTCACGGTGTCGCGCAGCGCGGCCATCTCCTGCGCGAGCCCCGTCATCGTCGCGGCGACGACCGGCTGCAGCGCCGCACCGGCCACGCGCGCGCTTTCGGCGGCGCTTTCCTTCAGCGCGTCGCCGACGTTCGACGCAAGGCCCGCGTACGCCCGCTCGGTCCGATCGAAAAACGCCTGCTGACTGTCGAGCTGGCGATCGTGCAACGCGACGCTGCGCGCCTCGAGCGTCGTCATCATCGTCTGCAGCCGGTCGACCAGCGCCGGCATCACGTCGGCCTGGCGCTGCAGCAGCCGGAACGATTCGTCGCGCTGGTGCGCGGAAGAATGCACGCGCAGCGTCGTCGCGATCTTCGCGTCGAGCTGCTGGGCCGCATCGATCCGCTCGCGGCGCACGAGCGCGGACAGCAGGCCGAGCATCGCGGACGTCGCGACGCCGGCGATCGACGTGCCGAACGCGAACCCGAGCCCCTTCACCGGCGCGATCAGCGACGCGCGGATCGCATCGAGATCGGTCGCGCTCTCGAGCGCGGCGCCCGTGCCCTTCAGCGTGACGACCATCCCGAGCAGCGTGCCGAGCATGCCGAGCAGCACCAGCAGGCCGACGAGGTAAGGCGTGAGCGCCGGGCCCGGCAGCGCGACGCGCGCGCCTTCGACCCGTGCGCGCACCGCGCCGCGCAGGCCCGGATGCAGCGTATCGAGCCACGTGTCGAGCTTCGCGGGCGGCTCGGTCAGGCCGCCGACCGCGTGCGACAGCGTGGCGGTCGCCTGCCGGTAGCGCAGCAGCTCCCATGCGCCGGCGACGTAGCACGCGCCGATCAGCAGCGTGACGGCCGCCGCCAGCGGGTTCGACGCGACATAGCCGGCACCGATCCAGCCCACTGCGAGCAGACCGGCGACGAAGACAACGAGATCAAGGCGAATTCTGGACATAGCGTGTTGATTAGCAGGTGCGAAGGGCCGCGAGCAGCCCGTCTACCGTTTGAAACCGGACTTCGAGTTCGGCAAGCAGGATGCTTTGCATCTCCTCGCGAAACGTATCGAGCCATGCGCCGGGCACGATCGCCGCGACGGTCGGGATGTCGGCCACCGTGCCTTCAGTGGCAGGCGCATCGGCAGCAGCGGCCGTCGCGGCCGCGGATTCGGCCTCGGCCAGCGCCTGCCGCTCCGCGTCGCGCAGCCGCGCGAAGCGCGTGCCGAGCAGCGCGGGCACGGCCGACAGCAGGCTGCGCTCGCGCGCGCCGAGCACGCGCTCCATGATCGTGTCGAGCGTCGCGAGCCGCGCCATCCCGGACGAGCGCGCGGCGAGCGCGACCCGCAGGCGGCCACGCAACTGGCCGATCGCCGTTTCCATGTCCTGCTGCAGGGTCAGATAACGCTGGCGAAAGTCCGCGAAATCGGCCGTGTCGGCGGCCGGCGGCGGCAGGTCGCCCGGCCGGCGCCGCGTACGCGGCCGGGTGGCCGTGATCGCCTGCGCGAGGTCGTGGCGCACGCGGGCGCAGTCGCGCTCCGCGTCGTAGCCGCGCACGCCGGCCGCGACGCCCGGCGGGCTCGCATTCAGCGCGGACGACAGCGTGATCGCGTCGGTCCAGCCGAGCCACTGGCTCAGCCGGTCGGACAACGTTTGCCGGGATTCCGCGACGTCGGCATCGGCCAGGCGCGCGAGCAGCCGGACGAGCGTCGGACCGCTCAACGCCGGGCGCGGAGATGCGTGCACCATGCTGCAAACCGTCAAAAAAGGCAGCAGTTTACACGTCGTCGGGTCGTCGGCCGCCAGAATCGGGGAAGCGGCGGCGCCCGGCGCGCCGTGCGACCCACGCGAACCCCCGTCGCGCAAGGCTCGACGGGCGACGACGAGGGGTGGGAAACATGCCCGGCGGCGGCCCGCATGCGGCCGCGCCATCGGGAAGCCATGCGTTCGCGAGACGCCGACGCGCGCTCGGGCGAGCGGCGCGGCGGGTTCGTACCGGCCGCCGGCGCCGATACGGATCGGGAATGACAGCGCTCAGATTCCCGCTTTCGGCGCATTCAGGATCAGCCGCAGCCCGAGCAGCGTGATCGCGCCGGCCGCGATGCGGTCGACCCACTTCTTCGCGCGCAGGTAGAGTTCACGCGGCCGGCGCGTCGAGAAGCACAGCGCGACGAGCGTGTACCAGCCGAATTCGACCGCAAACACGAGCGGCGGCAGCACGAGGTAGCACCACAGCGGCGGATGCTGCGGAAGCAGCGCCGCGAAGATGCTGCCGTACCAGATCGCCGTCTTCGGGTTGCTGAGCTGGGTCGTGAGGCCGGTCAGGAACGACTTGCGCGCGCTGCCGCCGGCCATCGCCTGCGGATCGTCCATCGCGATCGGCCGGTCGGCGCCGCGCCAGATCTTCGACGCCATGTAGATCAGGTAAGCGCCGCCCGCGATCTTGAGGCCCACGTACAACCATTCGACAGCCTGCAGCAGCGTGTAGAGCCCAGCCAGCGCGACGCCGCCGAACACGATGCCGCCGATGCCCATGCCGAGCGCGGTGGCAAGCCCGTCGCGACGCGACAGCCCGATCGAATTGCGGGCCACCAGCACGAAGCTCGGGCCGGGAATCATCGCGCCGAGAAACAGCGCAGCCAGGATGGCGAATACGGCAGCCGATGCGGTCATCGAAGTCTCCTTGGTCAGCGACGCCGCTGCGCCGGCGCCTGCGTGTCGTTTCCGACGGTCGAGCCGCTGATTCTGGCACGCTTCGCGCGTAGCCGAAAGCGGTCGTGCGCTGCTATGCTGACCCTCTTTCCCGTCACTGCGCGCCGCCCCATGATCGAGACTCGCGTCGCCCGCCATCCCGCCGCTGCAGTTGCCGTCGAAGCGATCTCGCGCGAGGACGACGCGCGCCCGACCGTCGGCATCGAATTCGACGGCGACGCGCCCGAAAACCCGACGCCCGGCACCGAGTTTCCCGGGCGCGATCAGTCCCCCCGCGCGGCTCGTCCCCCTTTTCTTCCTTCGATCGAACCTCCCGCCATGCGCGCTCTTCGCCTTTCCGCCCTGCTGCTCCCGCTGCTCGCCGCACTCCCGCTCGGCGCCCGCGCCGACGGCCTGCCGAAGTCGATCGCCGCGCAATTGCCACCTGGCTACCAGCCGCTGGTCGCGAACGCCGGCCCCGATCTCGACAACGGGCGACACAGCTTTCTCGTCGTCGTGCATCGCGCGGTCGATACGCGCGAACAGCCGTCGCCGCGCCCGCTGCTGATCTACGAGGAGCAGGCCGATCGCACGTATCGGCTCGCCGCACGCAACGATCAGGTCGTGCTGCGCGCGAACGACGGCGGCCAGTGCGATCCGTTCGACCCCGACGATGCCGCCGACAACGGCTTTTCGGTGAAGGGCCGCTATTTCACCGTGCAGAATTTCGTCGCGTGCGGGCAGCACTGGACCGACTACATCACGTTCCGCTACGACCCGCGCACGCACGGCTGGCTCTTTTCGAACCAGATCGTCACCGAATCGTTTCCGCTCGAGGGCAAGCCCGACCACGTCACCGTCACGCGCGCCGACCCGCATCGGCCGGTGTCGTTCGGGCAGTGGACGCCCAAGGACTAGACGTTGGGCGCAGCGGCGCCCGCGGCGGTGCCGTTTTTCAATGCGGCGCGCCGCTCGCCCGCCGCTCGCGACAGCCGGCCAACGGGTCTACCATAGGCGCTCGTCGCCCGCGGGCGACCGCCGGCACGGCATGCGGCTTGCGCCTGCCCCTTTCCTCGTTGCACCCGCACAGGAGGACGTCATGACGCAACACTTCGATGCGATCGTCATCGGCACCGGCCAGGCCGGACCGCCGCTCGCCGCGCGGCTCGCCGGCGCCGGCATGAAAGTCGCGATCGTCGAGAGCGGCCGCTTCGGCGGCACCTGCGTGAACACCGGCTGCATCCCGACCAAGACGCTGATCGCGAGCGCGTACGCCGCGCAGCTCGCCCGGCGCGCCAGCGAATACGGCGTGTCGATCGGCGGCCCCGTCACCGTCGACATGAAAGCGGTGAAGGCCCGCAAGGACCAGATCTCCGGCCGCTCGAACCACGGCGTCGAGCAATGGGTGCGCGGCCTCGACAACACGACCGTCTTTCAGGGTCATGCCCGATTCGAACGCGCGAACGCGGTGCGCGTGGGCGACGAAGTGCTCGAAGCCGAACGCATCTTCATCAACGTCGGCGGACGCGCGCAGGTGCCCGCGATGCCGGGCCTCGACACGGTGCCGTACCTGACCAACTCGACGATGATGGACGTCGACTTCCTGCCCGACCATCTCGTGATCGTCGGCGGCAGCTACGTCGGGCTCGAATTCGGCCAGATGTACCGCCGTTTCGGCTCGAAGGTCACGATCGTCGAGAAGGGCTCCCGCCTGATCGGCCGCGAGGACGAGGACGTGTCGCAGGCCGTGCGTGAGATCCTCGAAAACGAAGGGATCGACGTGCAGCTCGACGCGAACTGCCTGAGCGCGCGCCGCGACGGCGACGGCATCGTGGTCGGCCTCGACTGCGCGGGCGGCGGCCGCGAGGTCGCGGGCTCGCACCTGCTGCTCGCGGTCGGGCGCGTGCCGAACACCGACGATCTCGGGCTCGACCGCGCGGGCATCGACACCGACGCGCGCGGCTACATCACCGTCGACGACCAGTTGCGCACCAACGTGCCCGGCATCTGGGCGCTCGGCGACTGCAACGGGCGCGGCGCGTTCACGCACACCGCGTACAACGACTACGAGATCGTCGCGGCCAATCTGCTCGACGACGATCCGCGCAAGGTGTCCGACCGTGTCACGGCCTACGCGATGTACATCGATCCGCCGCTCGGCCGCGCCGGCATGACGCTCGCGCAAGCGAAGCAGACGGGCCGCCGGCTGCTGGTCGGCACGCGCCCGATGACGCGCGTCGGCCGGGCGGTCGAGAAAGGCGAAAGCCAGGGCTTCATGAAGGTGATCGTCGACGCGGACAGCCACGCGATCCTCGGCGCGTCGATCCTCGGCGTGACCGGCGACGAAGTCGTGCACGGGATGCTCGACGTGATGACCGCCGGCGCGCCTTACACGACGATCAGCCGCGCGATGCACATCCACCCGACCGTGTCGGAGCTCGTGCCGACGCTGCTGCAGGATCTGCATCCGGTCGAATGACGCACGGCAGGCGGGCGGCCGCGCACCGCGCCGCGGCGGTATGCGAAGATGGCCGCTCGCCACGCCATCCGGGAACGCCATGGACCGCCTGCAAACGATGCAGATTTACGTACAGATCGTCGAACGCGGCAACTTCACGCAGGCCGCCGACGCGCTGCAACTGCATCGGCCGGCCGTCACGAAAGCCGTGCAGCAGCTCGAACAGGAACTCGGCGTCCGGCTGCTGAACCGCAGCACGCGCCGCGTCAGCGTGACGGCCGAGGGCGAGGCGTTCCATGCGCGCTGCGTGCAGCTGCTCGGCAGCATCGACGAGGCGTTCGCGTCGTTTCCCAAGCAACGCGCGGTGCCGAAGGGCCGGCTGCGGATCGACATCGCGCTCGCGCTCGCGAAGACGGTCGTGATTCCGGCGCTGCCCGACTTCCAGCAGCGTTATCCGCAGATCGAGCTCGTGCTCGGCGCGAGCGATCAGCCGGCCGACCTGATCGGCGAAGGCATCGACTGCGTGGTGCGGGTCGGGACGCTGAAGGATTCGAGCATGGTCGCGCGCACCGTCGGCGCGGTGCCGATGGCCACGTGTGCGTCGCCGGCCTATATCGCACGCCACGGTTTGCCGCGCACGCTCGACGATCTCCGTACGCATCGCGCGGTCAACTTCTTCACCGGCCGCAATCGCCGCGTGCTTGACTGGACGTTCCGCGCGCACGGCGAAACCGTCGCGGTGAAGCTCGCGAGCAGCCTGCTCACCGACAACTCGGAAGCGTTGCTGTCGTGCGGGCTCGCCGGCCTCGGCATCGTGCATGCGTTGCGGCCCGCGCTGCAGCCGAGCATCGACTCGGGTCAGTTGATCGAGCTGCTGCCCGGCGTGCCGGCCGTGCCGAAGCCGGTGTCGGTGCTGTACCCGAACCGCGCGCATCTGCCCGACAAGGTGCGCGCGTTCATCGACTGGCTGACCGAGCTGTTCGCGCGGCGTTATCCGGCGTAATACGGGTCCGCGTCGATTGTTATTCGTCGAATAACAATCAATGATCGGGCCGCGCGTTTATCCGGCGCGGGCGCCCGCCTACGATGCTGCTTCATCGACACCCGTTCATCGAAGGAGCGCTCCATGACCCGCATCGTTCGTTTCCACCGCATCGGCGGCCCCGAAGTCCTGCAGATCGACACCGTCGACGTGCCCGCGCCGGGCCCCGACGACCTCCAGCTACGCGTGAAGGCGATCGGCCTCAATCGCGCGGAAGTCATGTTCCGCAGCGGCGAATACACGTTCACGCCGCGCTTTCCGGCGTCGCTCGGCTACGAGGCGTCGGGCGTGGTCGCGGCGATCGGCCGCAACGTGACGGGGTTCGCCGAAAGCGACGCGGTGAGCGTCGTGCCGGCATTCTCGTTCGCCGACTACGGGATGTACGGCGAGGTGGTCAACGTGCCCGCGCATGCGGTGGTCAAGCATCCGGACAGCCTGTCGTTCGAGGAGGCGGCCGCGACGTGGATGATGTTCGTCACGGCCTACGGCGCGCTGATCGAACTCGGCGGCCTCGAGCGCGGCGATGCGGTGCTGGTCGGCGCCGCGTCGAGCAGCGTCGGGCAGGCCGCGATCCAGGTGGCGAACCATGTCGGCGCGATGCCGATCGCGCTGACGCGCGGCGAATCGAAGCGTCAGGCGCTGCTTGACGCGGGCGCGAAGCACGTGATCGTCGGCAGCCCCTCCGACCTGGCGCAGCAGGTAGCCGACATCACGGGCGGCACCGGCGCGCGTATCGTGTTCGACCCGGTCGGCGGCCCCGACGCGGCGAACCTGCTGCGCGCGCTGGCCACCAACGGCACGTTCTTCCAGTACGGCGCGCTCGATACGCGCGACATCCCGGTGCCGGTGATGGACCTGCTCGCGCGCCACCTGACGCTGCGCGGCTACGAGCTGTTCGAGATCACCGGCAACGCGCAACGGCTCGAACGCGCGAAGCGCTTCATCGTCGACGGGCTCGCGGCCGGCACGCTGAAGCCGCGAATCGATCGCACGTTCGCGTTCGATGACATCGTGGACGCGCACCGCTACATGGAAGCCGGCGCGCAGGTCGGAAAGATCGTCATCACGGTCTGAGCCGCCCCCCGCGGCGAGCGGGTCGCGCCGCTCGTCAGCTTTCGAAATACCGCGGCCGGTCGATATCGGCCAGCAGCCGAGGCTGGGTCGGCGCCCAGTCGAGCAACGCCCGCGTGCGCTCGCTGGTTGCCGGCGCATCCATCCCGGCAAACATCGCGAACCAGCCGAAGTGCTCGCCGGCTTGCTCCGCCGACTTCGCGACGACCGGCACGTTCAGCCGGCGGCCGATCACATCGGCGATCTCGCGAAACGGCACGCCCGTATCGTCGACCGCGTGATAGCGCGCGCCGGCCGCGCCGCGCTCGATAGCGAGCCGGTACACGCGCGCCGCGTCGAGCCGGTGCACGGCCGGCCAGCGGTTCGCGCCGTCGCCGACGAACGCCGATGCCCCCTTCTCCCTCGCAAACGCGATCAGGCGCGGCACGAAGCCGTGATCGCCGTCGCCATGCACGGACGGCGGCAGGCGGACGACCGACGCGTGCACGCCGTGCGCTTCCAGCGCGACCGCGGTCGCTTCGGACGCACGCGGATAGCTCGCCGACACCGGCACGTGCGGATCGTCCTCCGTCGCCGCGCGGCCGGGCGCGACGAGCGCGAGGCCCGACGTGACGACCAGCGGCCGCGCCGAGCCGGCGAGCACCGCGCCGATCGTCTCGATCGCGCGACGATCGAGTTCGCAGTTCTGCGCGAAGCGCGAGAAGTCGTGATTGAATCCCGTGTGGATCACCGCATCGGCAGCCTCGGCGCCGCGCGTCAGGCTGTCGAGATCCTCCAGCGACCCGCGATGGACGTCGGCGCCGGCGGCGGCAACCGACGCCGCGGCCGCATCGGACCGCGCCAGCCCGAGCACCGAGTGCCCGGCGCCCACGAGTTCGGCGACGACGGCCGAGCCGACGAATCCAGACGCTCCCGTAACAAAGACACGCATGTTCAGCACCTCCGGATGAAATGGAGGCTTACTATCTGCCGATGGCCGCTCGCGGTGAAGTCGTGACGGTTTACCGGTAAACGAACTAACAGGATATGGCTGACGCCCCCGACAACCTGCTCGGCGCGTACCTGCGGGACCGCCGCGAGAAACTCGACCCGGCCGCGCTCGGGCTGCCGGCCACGCGCCGCCGCACGCCGGGCCTGCGGCGCGAGGAAGTCGCGCAGCGCGCGCACGTGAGCGCCGCGTGGTACACGTGGCTCGAACAGGGGCGCGGCGGTGCGCCGTCGGCCGACGTGCTCGACCGGCTCGCCCGCGCGCTGATGCTCAACGAGGCCGAACGCGAGCACCTGTTCCTGATCGGCGTCGGCCATCCGCCCGAGGTGCGCTATCACGCGCCGGCCGGCGTGACGCCGCGCCTGCAGCACGTGCTCGATTCGCTCGACGCAAGCCCGGCGATCATCCGCACGGCGACGTGGGACGTCGTCGCGTGGAACGACGCGGCGGCCGCGACGCTGACCGACTACGCGACGCTGCCGCCGGCCGCGCGCAACGTCCTGCGGCTGATCTTCGTCGACTCGCGCGTGCGCGCCGCGCAGCCGAACTGGGAGCGCATCGCGCGGTTCGCGGTCGGCGCGTTTCGTGCGGACGTCGCACGCAGCGGCGCGACGCAGGCCGTGCAGGCGTTCGTCGACGAGATGCGCGCGACGAGCGCCGAATTCGACGCGATGTGGCGGGACCACGATATCCATTCGCATCACGAAGGCACGAAGGAGATCCGCCATCCGCAGGCCGGCCGGATCGCGTTCGACTATTCGGCGTTCTCGGTCACCGGCCGCCCGGACCTGAGCCTCGTGGTCTTCACGCCGGCGACGCCGGCCGACCGCGCGCTGATCCGCGCGCTCGTCGCGGCCCGCGAAGAGGCCGGCCGGACACCGGCACCGGTGCCGACCACGTGACCACGCACGAATTTTTTGCGAGCCTAATTCAGAACGGCACGTATCGGCGGATCGCGTAGCAGTACTTGTCGTTCGATATCCATCACTGACGAACGCGGGCGGAAAACGCAAAGGGGCCGCCGCGCGCGAACGCGCGACGCCCTTCGTTCATTCACGGAAAAGTGCCGACTATGCCGCGCGCTGCAGCACGTCCGTCGCGAAAGACTTCGCATGCGCGACGGCTTCCTGGGCGTCGCCGAATACGCCGAGCTGATCCCAGTGCTCTTCGGCCGCGTAGGTGCCTTTCACGGCGAGCGCCCGCTGGACGCTCAACTGCGCCGCGTATCGGCCATCGTCCAGCGGCCGGGCCGTCGCGACGACCTTGTGCGGCGGGCTGGCCCGCTCCGGCTGAACCAGCTCGACAGGGCCGCTGGCCGTGCCGATATTCATCAACTCGTTTCTGGCGTTGCAGTCGGGGCAGTAGAAGCACCAGCCCGCGCCCTCCTGATGGGGCCTGACCTGCCCGCGAGCCAGCACGGCACGACATTCAACGTTTTCGCAGATGAACGGCATCGCAGTCTCCGGAGTTGTTTGACGGAAATCCTAGCATGTCCGCCGGCCGTCAACCATCGGCATCCGCATGATTGCCGTATCGGCGATTTCGGTTCGTGACGGAGGTCCGACCGGGCGAATGTCGCCGCCTTTCGCTGCACTGCAAAATCGGCGTTTTTTTACCGGGTCGGAAAATTGCATACGCGGCCACGCACCGGATCGTGCTCCGCGCATTCCCGGAGAATCGTGCAAGAAATGTGGACTCGCGAGATAACGGTCGCCCCCGCTTCCGCGCAATGCTGTCGGTTCTTCATCCCGAACCGAGGAGCGAATATGACGAGCCACAACATCGAACGAAAAGTGATCCTGATCACCGGCGCGAGCAGCGGTATCGGCGAAGCCACCGCCCGCTATCTGGGCGCGCGCGGCGCGCGGCTGATGCTCGGCGCGCGCCGCACCGAACGCCTTGCCGCGCTCGCCGACGACATTCGCGCCGATGGCGGCACCGCGGCCTGGCGTGCGCTCGACGTCACGCAGCGCGACGACAGCGTCGCCTTCGTCGACGCCGCGCTCGCCGAGTACGGGCAGATCGACGTCATCGTCAACAACGCGGGCGTCATGCCGCTGTCTCCGATGGCGTCGCTGAAGGTCGACGAGTGGGACCGCATGGTCGACGTCAACATCAAGGGCGTGCTGTACGGCATCGCGGCCGCCCTGCCGGTGATGAACCGGCAGGGTTTCGGCCAGATCGTCAACGTATCGTCGATCGGCGGATTGCGGGTATCGCCGACGGCCGCCGTCTATTGCGCGACGAAGTACGCGGTGCGCGCGATCTCCGACGGCTTGCGGCAGGAGAACGACAAGCTGCGCATCACGAGCATCTGCCCGGGTGTCGTCACGTCCGAGCTGGCCGACACGATTACCGACCCGATCGCCGCCGAAGCGATGACGCGGTACCGCAGCATCGCGCTCGAACCCGACGCGATCGCGGCGGCCATTGCGTATGCGATCGCGCAGCCTGCCGATGTCGACGTGAACGAGATCGTCGTGCGTCCGACCGCGACGGTCACGGGCTAGGGGCTGTTCACGCTAATAACGGGCTTGCGAACGTGCCTTTCCGCCCGCAGGGCAAGAAGAGAGGAGGCGCAATAGCCGTCGCTATTGCAACGACGAACGACGCCGCCATGCGGGCGGAAAGGCACGTTCCCCTGTTTGAAAAAATTCGTTCGCGGGGCTGGCCCCCAGAAGGGCCGATCGCCGCGTCATGCTCCTCGCGAATACGTCGAGTATTCGCTTCGTCGCAATCCTTGCGCTCGGCCCTTCTGGGGGCCAGCGAAAGCCCGTTATTAGCGTGAACAGGCCCTAGGCGATGCGTCTGCTGGAGATCACCCGGGATAAACTGTCGGCCCGACACCGAACCGAGAGATGCTCAATGTTGATCCGCGTTGCGACACTGGCCGATGCCGTCCCGCTTGCCGAATTGAAGCGCGATACGTTTCGCGAAACCTTTCTGCACGACGGGTTTGGTATCGATTACCCGCCGGACGATCTGGCCGAGTACGAAGCCCGGACGTACTCGGTCGCAGCGATCACCGAGCAGCTAGGCGACCCGCAGTGCCGGACGTGGGTCGCGGAAGGCGACGACGGCACGCTGGTCGGATACGCGCATGCGGGGCCGTGCAAGCTTCCCCACCCGGAAGTGACGGACGGCGCGGGCGAGATCCATCAACTCTACCTTCGACGCGGCACGCAGGGAACCGGCGCCGGACGCGCGTTGTTCGACGCCGCGCTCCAGTATCTCGCCGCGACGCGCCCCGGCCCGGTATGGCTGGGCGTGTGGTCGGGCAATGCGAAGGCCATCGCGTTCTACGAAAAGGCGGGCTTCAAGCGTGTCGGCACGTACGATTTCAAGGTCGGCGAATCGACCGATCTCGAGTTCATCTACCGTCGCTGACCGTCGCTTCCTGTCGGCATCGCGTAAGCGCGGCGCAAACCGGTACAGTCGATCGATGACGGCGTAAACGTCGTTTTTCCCTCGTTTCGAGCCAATTGGCACGATCCGAGGGTTCCCGGTAAAATTCGCCATTCCGTCGTTATCGACTCATTGCTTCGTCATGCATCGAATTGGATTCTTCGTCTGCCACGGCTACGACGCGCTCGATCTTGGCGGGCCGCTGTCGGCCTTCAATCAGGTGGCCACGGCCGCCGGCCATACGCCATACGATCTTCACGTCGTCTCGCCCGCCGGCGGCCCGATTCCCGGCAATACCGGCCTTTCGATCGACACGAAACCGATCGGCAGGCGCGCGTTCGACACCGTCGTGTTCGTCGGCGGCGACATCGCGCCGATGCAGACATCGGAAAATATCGCCGCGGCCAGCAAGCTGGCCGCCAAGGCGTCGCGGGTGGCCAGCGTGTGTACGGGCGCATTTCTGCTTGCGGAAACCGGTTCGCTGGACGGTTTGAGAGCGGCGACACACTGGCGCTACGCCGCGCAATTGCAGTCGCGCTTCCCTCGCACACGGGTGGACGGCGACAGTATCTATGTCGTCGATGGCCATGTCTGGACGTCGGCGGGCATCGCCTCCGGCATCGACCTGGCGCTCGGCATGATCGAACGGGATATGAGTACGGAAATCGCGCGCGAGGTCTCCCGGCTTCTGGTCGTTCCGTATCGGCGCCCCGGCGGGCAGTCGCAATTCTCCGCGATGTCGCAAATGGAGCCGGAATCGGATCGCATCCGCATCGCGCTGAATTTCGCCCGGGAACATCTGGCCGAAGCGCTGCCGGTCGAGCGGCTCGCCGATGCCGCCCGCTTGAGTTTGCGACAGTTCGGGCGCGCGTTTCGCCGGGAAACCGGTGAAACACCGGCCCGCGCCGTCGAGCGTTTACGCGTCGAAGCAGCGAGGCTGCGCCTTCAGGGCGGCAGCGAACCGATCGAACAGATTGCGCTGGCGGTGGGATTCACCGATCCGGAACGGATGCGCCGAGCGTTCATCAAGCTGCATGGGCACCCGCCGCAAGCGATTCGACGCGAGAGCCGGTCGAACGCAGCGCGCTGATCGACCGCCTGCCGATCGGCGCGCCGCATGGTCGACGTCGCGCTAACGGATGATCGGCGCGTGGGTACGCAACGCGCCATTTCGCCGCGCGTCGATAATCGTCAATCGTTGACGGGCGGATAAGCGTTCCACATGTCGCGATGCAGCTTCCACGTGCCGCCCTGCTTCAGGAAGACGAGCGTCTGCTTGGCGCGGATCTTGAGCTTTCCGTTACCGTCGCGAACCTCCACATCCGATACCTCCGTCACGACCCGGTCGTTACCGTAGAACTCGTCGTTGCTGAACGATACGGTGCCGGGTTTCGATCCGGCATACCCGTTGGTGAAGTACTCGGTGATCGCGCGGCGCCCGGTGACTTTGTCGCCTCCGGGCGGCAAGAGCGCGCCGTCGTCGGTATAGAGACGGCCTATCGCGTCGTAGTCCCCTCGCGCAAAGGCATCCGCCCATCGCGCGTTCTCGGCCTTGATGGCCGCTTCGGGCAAACGTTGCGAACCGCCGGCCATAGCCGGCGCCGTGAATGCAAAAAAGGACAAGTATGCTGCGAGCGCAGCAGTACGAAGATGAGTCTGTCGCATCGAGTGAGTTCCGAATCGGGTTTGAATTGAAGAGGTGGCGACCTGCATGCGTGGCCGGCAAGCGTGTCAGCGAACGCCGGGAACGCGAGCGAGCCCCTTCGATGCGCCGGGCAGCTTCTTGTCGACCATCGCGACGAGTTCGGGCCGCGCATCTCTCGGATGACCGGAGTGGAACGGCGGAGCGGGATCGTATTCGATCACGAGTTGCGTGAACTCGGCCGCCTGCTGGCCGCGCAGTTTCGCCGCCACGCGCAGCGCGAAGTCGATGCCGGCCGTCACACCGCCGCCGCTCATGAAGCGGCCGTTGTCGTCTTCGACGAAGCGATCGGGAACGGGAATCGCGCCGTACTCGGACAGCTTGTTGACGAAGGCCCAGTGACACGCGCTGCGCTTGCCGTTGAGCACGCCCGTCGCGGCGAGCACGAGCGAGCCGTTGCACACCGACGTCACGTGTTTGGCGCTTTCCGCGAGGCGCCGGATCTGCGCCTGATACGCCGGCCGCATCGGTGCCGACAAATCGGACCCGCCGGGCACGAGGATCAGGTCGGTCTTGTCGATGTCGGCCAGCCGTTCGGTCTTGCCGTACACGACGCCGAATTCGAGCGTCACGTTGCCGCCATCGAGGCTCGCGTAGCGAACGTTCGTATTCGGCAGCCGGTGGAAAATCTCGCTGGGGCCCGCGAAGTCGAGCAGCGTGCCGCCGTCGTAATTGACGATCAGGATGTCGAGCGGCTCGTTCGGCGCGAGCAGCCCCGCGCCGCCGGTCTCCGCAAGCGCAGGCGTGGCGCGCCCCAGCAACGCGCCGCCGCCCAGCACGGCGCCGAGGGTGGCGGCGCTGCCGAACTTCAGGACATCGCGGCGCGAACGGCCTGCCCGCGTGAGGTGCCCGGCCGGGACAGGGTTATCGCTACTGTCGGTCATGATGATTGCTCCTTGCACTTTGGCCCATGGGCGAGCGCAATCCCGCCGGGCCGGATGAAATAACCGCCACGGCGAACGGCGTGGCGGACGTGAAAATCGGAATGGGGATGAGCCGCGATGACGTGCCGGGCTCGGAAAGCGTGAAGCGCAGGCTTAAAGCTGCGACGCACCGCCATCGACCACCAGCTCGGTGCCGACGACGAAGGACGATTCGTCGCTGGCGAGGTAGAGCGCCGCGTACGCGATGTCGTCGGCATTGCCCATGCGGCCCACTGGAATCGCTTCGGCGAATTCGGCCTTGCGCTCACGCACCCATTCGTCGGGCATGCCCCACTTGAAGAGCAGAGGCGTATCGATCGCGCCAGGCGCGATCGCGTTGAAGCGGATTTTCCGGTCGAGAAACTCGTACGACCAGCTGCGGGCCAGCGACCGCACGGCGGCCTTCGCCGCCGCGGTCAACGAGATGCCGTGCTTGCCGGTCTGCGCGACGAACGATGTATTGAGGATTACCGATGAACCTTCGCGCAAGTACGGCAGCGCTGCTTGAAGCGTGTACACCACGCCCTTGACGTTGACGTCCATGATGGCGTCATAGAGTGTGTCGTCGATGTCGTCGACTGCGGACGGGAACGCCCAGCCGGCATTGGCGAACACGACATCGAGACCGCCAAACGTCTCGTTGACTCCCGCGGCGATCGCGCGCATGTCGTCGAGCGAACGCACGTCGCCCTTGAGCACGACCGCATGCTCGCCGAGCTCCGCCTTCACGCGCTCGAATACGGTCTCGTCGCGCCCCGTCACCGCGACGCGCGCCCCTTCTGCAATGAACAGCTTCGCGGTGGCAAGACCGATACCGCTGGTGCCACCCGTGATCAACGCCGATTTGTTCTCGAGTCTCATCTTCCGTTCCTTTTCATGTGGTGACCGATCAGGCCGGATACGCGACACGTGATGGCGTTCGCGTGCTTGCTCCGGCTTGATCGTTCACGTGAAGTATGGAGCGGGAGGCAGATGGCGCAAAGGTCTTATAACCCTCGAAAAACGCCATCCGATGCAAACGGGCGCCGACGAAACGGCAACGCCCGACGCGGCTATACGGTTTTCGCCGATAGCCCGAGCATCGGCCGCCGCAACGCGGCGTCGAACGGATTGGTGCGCGGGCCGATCGCGTCGGCCTGGCGCCGCAGCAGCTCGACGACCATCGGCATCCGGTCGTCGCCGAGGCGGGACACGAGCGTGCCGACGCTCAGCGCGCCGACCGGATAACCGGTGCGATCGAGGATCGGCACCGCGACGCCGGCCATCCCGTCGAGCACGCCGCTGTTGCGGCCGGCGTAGCCGAGTTGCCGCACGCGTTCGATCTCGGTGCGCAGATACACCTCGTCGAGCACGCCGTAGCCGCGGATACGCGGCACGTTGAAGCGGATCACCTCCTCGCGTTCGGCTTCGGGCAGGAACGCGAGGATCGCGAGGCTGCCCTGACCGACGCCGAGCGCGATGCGTCCGCCGATGTCGCCGGTAAACGACCGGATCGGAAACGGCCCTTCGCACAAGTCGAGACACACGGCGTCGAAGCCGCTCTTCACGAGCAGGAAGATGGTTTCGCCGAGGCTCGCGCACAGCCGCAGCAGTGCGGGACGGCACAGCGTGCGCATGCTGCTCGGGTTGCCGGCCTGCGCGGCGAGCGCGAAGAAGTCGACGCTCAGCCGGTACAGCTTCGACTGCTCGTCCTGTTCGACCATCCCTTCGGCGATCAGCGATTGCAGAATCCGGTGCGCGGTGCCCTGCGTGAGGCCGACGGCCTTCGCGAGATGCGTGACGCGCACGCCGTCCTGCTGCATGCCCGCCAGCGCGCGCAGGATCGCGAACGCACGCTGCAGCATGCCGGTGCCGGGCGCGCCGGCGGAATCGGACGCGACGTCCTCGTCCGGGTGCGGCATGCGCGCAGCCGGCGATATTCCGGGCGAATGGGGTTCCTGCATGCGGGCTCTCCTCGACGATTTCATTGAACGGAATACGATAGCCGCCATTGTCGTCCGGCCGAAAATCCGCGGGCATCCGGGTGTGCACGAGATTGACGCGCGCGTTTCGCGGTTCGGCCGCTCTTCATCCATCGGAACGATTTGCGGGTGATTTATCGATTCGTTCCGCTGAATGGAATTTTTTCGAAATTCATCCCGTTCAGCAGAATTCGAAATTGACGCTCCGAAATATGGCTGGCTAGAGTCCGCGTCATCGGCGCACCGGCCATGCGGTGTGCGAACCCGGAGCTCTCCATGTCGTTTCTCACGCTTACGGATCTGACGAAAACCTTCGGCGAGCTCACCGCCGTCGCGGACGTCAACCTGTCGGTCGAGCAAGGCGAATTCGTGTCGCTGCTCGGCCCGTCCGGTTGCGGCAAGACCACCACGCTGCAGATGATCGCCGGCTTCGTCGACGTCACGCGCGGCCGCATCGCGCTCGACGGGCAGGACATCACGCACCTGAAGCCGAACCGCCGCGGGCTCGGCATCGTGTTCCAGAGCTATGCGCTGTTTCCGCACATGAGCGTCGCGGAGAACGTCGGCTTCGGCCTCGACATGCGCGGCGTGGACAAGGCCGAGCGCGCCGAACGCATCCGTGCGGCGCTCGCGCTCGTACGGCTCGACGCGCTCGCGCACCGCTTTCCGCGCGAACTGTCGGGCGGCCAGCGACAGCGCGTGGCGATCGCTCGCGCGGTCGTGATCGAGCCGCCCGTGCTGCTGCTCGACGAGCCGATGTCGAATCTCGACGCGAAGCTGCGCGAGGAGATGCAGTTCGAGCTGCGCGCGATCCAGCGCAAGATCGGCACGACGACGATCATGGTCACGCACGACCAGTCGGAAGCGCTGTCGATCAGCGACCGCGTGGTCGTGATGGAAGCCGGCCGCATCACGCAAACCGATACGCCGTACCGCGCGTACGAGCGCCCGGAAAACCACTTCGTATCGCAGTTCATCGGCAAGGCGAATCTGCTGCCCGGCACGATCGTCGCGCATGACGGCGATGCGATCCGCATCGACCTCGGGCACGATCTCGCCGAAACGGGCCGCGCCGCGCAGCTGCCGCCGCGGGAGCGCGACATGCGCGTGGGCGATGCGGTATCGGTGTGCATTCGTCCGGAGAAGCTGCGGCTGTGCGCGCCCGATGCCGGCCGCTTCGCCGCCACCGTCACGAGCCGCTTCTTCCTCGGCAGTCAGTGGCTGTACCGCGTCGACAGCGCGCTCGGCGAAGTGCTCGTGTGCTGCCAGAACGAAGGCGCGGAGCCGCTCGCGGAAGGCGCGCCGGTCGGCATCGACTGGCACAGCGATGCGGTGCGCGTGATGCGCCGGGAGGCCTGAATGAGGCAGCCTTCCCGCCCGCTGTCGAGCGACGGCGCACCGGCCGGGCTCGCGCAATCGGGCGCGACCGCGCCCGCCGGGGCGGCCGCCGACGCGGTGTCGCCCCGCGCCGTCGGCGCCCACGCGCCGCGCGCGAGCTGGCGCGCCTACGCGCCGCCGTGGTTGATGTGCGCGCCCGCCTTCGCATTGTTCGCCGCGCTCGTGCTCGTGCCGCTCGCGATGACGTTCATCCTGACGTTCTACCGCTTCGACCCGGCCACCGGCCCGATCGCCGCGTTCCAGTTCGGCAACTACGCGGAAGTGCTCGGCTCGTCGTATTTCCACACGATCTTCGCGCGCACGTTCGGGATCGCCGCGCTGACGACGGCGATCTGCGTCGCGATCGGCACGCCGGAAGCGTACGTACTGTCGAAGATGCGCGACCCGTGGCGCTCGCTGTTCCTGCTCGCGATCCTCGCGCCGCTGCTCGTGTCGGTGGTCGTACGCGCGTTCGGCTGGAGCATGCTGCTGAACACCAGCGGGCTCGTGAACCAGGCGTTCGGGCTCGTCGGCCTCGGCCCCTACAAACTCGAATACACGACCTTCGCGATCGTCATCGCGCTGGTGCACGTGATGCTGCCGTTCATGGTGATTCCCGTGTGGACCGCGCTGCAGCGACTCGATCCGCAGACCGAACACGCGGCGCTGTCGCTCGGCGCGTCGCCGTTCACGACGCTGCGCCGCATCGTCGTGCCGCAACTGATGCCGGGCGTGCTGTCGGGCAGCCTGATGGTGTTCGGTCTGTCGGCGAGCGCGTTCGCGATTCCCGGCCTGCTCGGCGGACGCCGACTGAAAGTCGCGGCCACCGCCGTCTACGACGAATTCCTCGGCTCGCTGAACTGGCCGCTCGGCGCGACGATCGCGGTGCTGCTGCTCGCCGCGAACCTCGTCGTGATGCTCACCTACTACCGCGTGCTCGAACGCCGCTACGCACGCAGCCTCGGAGGCGCATCGCGATGAGAAAGAACGGCCCCTTCGCCCTCGCGTTCCACACGCTCGTGATCCTGTTCGTGCTCGCGCCGCTCGTGATCGTCGTGCTCGTCGCATTCACACCCGACGAAACGCTGACGCTGCCGACCCACGGCGTGTCGCTGCGCTGGTTCCGCGCGATCCTGGACTATCCCGACTTCGTCACCGCATTTCTCAACAGCGTGAAGCTCGCGTTCGCGTCGGCGACGCTGTCGCTCGCGATCGCGCTGCCGGCGGGCCTCGCGATCGGCCGCGCGGCCTTTCCCGGCCGTGCGTTCCTGAACGGCTTGCTGCTGTCGCCGCTCGTGATTCCCGGCCTCGTGCTCGGCATCGCGCTGCTGCGCTTCTTCGCGCTGATCGGCGCGACCGGCTCGTTCACGTGGCTCGTGCTCGCGCACATGATCGTCATCACGCCGTTCGTGATGCGGCTCGTGCTCGCGTCCGTCGCCGGCCTCGACCGCAGCATCGAGCAGGCCGCGTGCTCGCTCGGCGCGGACCCGTGGACGACGTTCCGCCGCATCACGCTGCCGATGATCGTGCCCGGCATCACGGGCGGCTGGCTGCTCGCGTTCATCAACAGCTTCGACGAACTGACGATGTCGATCTTCGTCACGTCGCCGCAGACGGTCACGCTGCCCGTGCGCATGTACATGTACGCGACCGAATCGATCGACCCGATGATGGCGTCGGTGTCGGCGCTCGTCATCTTCATCACCGCCGGCGCGATGCTGCTGCTCGATCGCGTGTACGGCCTGAACCGCATCCTGATCGGCCAACATTGATGACGACTCCCGTTTCCCGTTCCACCGACCGCGCGGAAGACGGCGCGCAGTTCGTGCGCGTCGCCGAACGCGAGCGCGCCGCCGTCGCGTTCACGCTCGACGGCCGGCCCATGCAGGCGCTGGTCGGCGACACCGTGCTCACCGCGATTCTGGTCGCGCAGCGTCGCGTGCGCGTCAGCGAATTCAGCGGGCAGCCGCGCGCGGGTTTCTGCCTGATCGGCGCATGCCAGGACTGCTGGGTGCGCACCGAAGCCGGCGCACGCGTGCGCGCGTGCTCGACGCCGATCGCCGAAGGCATGCGAATTCTCACGGCCGCCTGGCCGGCCGCGACCGGAGACGCATCGTGAGCGCCGTACTGCAACCGGTGATCGTCGGCGCGGGGCCGGCCGGCGTGCGCGCGGCCGAGGCGCTGGCCGACGCGGGGCTGCGCCCGGTTGTGATCGACGAGAACGCGCGCTGGGGCGGACAGATCTATCGTCAACCGCCTGCCGGCGCCGCATTCGCGCGCGGCAAGCGCACGCTGTACGGGTTCGAGGCCGCGAAGGCCGACGCCGTGCACCGAACGATGGCCGCCCTGCTGCCGCACGTCGACTATCGGCCGGACACGCTTGCGTGGTCGTGCGGCGCGGGCCGCGTCGACACGCTGCAGGACGGCCGCGAAGTGACGGTGCCGTACTCGCACCTGATCGTCGCGAGCGGCGCGACCGACCGCATGCTGCCCGTGCCGGGCTGGACGCTCGCGGGCGTCTATACGCTCGGCGGCGCGCAGGTCGCGCTGAAGGCACAGGGCTGCGCGATCGGCCGGCGCGTCGTGTTCGCGGGCACGGGGCCGCTGCTTTACCTCGTCGCTTACCAGTATGCGAAGGCCGGCGCGAACGTCGCGGCCGTGCTCGACACGAGCCCGCTGCGCCGCCAGGCGGCCGCCGCACCCGCGCTGCTGCGCATGCCGTCGATCTTCGCGAAAGGGCTCTACATGATCGGCTGGCTGCGCGCGCATGGCGTGGCAATCGAAACGGGCGTCACGCTCGAGCGCGTGCTCGGCGATCAACACGTGACGGGGCTCGCATGGCGTGCCGCGGGCGACGATGCACGGGCCGCGGCGCCGCGCCTGCTCGACTGCGATGCGCTCGGCCTCGGCTTCGGCCTGCGTTCCGAAACGCAGCTCGCCGATCTCGCCGGCTGCCGGTTCGGCTTCGACCCGCTCAATCGCGCGTGGCTGCCCGAACGCGACGCGGCCGGGCGCACGTCGGTGCGCGGCATCTACGTCGCCGGCGACGGTGCCGGTATCGCGGGCGCCGACGCGGCCGAGGCATCGGGCCGGCGCGCGGCGCTCGCGTTGCTCGACGATGCCGGCATCGCGTCGCGCGCGCCGTCCGGCAAACCCGACGCGGCGACGCTCGACCGTACGCTCGCACGCATCGGTGCATTCCGCGCGGGCCTCGAAACGGCGTTCGCGCCGCCGGCCGAACAGGCTGCCCGCTGCCCCGACGACACGATCGTGTGCCGCTGCGAGGAGATCAACGCGGGCACGCTGCGCCGCTGCGTGCGCGAAGGCGCGGCCACCGAACTGAACCGGCTGAAGGCGCTGACGCGCGTCGGCATGGGCCGCTGCCAGGGCCGCATGTGCGGCGACGCGGCCGCGCTCGTGCTGGCCGCCGAAACCGGCCGCCCGCTCGCCGATGTCGGCCGGTTGCGTGCGCAACCGCCCGTGAAGCCGTTCCCGATCTCGGCCGCGCTCGCGGGCGACGACGTCGCGGCGATTCCCGACGAGGCGCGCGATGAGTGAGATCCGGCATTACGACGTCGCGATCGTCGGCGGCGGCCTCGTCGGCGCGTCGGCCGCGCTCGCGCTGACGCGCCGCGGGCTGCGCGCCGGGCTGTTCGAGCGGCGCGACTGCGGCGCGCAGGCGAGCGGCGTGAACTACGGCGGCGTGCGCTGCCAGGGCCGCCCGGCCGAGCAATTGCCGCTCGCGCTGCGGGCGCGGCGCATCTGGGATCGGCTGCCCGAGCTGATCGGCATCGACGGCGAATTCGTCGTGTCCGGCCACTTGCGGCTCGCGCGCAGCGACGCCGATCTCGACGCGCTCGACGCATACGCCGCGCTCGCCGTCGAACACGGCTTGCCGCTGCAGGTGATGCGCGGCGACGCATTCCGCCGCCGCTACCCGTGGCTCGGCCGCGCGGCGCTCGGCGGCTCGCTGTGCGAAACCGACGGCCACGCCAACCCGCGCCTCGTGTCGCCCGCGTTCGCGCGCGCGGCCCGCGCGGCTGGCGCGGACGTGTTCGAGCACACGCCCGTCGACGAGGTTCACCACGACGGCACGCGCTTCCACTTACAGGCGGGCGGACGCACGCACACCGCGACGTGGCTGATCAATTCGGCCGGCGCCTGGGCGAACACGATCGCCGAACGCTTCGGCGAAGCCGTACCGATGGAGCCGATCTACCCGAACATGTGGGTGACCGAGCCGCTGCCGCCGTTCATCGTGCACAACCTCGGCGTCTACGGTGGCGGCGTGTATGCGCGCCAGGTCGCGCGCGGCAACTGCGTGATCGGCGGCGGGCGCGGCCGCGGCGACGGCGAATTCGGCCAGCCGTCGGTCGATACGACGCGCGCGGTGATGCGCGACGCGTGCGCGCTGCTGCCCGCCTTGCGCGACGCGCTGCTGATCCGCA
The DNA here is from genome assembly GCF_002959955.1 of Burkholderia sp. BE12. NCBI lineage: Bacteria > Pseudomonadati > Pseudomonadota > Betaproteobacteria > Burkholderiales > Burkholderiaceae > Burkholderia > Burkholderia sp. BE12. The sequence continues at coordinate 64,371 of NZ_PREY01000020.1, read as the reverse complement.
CCTGGAGCGGCGTCGAAGGCTGCACGCCCGACCACAACCCGATCATCGGCGCGAGCGGCACGACGCCGAATCTGCTGCACGCGTTCGGTTTTTCCGGCGGCGGCTTCCTGCTCGCGCCCGGTGTCGGCGACGTGCTCGCCGATCTCGTCACGACCGGCGAAACCGCCACGCCACTCGATGCATTCTCGATCGGCCGCTTCTTCCCGCAAGCCACGCCGACCGCCCCTTTCCGTCAAGAGGAGATCCAAAAATGAAACTGCTCGGAACGATCGCGGCGGCTGCCGCCCTCTGCATCGCAGGCGCCGGTGCGCCCGCGTTCGCACAAACGAAGACGATCTACGTCGGCATGAACGGCGGCCCCATGGAAAAGGCCTATACGAGCCAGGTGCTGCCCGACTTCGAAAAGGCCAACAACGTGAAGGTGGTCGTCGTGCCCGGTACGTCGTCGGACGTGCTCGCGAAGCTGCTCGCGAACCGCAACAAACCGCAGATCCACGTCGCGTTCCTCGACGATGGCGTGATGGCGCGCGCGGTGAGCCTCGGCGTGTGCCAGAAGCTAGACGATTCGCCGGTGCTCAAGGAGCTGTATCCGTTCGCGCGGATGAAGGACGACGTCGGCGCGGGCGTGCAGCTCGGCATGACCGGCATCGCGTACAACAAGAAGCTGTTCACCGAGAAAGGCTGGGCGGCGCCGACGTCGTGGATGGATTTCGCCGATCCGAAATACAAGGGCAAGGTCGTGTTCCAGTCGGCATCGAGCAGCACGTTCGGGCTGCACGGCTTCCTCGCGATCAACCGGCTGCTCGGCGGCAGCGAGCAGAACGTCGAGCCCGGTTTCAGCAAGTGGGCGAGCACGGTCGGGCCGAACGTCGTCGAGTACATCCCGAACTCGGCGAAGATCTCCGAGATGGTGCAGACCGGCGAGGCCGGCCTGTTCCCCCTCACGCCGACCGCCGTCGGCGATCTGCAGGACAAGGGCATCCCCGTCGCCTATGCGAACCCGAAGGAAGGCCCGGTGCTGCTGCTCGTCGACCTGTGCGTGGTCGCGAACAACCCCGATCCGCAACTGGCGCAGAAGCTCGCGCAGTTCCTGCTGTCCGCGCCCGCGCAGACGAAGGCGGCCGAGGCCGGCAAGCAGATCCCGACCAACCGCCTCGCGAAGATGCCGGCCGGGATGCAGCAAAGCCTCGGCAACGTCGACGATCTGGTGCGAAAGGTCACGGTGGTCGACTGGACCGCGATCAACGCGCGTCGCGCACAGTGGGATACGCGCTGGAACCGGCAGATCGAGCGGTGACGGGCCCCGGCGCGCGCGGGCACGGCCACGCGCGCCGCGACCATCATTTGCGGGAGTGATGACACTCCCCTTTTTCTGCGGATTTGACCGGGGAGACGCGGGCCGACAACACTAGCCCGCAGTGCTGCAAAGACGGCACGCGCCCGCCTTCCCCATCAGAGCCCGCCATGTACCCGACCGACACCGTGCAATCCCCGAGCGCCGCCCGGCCGCTCGCCGACCGGCAACTGCGCCGTATCGTCATCGCCTCCGTCGCCGGCAACGCGATGGAGTGGTACGACTTCTTCGTGTACGGTACGGCCGCGGCGCTGGTGTTCGGCCACGTGTTCTTTCCGCCCGGCGCATCGCCGCTCGCCGGCAGTCTCGCCGCGTTCGCGGCATTCGCGCTCGGCTTCGTCGCGCGGCCGCTCGGCGGGATCGTGTTCGGCCACGTCGGCGACCGCTACGGGCGCAAGGCGTCGCTCGTGTGGACGCTGCTGATCATGGGCGCGTCGACCTTCGCGATCGGCCTGCTGCCGACCTACGCGCAAGCCGGCCTGTGGGCGCCGGCCGCGCTCGTCGTGCTGCGCCTGCTGCAGGGCATCGCGTCCGGCGGCGAATGGGGCGGCGGCGTGCTGATGATCAGCGAGAACGCGCCGCCCGAACAGCGCGGCTATTACGCGGCGTGGAGCCAGCTCGGCGTGGGCGGCGGCTTCGTGCTGTCGTCGGCCGCGTTTCTCGCCGCGCAGGCGCTGCCGGACGACATGTTCCGCGCGTGGGGCTGGCGGCTGCCGTTCCTCGCGAGCATCGCGATCTTCGCGATCGGCATTTATATCCGCCGCCATCTGCCGGAAAGCCGCGACTTCGAGCAGGCCGGCAAGCGCGGCGCGCACACGCATCTGCCGATCGTCGAGTGCATTCGCCGCCATCCGAAGGAAATCCTGCTCGCGATGGGGCTGCGTGTGGCCGAGAACGGCGGTGCGTACATCTTCCTCGCGTTCTCGCTCGTCTATGGCAAATACATCGGCATCCCGAACGGCACGATGCTGACCGGCGTGATGATCGCGATGATCGTCGAGATGGGCGCGATGCTCGCATGGGGCCGGCTGTCCGACCGGATCGGCCGCAAGCCCGTGTACCTGATCGGCGCGCTGAGCCTCGTCGCGTGCGCGTTTCCGTTCTTCTGGCTGCTCGATACGCGCGCGACACCGCTCGTGTGGCTCGCGCTGACGGTCGGCACGGCGGTGAGCCACGGCGCGATGATCGGTACGCTGCCCGCGCTCGTCGGCGAGTTGTTCAGCACCGAGGTGCGTTACTCGGGCGTCGCGCTCGGCCACGAAGTCGCGTCGATCTTCGCGGGCGGGATGTCGCCGTTGATCGCGACCGCGCTGCTCGCGCGCTACCACGCGTCGTGGCCGGTGTCGCTGTTCCTCGTCGCGCTCGGCCTCGTGACCGTCGCGACGCTGTGCGTGATGCGCGAGACGCGCACCACGCCCGCCCACGCTTCGCGCGACGACCCGGCATGACCGCGCGACGCTCAGCGCCCGGCGTCGCGCCGGGCGCTCTCGAACACCGGCGCCAGCCCGAGATGATCGAGCAGCCGCGCGAATTCGCCGAGCCGCTGCCGCATGTACGCTGGCACGTCGACCGCCGCATAGTCGTGGAAGCCGGCGCCCGTGCGGACGCCGTCGCGGCCGGCTTCCATGTTGCGCACGACGCTCGCGGCCGGTGCGAAGCGCGGGCCGATCTTGCCGGCCAGGTACGTCGACGCGTAGTACAGGATGTCGCAGCCGCCCCAGTCGATGAATTCGAGCAGCCCGAGCACCGCGAAGCGCGGGCCGAAGCCGGTGCGGATCGCCGTGTCGATGTCCGCGGCGCTCGCCACGCCTTCCTCGACCATCCGCGCAGCCTCGTTCATCGCGAGCGCCTGGATGCGCGGCACGATATAGCCGGGCGCCGGCCCGCAGATCACCGGCTTCTTGCCCACGCGTTCGAGCAGCGCCGCGAGCGCGTCGACGACGGCCTGATCGTTCGCATCGCTGCGGCTGACCTCGACGAGCGGCATCAGCAGCGCGGGATTCAGCCAGTGCGCGTTCAGCATTCGCGCCGGGTGTGCGACATGGCGCTGCAGTTCGGTGACGACGAACGTCGACGTGGTCGACGCGATCGTTGTGTGCGCATCGACGTGTTCGCCGAGCCAGCGCAGCGCGTCGGCCTTTGCTTCGAGCACTTCGGGCAGCGCTTCGAACACGATATCGGCGTCGCGCACCGCGTCCGCGGCGCCGTGCCGCGCCACGAGCGCGATGCGCGCGACGACGGCGTCGGCCTGCGCGGCATCGATGCGGCCCAGCGCGACCTGTGCATGCAGGGGCCGGGCGATCTCGTCGCGCGTGCGTTCGTCGAATGCGCGCGAGCCGGCCGCGTCGCGCGGCTTGAAGTCGATCAGCGTCACGTCGAGGCCCGCGAACGCGAATACGAGCGCGATGCCCTGCCCCATGCGTCCCGCGCCGAGCACGTGGACGCGCGTCACATCGGCGGCCGCCTTCATGCCGCGTACCCCGCGTCGAGCAGCGCGCGCAGCGCGTCCTTCGACAGCGCCGCGAGCCCCAGCCGCTCCAGCGTGCGGCCTTCCGCATACAGGTCGCGCACCGCGACCGCGCTCGCGATGCTCAGCAGCCCCTGCGCGACGGGCGTCGGCACGCCGGCCCAGCGCCCGCACGACACGACGAACGACAGCCCGAGCCGGGTGTCCTCGAGCATGTAGCGATGCGTGCGCAGATCGATCTTCTCGCGCCAGTCGCCGCTATCGGTCAGCTTGCCGTGCGCGCCGCGCCCGTACATCCACTCGTCGCCCTCGGCCGCGTAATGATCGGCGAGCGGGAAATGCGGCGCGCGGTAGCCGAGCGCTTCGCGCACCGCGATGCGCTCGGCGTCGAGCGCGTTCGTCACGCGGCGGATCGACGACTGCGTGCCTTCGTTGTGGATGTCCCACGCGTCGAAGTGTTCGAGCGGCCCAGCGTTCATCAGGATCAGCGGCGGGTGAATCACCGGGCCCGCGTTCATCAGCGCGCCGGACAATGCATCCTCCACCGGCTCGACCGACGGATAGCCGGCCCGCAGCACGTCGAACGCCCAGCCGGCCGCGTTCGCGGGAAACACGCCGGTCGGCAGGCGCGTCGCGTACGCGCTGATCACGACCTCGTTGTCGCCATGCTTGCGCACCAGGTACGGCAGCGTGCCCGTTTCGGCGAACGCGACGCGCGAACGGTTGCCGGCGTCGGCCGCCGCGCGGGCGAACACGACGCTGCCGAACGTGCCGGGCGGCAGAAAGACGACCTGGCCGTCCTCCAGCAGCGGCGCGACCTGCGCGGCGAGCGCGTCGTGCGACGTGGCCGGCAGCGGCACCACGACGAGCCGTGCGCCACGCAGCGCGGCGGCGAGATCGTCGGTCGGGCGGATCGCGCCCGGCCCGTCGCCGAGCGGCACCGCCCGCTCGCCGCGATAGTCGGTGACGTTCAGCACGCCGAGCGCGCGCAGCCGCGCATGCGGCTCGCGATCGCGCCGCCACCACGTCACGTCGTGGCCTTTTTCGAGCAGGTCGATGGCCGCCGCATGGCAGCCGTGGCCGCCGCCCAGAACACATACCTTCATCGTCTTCTCCTGGTGATCGAGTCTGTCCGAGACTACGCGGCCGCCCGCGCCGCGTCGCTTCGAAACGCGCAACGACGCGCCCGTTCGCGCAACGCATTCGCAAGGCTGCGCATGCCGTCGCGCCCCCGCATCCGCCACGAGGCCCACGAATGCACAATGCCCTTTCCCGCCATGCGCCGAACCGGCTCGGCACGCTACAGGCGCCCGACGAAGTCGAACGCGCGGTCGCGCACCGGCTCGGGCCGCACCGGATGGCCGCGTCCGGCCGCGATCCGTTTCATGCGGAGCTGTACGAGGTGCCGCTGCATCACGGCGCGCTGCTCGAACTCTGCTATGGCCGCGAAACGCGCATCGATTTCGGCGACGACGCCGATCACTTCCTGTTCCGGCTGACGCTCGCCGGTGCGTGCGAGTTGCAGGCCGGCAGCGTCGTCACGCGCGCCGGCCCCGGCGAGCTGACCGTGTCGTCGCCCGCGCTCGCGAGCCTCCTGCGCACGAGCCCCGATTGCCGCAACCTCGTGCTGCGGCTCGAACGCGGCGCGCTCGAACGCAAGTTGCAGGACATGCTGCAGGCAACGCTCACGCGGCCGCTGCAATTCGACCTCGCATCCGGCCGCGCCGGCGCGGGCGCGGGCGCGGCGCTCGTGGCGCCGACCTTCGAGTACCTGTGCCGGCTCGGCGCGCAGCCGGGCATCGGCACGGCCTCGCCGGCGTTCGGCGCCGACCTCACCGCGTGGCTGATGTCGCTGCTGCTCACGCATCTGCCGCACACGTACAGCGACGCGCTGCTGCGCGGCACGCCGCCGCTGCCCGCCTACGTGCGGCGCGCCTGCGCTCACGTCGATGCGCACCTCGGCGAATCGCTCGCGCTCGCCGCGCTGGCGGCCGTCGCCGGGGTCGCGCCGCGCACGCTGCAGCATGCATTCCGCGCGTTCCTGCACACCACGCCGGCCGCATACGTCCGCGAGCGCCGGCTCGCCGCCGTGCACGCGGCGCTGCAACGCGGCGACGCCCGCAGCGTGACCGACGTGCTGATCGCGCACGGCATCCATGGCTTCGGCCATTTCGCGAAGGCGTATGCGCAGCGTTACGGCCATGCGCCTTCGATCACCGCGAGGCAAGCTCGATGACGCATTCCGCCACCAGCCGGCCACCGGCCCGCTCCGACCCTGCGCCGCACGACGCGGACGCATCCGATGGCCTGCGCGTGCAGGATCTCGATCTCAACCTGTTGAAGACGTTTCGCGCGGTGTATGAAGAGCGGCACGTCGGCCGCGCGGCGTTGCGGCTCGGCGTCACGCAGCCGTCCGTCAGCTACGCGCTCGGCCGGCTACGGCTGATGTTCCGCGACGCGCTGTTCGTGCGCACCGGTACCGGCGTCGAGCCGACCCCGCGCGCGCAACGGCTCGCGATCTCGGTCGACAAGGCGCTCGCGATCCTGCAGGACGTGCTCGACGAAGGCTCGCGCTTCACGCCCGACAGCACGCAGCGCGTGTTCCGCCTGCACATGAGCGATTTCGCGGCGAGCGCATTCCTGCCGACGCTGCTCGCCGCGTTCGACCGGCGCGCGCCGGGCGCGGTGATCGAGACGCTGCACGTCGACGAATGCCAGCTCAACGTCGCGCTCGAATCGGGGCGCATCGACTTCGCGCTCGGGCATTTCGCCGATGCGTCGAGCCACTTCCAGCGCACCGCGCTGCTGCACGAGCGCTGCGTGCTGCTGATGCCGCGGCGCACCGCGCAGCGCGCCGGGTTGCCCGACGATTTCATACTCGACGGCGCGGCGCCCGACGCGCTGCGCTTCGTCGCGGTCTCGTCGCATCCGCAATCGATGCAGTTGCTCGAGCGGCACGAACTGATGCCGCGCGTGCGCGCGGCGCTGCCCGATTTCATGGTGGTGCCGGCGTTGCTGCAGGACGGCGATTACGCGCTGATCCTGCCGGAGACGATCGCGATCACGTTCGCCGCACGCCAGCCGTGCGTGCTGTACGAGATCGCCGGCGCCGCCGAATGGGCCGTCAACGCGTACTGGCATCGCCGCTTCGACGCGGATCCCGGCCATCGCTGGCTGCGTGCGCTGCTGCTCGAACTGTTCAATATCGGCGAGCAGGCGCCGTTCGACGCATGGCTCGCGCCGCAGCCGCCCGCCTGCGCGTAGCGGCGCAAGCGGGCCCGCCGAAACGGTCAGAACGACGTGAGGATACCCGCGACGATCGAGCTCGAGGTCGCGCCGGGCTTCGCCACCGCGACGCCGCCGCCCGCCGCGCCGTTGACGACGAAGCGTGCATGCGCGCCGTTGCGCACCATCGCGGCGCCCGTGTACAGCACCGTGCGCTTCGACAGCGGATAGTCGAAGCGGATGCCGTACGAATCGGCGTTGCCGTCGCTGTCGGCCACCTTCCGGTAATGGCCGACGCTCAGCAACAGCGACGCGCGCCCGATCGGCACCGTCGCGCTGAGTTCCATGATGTCGCTGTGCGGATAGGCGCTCTGGCTGTCGATCGAGGTCGCCACGTCGGGGCCGCCGCGATGGCGCATGTACAGCGCGGCTACCTTCACGACGTTGAAGTCGTACGAAATCGCGCCGAGCGTGTAGTTGCCGTTCGCGGCCGGGCTCGTGTTGCCGAGCGCGGACGCCGCGACCGGGCTGAACTTCTGCTGCATGTAGTCGACGTCGACCGACAGGCCGCCGTGCACGTAGTTGAGCCCCGCGCCGTACGTGTCGCCCAACGTCGCCGGCTGCCCGGCCGCGCCGTTCGTGCCGCGCGCGGCCATCGCGCGCAGCATGAAGCCCGCGTAGCGCGGCGACGTGTAGCGCATCGAATTGCGCACGCGCAGGAACGCGGGCCCGACGAAGTTGTTGGTCGCATTGCCCCAGGCGAGCCCCGCGCCGAGCCCGGGCAGGCTGTACGTGACGAGCGTCGTATGCAGGATCGTGTAGAGCTCGCCGAACTGCACGCCGCCGAACGGCCCCGTGACGCCGACCCACGCTTCGCGGCCGAACAGCGCGCTGCTGTTCGACAGTGCGCCGCTCGCCGCGTTGAAACCGTCCTCGAGCTTGAAGATCGTCGCATAGCCGCCGCCGAGATCCTCGACCCCCTTCAGCCCCCACTGCGACGCCCACAGGTTGCCGCTGCCCATGCGGGTCACGTGGTTCGGCCCGGCGTTCGCGTATTCGATCGCGGTGTCGATGCGGCCGTAAAGCGTCACGCTCGATTGCGCGACGGCAGGCAGCGTCATGCACGCGAGCAGCGCGGCAAGCGGTACGGCAAGCCGGTCGGCCCGCCCGTTCGGTTGGTTCATGTTCGTCGTCCCGTAGAAGTGGCGGCGCCGGTCGGCCACGCGCCGCGCGGTGTGAAGCGCGTTCGCCGCGAGCGGCCAACGCTGCCGATAAAAAACGGGCCGAGTCTAGGAACGACAATTTCGGACGTCGACGCAATGCGCTCTATAACGCTTATAGATGCGCCGCATGAAGCGCAGGCTCCCCGCCGCACGCGCGCTGCGCGGCGGCCCGCGCACACGGCCTCGGTGTTTTCTTTATCCGGGTCGGTAAATGTCCGTGTGGCGCGGCTGTCACTCCGGCTATGGCGACCGAATTTGGCCGACTACGCTGCGTCTCCGATCGTGTCACCCGCACGCTTTCGCGCCGCGACGGCGCCCGGCCCGCCGGGCCGATGCCGCGCTTTTCCACCGCCCGCTCCTGGAGAACCCGCATGTCCGCATCCACGGCCCGCGCTGCCGACGGCAAGCGCTATACGTACGAATGGTATGTCGTCGTCATCTGCATGCTCGCGTACGTCTTTTCGTTCGTCGACCGCCAGGTCCTCGTGCTGATGATCGAACCGATCAAGCGCGACCTGCACCTGTCCGATACGCAGTTCAGTCTGCTCAACGGCTTCGCGTTTTCGCTGTTCTATGCGGTGATGGGGCTGCCCGTCGCGTATCTCGCCGACCGCTATGCGCGCCCGCGCATCATCTCGCTCGGCATCGCACTGTGGAGCGTCGCAACCGCCGCGTGCGGACTCAGCCAGCATTTCGTTCAGATGTTCGTCGCGCGAATGGGCGTCGGCGTCGGCGAGGCCGCGCTGTCGCCCGGCGCGTATTCGATGCTCGCCGACTACTTCCCGAAGGAGAAGCTCGGGCGCGCGGTCGCCGTGTATTCGCTCGGCTCGTTCATCGGCGGCGGCATCGCGTTCCTGATCGGCGGTTACGTGATCGCGCTGCTCAAGCATGCGAGCGCATTCACGCTGCCGGTCGTCGGGCAGGTGCACGCGTGGCAGGTCACGTTCCTGATCGTCGGGCTGCCGGGGATCGTCGTTGCGCTGCTGTTCGCCGCGACCGTGCGCGACCCCCAGCGCAAAGGGCTCGCGCAGGATCGCTCGGGCGCGGTGCGGCGCGTGTCGATGCGCGATTCGTTGCGCTTCGTCGGCACCCACCGGGCGACCTTCTCGTGCCACTACCTCGGCTTCTCGTTCTACGCGATGGCGTTGTACTGCCTGCTGAGCTGGACACCCGCGTTCTATATCCGCCGCTTCGGGATGACGGCCGTCGAAGCCGGCTACACGCTCGGCATCGTGCTGCTGGTCGCCAACACGGCCGGCGTGTTCTGCGGCGGCTGGCTCAACGACTGGCTGCTGCGGCGCGGCCGCGGCGATGCGCCGATGCGTGCCGGTGCGATCGGCGCCGCCTGCATGGTGATCCCCGCGACGCTTTTCACGCAGCTCGACAGCCTGCCGGCGTCGCTCGCGATGCTGGTCGTCGCGATGTTCTTCGCGTCGTTCCCGATGCCGACGTCGACCGCCGCGATGCAGACGCTCGCGCCGAACCAGATGCGCGCGCAGATCTCCGCGCTGTTCCTGCTCGTGTCGAATCTGATCGCGCTCGGAATCGGCACGACCGTCGTCGCGCTGTTCACCGATCGCGTGTTCGGTGCGCCGGCCGCGGTCGGCCATTCGATGTCGATCGTCAACGTCGCGGCGGCCACGCTGGCCGCGCTGCTGCTCGCCGCCGGCTGCCGCCACTATCGCCGCAGCCTCGATCGCGAACGCGGTCACGCGTCGGCCGCGGCGCCGCAGGCGGCCGACGCTAGCGCCGCGGTCGCCGTGCGCTGAGACGCCGAGCGCGATAGAGCGCCCCGGAATTATCCATCTCACTGATTCCGGCATCGCTTTTTAATCGATTTGATTTATGCGATGCCCATCCCTATTCTCGATCGCATGACGGCGCGGGGCTCTGCCGCGCCGCTTTCCTCGACCCCTCGGAATTTCCCATGCAAGCGAACCGCCACCAGGTCCGGATCGACGCGCTGATCGACGCGGCGCAGGACATCCGCTGTTTCCGGGTCTCGCGCGTCGACGGCCAGCCGTTCGACGCGTACGAACCGGGCGCCCATATCGACGTCACCGCGCCGTCCGGCATCACGCGACAATACTCGCTGTGCGGCAACCCCGACGAACGCGGCAGCTATCTCTTCGCGGTGAAGAAGGAAGCGCGGTCGCGCGGCGGCTCGCGTTCGCTGCACGACGACGTGAGCGTCGGCGCCGAATTGTCGATCGGCACGCCGCGCAACCTGTTTCGTCTGACGGATGACGCGAGCGAGCACGTGCTCGTCGCGGCCGGCATCGGCATCACGCCGCTGCTGTCGATGGCGTATGCGCTGAACCGGCGCGGTGCGCGCTACCGGTTACATTACTTCGCGCGCAGCCGCGACCACGCCGCCTTCGTCGACGAACTGTCGGCCGAACCGTTCGCCTCGCACGTGACGTTCCATTACGGCGTCGAGCCCGACGCGCTCGCGGCCGAACTCGGCGGCTGCGTCGCATCGATCGATGCGCACGCACATGTCTATACGTGCGGCCCGGGGCCGTTCATGGACGCGGTCGTCGCCGCGGCCGCCAAGCGCGTTTCCGACGAGGCGATCCATCTCGAACGCTTCGCGGCGGAACCCGCAACCGCCGATGCGAATGGAGACGTCGACGCGGGCACCGGCCCGGCCGACGGTTTCGAAGTACGCCTTCAGCGCAGCGGGCATTCGGTACGCGTCACGCCGGACACATCGATCGTCGACGCGCTTGCGCGCATCGGCATCGAAGTCGATACGTCATGCGGCGAAGGCGTGTGCGGCACCTGCATGGTGCCCGTCGTCGACGGCGAGCCCGATCACCGCGACCACTGCCTGAGCAAGGCCGAGCGCGCGAGCAATGCGGTGATCTGCTGCTGCGTGTCGCGCGCGCGCTCCGCCGTGCTGGTGCTCGATCTCTGAACGACGCATCCGGCGCGCGCCGGCCACGTCACGCGTCGTCGAAACGCTCGACGATCTCGGCGAGCAGCGCGCGCATCCACGCGTTGCCCTCGTCCTCGTGGAAGTGCTCGTGCCAGTGCATCGTCACCGGCGCGGGCGGCAGCGTGACCGGCAGGTCGTACAGACGGAATGCGTTGTCGCGGTTCAGGATCTGCGCGAGCCGCTTCGGCAGCGTCGCATAGAGATCGGTGACCGACAGTACGCTCGGCAGCGCGACGAAGTGCGGCACCTCGAGCGCGATGTTGCGGCCCACGCCCTGCGCGCGCAACGCGTCGTCGAGCGCGTGGTGGCTGTGCTCGACCGACTTCACGTTGACGTGCGCGGCGCGCACGAATTGTTCGAGATTCAGCGCGGCGGCCGTCGGCAGCCCTCGCCGGCGCCCGGTCATGCACACGTAGGTTTCCTCGAACAGCACTTGATGACGCGTGCGCGGCATCAGCTCCGGCAGGTTGCCGATCGCGAAATCGAGCCGGCTCGCGCGCAGCGCTTCCTCGATCTCCTCCACCGGCAGCGGCTGCACGCTCAGCGTCACGCGCGGCGCACGGTCGCGCAGCGCCTGGCAGATCGCCGGCAGGTACGCCATCTCGCCCGCATCCGACAGCGACAGCCGGAACGTGCGCGTGCTGGTGGCCGGATCGAAGCGCTCCGCGTAGCGCAGCGCGACGCGCACCATGTCGAGCGCCTTGCCGACGATGCCCGCGAGTTCGAGCGCGACTGGCGTCGGCTGCATGCCCGAACGCGTCCGCACGAACAGCGGATCGTCGAACAGCGTGCGCAGCCGGCCGAGCGAATAGCTGACCGCCGGCTGCGACAGCGCGAGCCGCTCGCCGGCTTTCGTCAGGCTGCGTTCCTCGACGATCGCCTGGAACACGCGCAACAGGTTCAGATCGAGATGATCGACCGACGTCATCGCACCCTCCTTCATTTGCCGTATTTATTCGATGATCAATTTTAGATCAATTTGACGGATATATAGCAGGAGACGAGACTGGTTCCCGGACGCTGCGCACGGCGCGGCCCGTTTTCGCGACTCTTTCCCCACGACGACGATGAGCGACATTCCCTACCAGACGATCGACACCCGCGCGTTGCATGGTCTCGCGCAGCCCGACCGCATCGCGCCCGCGATGTATCACGATCCCGCGCTGTTCGAAGCCGAGCTCGACCGCATCTTCTACCGCACCTGGATCTGGGTCGCGCACGAGAGCGAACTGCCGAACCCGGGCGACTTCATCACGACGACGATCGGCCGCCAGCCGGTGATCGTCGTGCGCGACAAGACCGGCGAGATCAACGTGCTGCAGAACCGCTGCCGCCATCGCGGCGCGACCGTGTGCGAAGCGCACAAGGGCAACGCGAAGGGCTTCACGTGCCCGTATCACAGCTGGTCGTACGCGCTCGACGGCACGCTGCGCGCGCTGCCGTACGGCGACGGCTACGAAGGCGTGTGCGAGAAAGGCGATCTGCCGCTCGTGAAGCTGCGCGTCGGCGTGTACCAGGGGCTGATCTTCGCGAGCTTCGACGATGCGATCGAGCCGCTCGAGGATTTCCTCGGCGGCGCGAAGCCGTGGATCGACCTGTTCATGAAACAAGGCGCCGGCTACCCGATCAAGGCGAACGGCGAGCACAAGTTCAGGTTCAAGGGCAACTGGAAGATCCAGCTCGAGAACACCACCGACCTCTACCACTTCCCGGTCGTGCACAAGTCGTGGATGAAGTCGATCGACGACGAGACGGCCGCCGCGATCACGAGCTTCATGACGAGCGAGGACGCGTTCTGCCGCGCGCTCGGCAACGGCCACAGCCTCGCGGTGCTGATGCCCGAGCTGATCGATCTCGACGAGGACGACGGCGCGCCGCTGCCCGAGCGCTTTGCACCGCTCGCCGCGAAGCTCGCCGAGCGCCATTCGCCGGACGAAGTGCGCCGCATCGTGCGCTCGCTGATGGGCGTCGGCTTCAATCTGAACCTGTTCCCGAACCTAGCGCTGTCGATGGCGTTCTTCCGCGTGCTGCGGCCGATCTCCGCGAACGAAACCGAGATCCGCCACGTCGCGCTCGCAATGGACGGCGGCCCGGACGAAGCGAACCGCGAGCGGCTTCGCATCCATGAACACTTCCAGGGCCCGTTCGGCTTCGGCAGCCCTGACGACGCGGAAGCCTGGGAACGCGTGCAGCGCGGCGCGCACGCAGGCCGCGACGTGCCGATCCTCGTGAATCGCGGGCTGAACCGCGAGACGACCGCCGCGAACGGCGAAAAGACCGCGCACGCGACCGACGAAACCGGCATGCGCGAGGCCTACCGGCAATGGCACAACATGATGGAGCAGCAATGATGGACGACCGCAACGCTCTCTTTTCCGAGCAGACCTTCGCCCGCGCGGTCGAATTCGTGTGGCGCGAAGCCGAGATGCTCGACCGCCGCGACTACCGCGCGTGGCTCGACCTGTGGGATCCGGCCGGGCACTACGTGGTGCCGATCGATCCCGACACGACCGATTTCGCGGCGACGCTGAACTACGTGTTCGACGACCGGGACATGCGCGAGAAGCGCGTGCAGCGGATGGTGTCCGGCTATTCGGCGTCGGCCGTCGACGCGGCGCGCACGGTGCGCACCGTGTCGCGCTTCACGCTGGAAAGCAGCGGCGCCGACACCGTCGAGCTGAAATCGGCGCAGGTCGTCGTCGCATACAAGCGCGGCGTCGCGACGCTGTTCGCGGCCGACGTCACGCACAAGCTGCACGTCGATGCCGACGGCGAGATGCGGATTGCCGAGAAAGTCGTGCGCCTGATCGACTCGACCGAGGCGCTCAGCGCGATCGGCTTCCTGCTGTAAGCCGTGACCGGTTCACCGCTGCACGTGCAAAGGTGAACCGGTCACCTTCACCTTTCCGGACCACCATGCCCACACTCGAAGTTTTCCTGCCGGCCGGCCATGACGACGCGCGCAAGGCCGAGCTGATCGCCAGGCTGACCGGTGCGACCGTCGACGCGATCGGCGCACCAGTCGAATCGGTGCGTGTGCTGCTCACCGAATTGCCCGCGGCACATATCGGCCTCGGCGGCCGCAGCGCCGCGGACGGCGCGCCGCCATCGCTGCCGGTGATCGTCGCGATCCTGATCGCGGGGCGTACCGACGAACAGAAACGCGCGCTGATCGCCGCGCTGTCCGACGCCGGCGCGAACGTGCTCGACGCGCCGCTGCACGCGACGCGCGTGATCATCAAGGACATCCCGAACACGGACTTCGGCATCGGCGGCCGGACCGCGCGGGCGCTGGGGCGCTGACCATGCGCCGCGCGTCGCTGGCCCACCGTGATGCGACGCAGCCGCTAGGCCGGTGCGTCGGCGAGCGGCAGCGTCACGCGGCAGTCGAGCCCGCCGCCCGCGGCCGGGCTCGCGGCAATTCGCCCGCCGTGGCGCGTGACGATGCTCTTGCACAGCGACAACCCGATCCCGTTGCCGCCCACCTTCGACGACGAGAAGCCGTCGAACAGCCGCTCGTGCGCACCGGCTTCGATGCCCGGGCCATTGTCGATCGCCCGCAACTCCGCATGGCCGGCCACGTTCGCGGTGCCGAGCGTCAGCGTGCGCGACACGCGCTCGCAGCTGGCGAACGCCTCGATCGCATTGAACGCGAGATTCAGGATCACCTGCCCGATCAGCACGCGCTCGCAGCGGATCGGCAGCGGCGCGTCGGCCTGCACGATCGCGACCGTCACGCCGGCCTCCTTCGCGCGCAGCTCGATGAAGTACGCGACGTCCGCGAGGATGTCGCGCAGGTCGGCCCGCGCCACGGCCGGCTCGCGCTTCACGATGAATTCGCGCACGCTCTTGATGATCAGTGCCGCATGTTCGGCCTGCCGGTCCGCGCTGCGCAGCCCCCAGATCGCGTCGTCGACGGCGCCGTTGCCGTTCAGCCGCCGCACCGCGCCTTCGATGAAATTGCGCACGGCCGCGAGCGGCTGGCTCAGTTCGTGCGCGATCACGGTCGCCATCTCGCCCATCGCGTTGTAGCGGCCCGCGTATTCGAGCATCCGCGCCTCGGCGCGCCGCGCGTCCTCGATCGCGACTTCGTCGCTCACGTCGCGGAACTGCACGAGCAGCCCGTCGAGATCGTCCTCGATCTCGACCTGCCGGCACAGGATGCGCAGCCAGCATGCCGAGCCGTCGCGCCGCACGATCCGGTAGCGCTGCGGCGCGGACGGATGCGCCGACGGTGCATCGCGCAACTGCGCGACGAGCCGGTCGCGATCGGCCGCGCAGCAATAGTCGAGCACCTCGCCGGGCGGATCGTCGGGCGCGAGCCCGAGCAGGCGGCGGCCCGACTCGCTGATGAACTGCACGCCGCCGTGCGGCGTCACGACCGCGATGCCTTCGTCGAGATCCTGCATGAACTCGCGCAGCCGCGCCTCGTAGCGACGCAACTGCTGGCGAACCGCCTCTTCCGCGCTGATGTCGCGGAACTGCACCATCACGACGTCGCGCCCGCGCAGCGGCACGTAGGTCGCGGTGGCCTCGGACAGCATGTCGACGCCCGTACGCGATCGATAGCACCATTCGTACACCTGCGGCCCATCCACGAGCGCACGATCCCAAGCACTGACCGCGATCTCGCGGCGGTACTTCGGCTCGGGGCGCGTCATGTCCGGCGCCTTCAGCGGCAGCAGTTCCTCGACGGAAAAGCCGAGCGCGATGCACGCGGCGCGATTCGCCCACACGATCGCCCTGGTGCGCGCGTCGTGCAGCAGCACGCAAGTGGTCAGCGCGTCGAGCAGCCGGTGGAAATCGTCTTCGTCGGGAAAACTCATGATCGGATTCGGAAAAAGGCGCGCGGCATCGCACGGCCGGAAACCCAACATAGCACCGGCGCGCGCCGCTCGCATCTGAAGATTTCTTTAGGCCGGCACGGAGCGTCACCAGTCGCGCGGCCCAACGCACCAATTGCTGCGTGTTTTCGGCGTTTCTAGACTGGTTGCATCGTCTTTGCATCGTCTTGCCCCCGCAACCGACACCGACATCGCCCCATCCCCAGGAGACTTTCATGCCGCAAGCCGCCCTCGCCATCGAATCCGCGCCGACCTCGCCGCCCGCGGCAAGTCCCGCGGCCGGGCAGTTGTCGCCGCTCGACGCGGTGATCGAAACCGTCGCCGCGCGCCGCGAGGAATTCGACCGGCTGTCGCACGTGCCGCGCGACGTCGTCGTCCTGTTCAAGCAGGCCGGCATCTATCGCGCGGGCACGCCGCGCCGCTTCGGCGGCGACGCGCTCGCACCGAGCGCGTTCCTCGACATGATCGAACGGATCGCGACCGCCGACGGCTCGGCCGCGTGGGTCGCGAGCTTCGGCTCCGCGAACGTCTACCTCGCCGCGCTGCCGCTCGAGACCCAGGCCGAGCTGTACGCGAGCGGCCCCGATCAGGTGTTCGCGGGCGGCCTGTTCCCGGTGCAGCCCGCGCTGGCCGCGCCCGGCGGCTGGCGCGTGAACGGCACGTGGAAATTCGCGAGCGGCTGCAAGGGCGCCGACTGGCTCGGCGTCGGCATCGCCGTGCCGGGCGCGCAGGACGCCGCACCGAACAAGCCGCGCACGGCGGTGTTCCGCGCCGCCGACGTCGAGATCGTCGAGAACTGGAGCGTGGTCGGCATGCAGGGCACCGGCAGCCACGACCTGCGCGTGAACGACCGCTTCGTGCCCGAGGCGTGGACCTTCGTGCGCGGCGGCGAGCCCACCGTCGACGAGCCGCTGTACCGCTACCCGACCGTCGCGTATGCGGCGCAGGTGCTGGCCGTCGTCAATCTCGGCCTCGCACGCGCGGCGCTCGACGTCGTGAACCGCATGTCCGGCGGCCGCCAGACGACGACCGGCGCGCCGCGTCTCGCCGATCGCGCGTATTTCCGTATCGAGCTCGCGAAGGCCGAGGCGCAACTGCGCTCGGCGCGCGCGTTCTTCTACGATGCGACCGACTCGGTCTGGCAATCGATCCTCGCGGGCAATCCGGTGACGCCCGACCAGGTCAGCCTGCTGCGGCTCGCGGCCACGCAGATCGCCCGCGAAGGCGCGAGCGTCGTCGAGCGCGCGTACCGCCTCGGCGGCACGGCGGCGATCTATCGCACGCATCCGCTGCAGCGGCTGCTGCGCGATGCGATGGTCGTCACGCAGCACGCGTTTCTCGCCGAAGGCAACTTCGACGGCGCCGGTGCGGTTTTTACCGGCGTCACGCCGTTTCCCGGCTATCTGTAACCTGCATCGACCGACACTGTTGACGAACGCGCATGAAGCCAGATCCGACGCACCGTCGCCGGCCGGTTCATGCGCCAGACCGATTCCTCTGGAGAACCCGATATGTCCGATTCGAATCCGCTGCCGCTGCGCGTCCTGTTCTGCTGCGGCGTGTCGCAGAATTTCTTCGACCTGCCGCGCGAGCAGATCGGCGAAGTGTGGCAGGCGTACGGCGCGATGCTCGCGGCCGTCGAAGCGATGCCCGGCGTGCGCGTGCTCGGCGTGATGGACGACGACCGCCTCGTGGTCGGCCAGGCCGACGGCGCGCCGTGGACCTTCTACATCATGGCCGACGTCGCCGATTTCGACACGACGGTCGCCGTGTGCAACCTGTACCGCACGACGCCCGTCGGCGAATACAACCTGTGGCGCTACGGCAAGATCGAGGCACGCGTGGGCCGCGCGCTGACCGTGCCGCCGGCCGCGAAGCCCGCGGCATGAGGCGCGCGATGACCGATATGTCACCTGCTGCGATCGATGCGCTCGCGCAGCGCGTCGCGGCGCTCGACGCCGAGCGCGCGGTGCGTGCGACGCTCACGCGCTACATGGCGCTGTGCGACGTACCCGAAGAGGCCGGCGCCGGCCCGTCGCTGGCCGACCTGTTCACGGCCGATGCCGTGTGGGAAGGCATCGGCCCGCAATACGCCCGGAAGTTCGGCCGCCTCGAAGGCACCGCCGCGATCGTCGCGATGCTCGGCCGCTATCTGCCGCCCGATCCGCATTTCTCGGCGAACCTGCACTTCCTGACGTCGGAGTCGATCGAGATCGGCGCCGGCCACGCAAGCGCGCGCGGCCGCTGGATCATGCTGCAGGCGTCGCGCTACGCGGACGGCTCGGCCGAACTGATCGCCGCGCGGCTGACCGTCGATTTCGCGCCGGCCGCCAACGGCTCCGCGTGGCTGATCCGCCATTTCCGCACCGAACGCGTGCTCGACGGCCCGTGGCCGCTCGCCGCCGCGCCACGGTCCTGATGTTTCCCGCTGCTTTCGCACGATACCGACCATGACAGGCTTCATCGACACCTTCACGCTCGGCGGCCCCGGCCCGACGATCGCGATCAAGGACACGATCGACATCGCGGGCCATCCGACCCGCGCGGCCAGCCGCGCGCTCGCCGATGCGCCGCCGGCAATCCGACACGCGGACGTGGTCCGCCTGCTGCTCGACGCCGGCTGGCAGATCGCCGGCAAGGCGAACATGCACGAGCTCGCGTTCGGCATGACCGGCATCAACGACTACACGGGTACGCCAGTCAATCCGCAGGACGCCGCGCGCATTCCGGGCGGCTCGTCGAGCGGCTCCGCGTCGCTCGTCGGGCTCGGCGCCGTCGACGCGGCGCTCGGCACCGATACCGGCGGCTCGATTCGCGGGCCGGCCGCATGCTGCGGCGTGGCCGGGCTGAAACCGACGTTCGGCCGCGTGTCGCGGCGCGGCGTCGCGCCCGTCGACACGACGCTCGATTGCGTCGGGCCGTTCGCCCGCGAGATTCGCACGCTCGTCGCGGCGATGGCCGCGATCGCGCCCGACTTCGACCGTGCGCAAGCGGCCGCTAGCGCAGCCGGCTGCACGGTCGCGCAACTCGCCGTCGAAGCCGATCCGGCGATCGCCGCCGCGCTCGACGCGGCCGTCCGCGCGTCGGGCCTGCGTTCGCACACGATCATGCTCGATGCAATGCCGGCCGCGTTCGCGGCGGGGCTCACCGTGATCAACGCGGAAACCTCGCGCGCGTTCGGCCATCTGATCGAAACGGGCCGGCTCGGCGCCGATCTCGACGCGCGACTGCGCACGGCCGCGACGACGACCCCGGCCGCGCTCGCGGAAGCCGAAGCCGTGCGCGCACGCTTCACCGCGCAGGTCGATGCCGCGCTCGAACACGCGGACGTGCTGGTGCTGCCGACGCTGCCCGCATTGCCGATCACGCTGCAGCAGGCGCGCGACGGCGTATCGGTCATCGCGATGTCGTCGCTGATCCGGCCGTTCAACCTCAGCGGCCATCCGGCGCTCAGCCTGCCGCTGCCGCTCGCCGGTTCGCCGCTGAAGGCCGGCTTGCAAATCGTCGGGCGCAAGGGCGCGGACGAACGGGTCTGCGCGATCGCGGCACACTTCGAAGCGGCACTGGCCGCATGAACCACGATGCGGGCGCCGCTTTCACCGGCGTGCGCCCGCGAACCACGGAACTCCACACCATGTCAGACCGAGTCGTCCTCGTCACCGGCGCCGCGCGCGGGCTTGGCGCCGTCATCGCCGAACGCTTCCATGCGGCCGGCTATCGCGTCGCGCTGGCCGACATCGCCGCCGACGCCATTCACGCGCATGCGCGCGAACTCGACCCGAGCGGCGAGCGCGCGATCGCGTTGCCGCTCGACGTCACGTCGAAACGCGATTTCGAAGCGGCGCGCGATGCGCTCGTCGCGCGCTGGGGCATGATCGACGTGCTCGTCAACAACGCGGGCGCATCGAAGGTCGTGCCGGCGATGGACATCACGGCCGAGCAGTTCGACCAGGTGATCGACGTGAACCTGCGCAGCGTGCTGTTCGGCTGCCAGGTGTTCGGCCAGTACTTCGCGCAGCGCGGCGCGGGCCGCATCGTCAATATCGCGTCGCTCGCCGGGCAGAACGGTGGCTCGGCGACGGGCGCGCACTATGCGGCCGCGAAAGGCGGCACGCTGACATTGACCAAGGTATTCGCACGCGATCTCGCCGCGCGGGGCGTCACCGTCAACGCGATCTCGCCGGGGCCGCTCGATCTGCCGATCGTGTACGAAAGCGTCGCGCCCGACAAACTGCGTCAGGTGCTCGCGAGCCTGCCGGGCGGCAAGCTCGGGTCGGCCGGTTTCGTCGCGGATGCCGCCGTGCTGCTCGCGTCGGGCGACGCGCATTTCGCGAACGGCGCATGCTGGGACATCAACGGCGGGCTGTACATGCGCTGAATGCGCCGAGCCTCATCGCGACGACTCCCCGTCGTCGCCCCACACCACCATCACGTCGCGCACCAGCGCGGCGATCGACGTCGCGCCGAGCTTCTCCTTGATGCTCGCGCGATGCACGTCGACGGTCTTCACGCTGATCGACAGATCCGACGCGATCTGCTTGCTGCCCTTGCCGTCCACGACGCCGCGCAGCACTTCCTTCTCGCGCGCGGTCAGCGCATCGAGTCGCTGGCGCAGCACGCGGTGGCGCTGGCTCACCGCGTGCCGCTGCTGCGCGAGCCGCAGCGCACGCTGCACGCGCTCGAGCATCTGCTGCGAGTTGTACGGCTTCTCGACGAAATCGATCGCGCCGTTCTGCAGCGCGCGCACCGACATCGGAATGTCGCCGTGCCCGCTGACGAAGATCACCGGCAGCGTCGCGCCGCGCGCATTCAGTTCGGCCTGCACGTCGAAGCCGCTTTTCTCCGGCATGCGCACGTCGAGCACGAGGCAGGCGGGCAGGTTCACGTCGAAGCGTGCGAGAAAGTCGGCGGCGTTCGCGAATCCCTCGGACGCGATGCCGACCGATTCGAGCAGCCACGCGAGCGACGTCCGCATGCCGCTGTCGTCGTCGACGATGTATACGATCGGTGCGGGTGACGTCATCGCGGGTGTCTCGCTGAATATCGGTATCGGTATCGCACGCGCCGCGCGTGAAGCCGATTGCCGGCTTGTTGCGCGCGTCGTTCGCTGGGGATGTGCGGCACATCATAACGAGCCGAAAACCCGCTGAACACCCCTTCACGTGCCGCACGAACGCGCAATCCCGGTTTTTTTCGCGCGCGGCGACGCGCATCTAGGTAGAACCTTTAGACGCGTTGGCAGGAACGCCATCCCGATCGTCAATCGTGCGAATGGTCGGCCGCATTTTCGCGACGTACGCTTGGGTCATCGTCGGCGATCCGGCGCTGCGCTCGCCGCGCTGCAGCGTTCGCCGTTTTCGTCCAATCAGGAGCGCCCATGTCTTCCACGACCGATATCCAGCGACCGGCGCGCGTCGAACCGACCGACGCGCAGAAGGCCTTCCGCCAGGCGATGGCCCACCTCGGCGCGGCCGTCAACGTGATCACCACCGCCGGGCCGCACGGCCGCTGCGGGATCACCGCGAGCGCCGTGTGCTCCGTCACCGATGCGCCGCCGACGCTGCTCGTGTGCCTGAACCGGTCGAGCGCGATGCACGCGGCCTTCGAGCGCAACCGCCAGGTGTGCATCAACGTGCTGCCGGCCGAGCACGAGCTGCTCGCGCGACACTTCGCGGGACTCACCGACCTGCCGATGGAACAGCGTTTCCAGTTGCCCGTGTGGGATCGCGGCGAACAGGACGTGCCGGTGCTGCGCGATGCGCTCGCGAGCCTGCAGGGCACGATCGCGGAGATGAAGGAAGTCGGCTCGCATTCGGTGATGTTCATCGAGGCGACGTCGATTCGCGTGCGCGACGACGGCGACAGCCTCATCTACTTCAGCCGCGCGTTTCATCGCGTGTCGCGCACCGCATGTGTGCGGTGACGGGCCCTTGACTACGCGGACGTGCGCAGCGCGCGCTGCCCGGCCGCGAATGCAGCGCCCGCGAACAGCGTCAGCGCGGAATACACGAGCCCGCGCGCGAGCCCCGCACTGTCCGACACCCAGCCGATCGCGACCGGCCCCGCGATCTGCCCGAACGCGAAGACCGTCGTGAATGCGCTGATGCCCTTCGCCCAACCGTTCGGCGGCAGGTTGTGCCGCACGAAGGCCGTCGTCGACGCGACCGCCGACAGGAACGTCGCGCCGAACAGCAGACCCGAGGCGAATGCGGCGGCCGGATGCACGAACAGCGCGGGCATCAGCGTCGCGACGCCGAGCAGCGCGTTGAGCACGGCGAGCGCCTGACCGCCGCGCATCCGGTCGAGCAGCCCCGACCACAGCCGCGCCGACACCACGGTCGCGATCCCGAGCATCACATAGAACGCGGCGACCACCGTGCCGCTCATCCCCGCCCCGCGCAGCAGCGCGACGATGAACGTCATGTAGCCGATGTAGCCGACGCCGAACAGGCCGTAGCCGGCCAGCGCGAGTGCGAAGCGAGCCGGGCTCGCGGTCGCCGCCGGGCTCGCGCCGCCGGCCTGTGCGACCGGCGCCGCATGCACGCGCTCGATGCGACGCGCGGCCGACACGGCCGCCGCCGAGAACAGCACGCACGCCGCTGCAAGCGCGAGCCACGCCGGCTGCCAGCCGTGCACGCGCGGCACGAGCGTGGCCGGCACGAGCAGCGACGACGCGACGATGCCCCATCCGGTGCCGCCGTAGTAAAGACCGAGCAGCAGCCCCGCATCGCGCGGCGACGCGGACGCGAGCCGCGCGGCCAACACGCCGCCGCTGATGAAGATCAACGCGCTGCCGACACCCGTCGCCAACCGCTGCGCCAGCAACGCGTGCATGTCCGCCGTGAACCCGCCCACGGCCATCAGCACGGCGGTCAGCACACAGCCGGCCGCGAGCAGCGTGCCCGCGCGCCAGCGCCGCGACAACAGCGGGAATGCGAGCGCGCCGATCAGGTAGCCGGCCGCGTTCGCCGTGTTCAGCGCGCCGGCCTGCGCGAAGGTCCAGCCGAGATCGGCCTTCATCGGCGGCAGCAGCAGCGCATACGAAAAGCGTGCGAGGCCGAGCGCGATCGCGCTGCCGAGCGACAGGCAGATCGCGAGCCGCCACGCGGCCATGCGGCCGGGATCGGTTGCGCCGGCGTCCGGCCGCGAGCGGCCGGCACGCTCCGGTTGCGGCACTGCGCGCATCGGGGTGTCTCCATCGTTGTCATGCCACCAGGGTGGCCGCGCATACGGCCGCAGCCACCGCGCAGGATCGTCAGATGGTGCCAGAAAACCGTGCGCACCGCCGCACGGGGGCCGGCGCGCATTGGCCGGCCGCCATCGCCTTTCGTGAATCACGCGATCCGAAATAATCCCGTCAATTACATGTCCAATTCAAAAAAATCGCCGGAATCGTTTAATCGGCCTGAATCCCGATTATTGAAAAATCACGTCCGTCCCGTTATTCGATTTATTGACCATTTCCGGCATTCGCTGGGAAAAGCCCGTGTTTAGCACGCTTCCGCTAAAAACCTTGCAACGCATTGCATTCGCAAATTCGTCAGACTAATATCGACGCCACTTGTCCGGTATTCACAAAATGCCGAACGAGAAGCGGCATGATTTTTTTTGCCGCACTTTCATGTTGAATCACTCATGTTCATCACAGGAGAATTGACATGCAGGAAACCCAGCAAATCGAATTGCTTGACTGGATGCAGGAAGACACACACCCCGAGGCCGTCGACATGATGGTCGAGGACGCCGTGGTGCCGTTCGGCACGGCGCTCTGGCCGGTCTGAGCGGGCCACCCGTTCTCGCGGAAGGGCTGCGGCCCTTCCGCCGCTTCCGGAGATACGCATGCTGAACCTCCACCGCGCGCTCGGCTTTCACCCGGCGCTGCGCGACAAGCTGGCACGCGGCGAATCGGGAAAACTGCTGGTCGGCTATGACACCCGCAACCGCGACATCGCGTTGCGCGCCTTTTCCGCCCTGCCCGATTCGCTCGCCGCGACCACCCTCTGCCTCGAAAGCACCCCGCCCGCCGACATTGCCGCCGCGCTCGGCGACGCCGACCTGTTCGTGCTGCTGTACGACTCGTCGTGCCTGCCGACGCCGTCGCCGAGCGGGCCGCCGTTCCTCGCCGCCATCCGCCCCGCGATCGTCGAGCACTGGAGCAAGTCGGTTTTATTCAAGGATTACGGCCCGCATCTCGACGAGGCGTTCGCCGAATCGCTCGACGACATCGCCGCGCGCAACGGCCGGCTGATCGAGGCCGCCGCACGCGCGTCGCAGATCCGCTTCATCGACGAAGCCGGCAACGCGCTGACGGGGTCGCTCGCGCCGGACCAGAAATGGACGAGCGTGGACGGCATGGGCAACCTCGACGTCGTGCCCGGCGAGATCGCGACGCACGTGACCGACCTCAACGGCTCGGTCGTGTTCAGCGGCACGTTTCTCGGCACCGTGCCGTTCGCGATCAAGTACAAGGTGGCCGAGCGGCTCGCGACGCTGCATGTCGAACGCAGCACGATCGTCGATTTCGACACCGACGATGCGGGCTTCCGGCGCGATTTCTCGACCTATCTCGACCGGCACGCGAATCACCGGCGAATAGAGGAATTCGGCATCGGCACGAACCTCGGCATTCGCGGCCTGTACGGCCGCAACGCGGGGTTCGAGGAACGCCATCCGGGCCTGCATCTGGGGCTTGGCGGCGGCGAAAACGGCAGCCACCATCTCGACCTGATCTTCGCGCGCGGCACGCTCGCGCTCGACGAACGGATCGTGTTCGACGGCGCGTTCGCCGTCTGACGCGGCGGCGGGTTGCTCAGGCTTCGGCGGCCGCCGCGTCGCCGAGCCACTTGAACATCACGAAGCAGTCGACGAAGCCGAGCCGCGCGTGACGGTATGCGCGCGGCAACCGGCCGACGATTTCGAATCCCAGCTTCTGCCACAGCGCGACCGCGACATCGTTCGTCGCGACGACCGAATTGAACTGCATCGCGAGGAAGCCTCGCTCGCGCGCCACCTGCTGCGAGTGCTCGCACATCAGGCGCGCGACGCCGCGTCCGCGCGCGGCCTCGCTCACCATGTAGCCGCAGTTGCTCACGTGCTTGCCGGGGCCGCCCGCGTTCGCTTTCAGGTAATACGAGCCGAGCACCACGCCGTCCTCCTCGGCGATCCACGTGCAGAGCGGCGCGTCGAGCCACAACGCGCGTGCCGCTTCCGGCGTCGGTTCGGGATCGAATGCGTAGGTTTCCTGAGCAGCGACGATGGCGCGGTAGGTCGGCCAGAAGCGCGCGAAATCGTCCTCGGTCATCGGGCGGATCGTGATCATGCGGGAGGCTCTCGTCAAGGTGATGTAGGCAGGCAAGACAGGCAGACGAGCGATCGTACCGCGATTCATCGCGGGTCGCCTTCTCGCCGTGCAGCGCTGCGATACGCGCCCGCGGCGTGTCGTACCGGCGTTTGAACGCCTGCGAGAAACTGGATGGATCGCTGAAGCCGGGGAGTGCCCCCGGGCGCGTCTCCCGCCATCACGCCATCGATACCAGCCGTTCGGCCGAATCGTCATGCGCCATACCGGATGAAAGAATGACCGTCGTCCGGGAAGCCGGCTTCACGCCCTGACATCCCGAGCCATGAAGACGCCGCATGCGCGGCGGCCGCAAATCCATTGCGACGCGAACCGCCTCGTTCCATTTACTTTTTTGTAGCTTATAAGTTACAATGCTCTCCAAGTTCGAACTGCTTCGCTATCAACGCGACGATGGTCGCGAGCCTTTCACCGAATGGCTGAACGCCGTGCGTGACAAGCTCGCGCAGGCACGAATCCGCGAGCGCCTGCGCCGCGTGCAGACCGGCAATTTCGGCGATTGCGAGCCGGTCGGCGAAGGTGTGATCGAACTGCGCGTCCATGTCGGCGCCGGCTACCGCGTGTACTTCGGCCGGCACGGGGGCGCCTTGGTGCTGCTGCTGTCGGGCGGCGACAAGGCCAGTCAGTCCGACGACATCAGGCGCGCCAAGGAACACTGGTCGAACTGGAAACGGAGGCAAATGTGAACAAGCTCAAAGGCGCGGTATCGCACCACGACGCGGAAGTCGCCGAACTCGGTGCCGACCGCGAACTCGCGGTCGCCTATCTGCGCGTCGCGATGGAATCGCTCGACGATCCGGACAACCGCGCGGCCGGCCTGCTCGCGCTGCGCACGGTCGCGGAAGCCTACGGTGGGCTCGGCGCCGTCGCGGCCGAAGCCGGCATCAGCCGCGAATCGCTGTATCGCACGCTGTCCCCGAACGGCAACCCGACGCTGAAAACCCTGCTCGCGGTGCTCAAGACGGTCGGCCTGCGCCTGTCCGTCGTTCCCGCACAGCCATCGCACGCGTAAAGGGCGCACGTCCCGCCTGCCCCCTCACGGCGTGACCATCCAAACCAGCAGCATCGCCTCCGGCGCGGCCGTCGTCCCCGCCGGCGGATGCGCGATCGTCGGCTCGACCGCCAACGCATGCGCAATCGCCGCCGCATCGTCGATCGTCGTCGTATGCACGATCGTCATCAGCCGCGCCGGCCGGTGCAGCGTTTCGCGGTACAGCGCGCCGTACCACAGTGGCCGCGTGCCGAGCGCATCCTGCAACACGTACGGATAACGCCACAACCGCAGCACGAAGCGGCTTTCCGGGTGGGCCGGATCGACGCGGACGAACACGCGCCGCGTGCTTTCGCCATGCGTGTAGCGCGGCAGCACGGGCAGCGTGTCGACGGGCGCCTGCGGCAGCAGCCAGCGCAGCGCGGTAGCCGGCGACCACGGTGTCGCGCGTTGCCAGCCGGCCTGCGCGAGATGACGGACGAGCGTGTCCGACGTCGCGCTCCATTGCAGCGGCAGATATTCCTCGCGGTCGCCGCCGATCTCGGTGCGCCGCGTCGGCACGCGCTGCCACCCGCCGCGCAGCCACTGGTCGACGGTCATCGCGACCACATCGCCGACGTGCGGACGCGCCGCGCGATCGAGTTGCCATTGCGCGGGAACCGTCCATACGCCGGCCGTCGCGAGCACGACGACGACCGCGACGAGCGCGCCTCTCGACTGCACATGCTCGCGTACGTGCCAGTACGCATAGGCGCCGGCGAGCAACGCGAACCACGCGAGCCCGAGGCTCCATCCGCCCAGCAGCCCCGACAACCAGGTATCGCCGACGTACAGCCGCGCAAAACCGCCGAGCACGATCCACAGCACGACCGCTGTCACGACCGGAATGCGCCACAGCGCGGGCCGGTCGCGCGTGAGCACCCAGCCGAGGCCGCTGCTCGCGAGGATCGCGAAGGCGGCGTCGGCATCGGGCAGCGGCACGTGCGGCGCGCCGGGCGGCAGGCTCGCAGGTGTCGCGCCGGACACGCCCGCGCCGAACACCGGCACCAGCACGACGGCGACGCCGACCGTCGCGAGCCACCATGCAGCCGTCAGCCAGCAGCGATGGATCAGCAGCCAGACGAGAAACGCGGCCGCGACGATCAGGCCCGTGTCGTGTCCGTGCAGCACGGCGAGCGCGCTCATCGCGGCGTCGACGGGCGGCGTGCGCAGGTTCTGCAGGAACGCGTACAGCGCGATGTCCGCATGCATCAGCGGATCGTTCGCGACGACGTCCTGCACGATCCCCGCGAACAGCCACACGCAGCCGATGAACAACAGCGCGAGCACGGGCACCGCGCCCGGCAACCCGCGCAGGTACGCGATCCCGTCGTGCAGCCGCGCACCGAACCGCGGCCAGCGGCGCGCGCATGCATGCACGGTTTCGGCGAGCGCGCGGCACAGCAGCGGCCAGCCTCGCCGCAGCGCGACGCGCACGCCGATCCACACGAGCGCGACCAGCGCGGCCACGACCAGCAGGATCGCGGCGACCCGCACGCTGATCGCCGCGGCCAGCGCGGCCGACGCGCCGAACAGGATGCCGGGCGCGACGTGGACAGGCGCCCATACGAGCGCCGAGATCACGTTGACCGGATAGAACGACCGGCGCGGCAGCGTCGCGCAGCCGACGACGACCGGCACGACCGCACGCACCGGCGCGAGAAAGCGCGCGAGCACGATGCTCTTCATGCCGTGACGCAGCACGAATTCCTCGCCGCGCGCGTAGGCGCTTCCATAGCCCAAGCGCGTCCATGCGTTGCGGATCATCCCGCGGTAACGTCGCCCGACTTCGTAGCTGATCCCGTCGCCGATCACCGCGCCGACGGCCGCGACGCCGATCGTCGCCCATGCGTCGAGCGCGCCCGCACCGATCAACGCACCGGCCGCGAACATCACGGCGCCGGCCGGCACGATCGTGCCGATCAGCGCGATCGCCTCGGCGCAGGCGGCCGCGAACACGATCGCCAGCACGAGCAGCGGATGCGCGCCGATCGCGCCGATCCATGCGTGGATCGTGTCGCTCATCGCATATGCCCGAACGGTGCGGCCCGGTGTACGAGCAACGAGCCGGCGGGGGAATTGGATACGTTCATCGCGACATGAGCACGCTCGCGCCGGTGTCGGGGTCAGGGATCAATCGAACTCGTGTTGCCGTGCGTCGGCCTCGAGCGGCGCGTCGTGGTAGCCGACCGTGGCAACCTCGTGCAGATAGCGCGCAAGAAACGCGCCGATCGAGCCGGCGGCTTCGTATTGATGCACATGCCGGAATTCGTGCGTCAGCAGGCGGCGTGTGTCCTGCCCGCGCAGCACGTACACCGCGTGCCCGAGCGTGAGGCCGATCGTGCCGGGCGACAGCAGCCCCGTGTCGCGGGCGATCGCGGCAAGCGTCGGCGTGTCGGGAAACGGCATGCGGTCGACCGCCACCACGCGGATCCGCTCCGGTTGCGCAACGCCCACCGTGCGCGCGTCGTCGGCTTGGGCCAGCATCAGCGGCGCGCCCTGCGCGAGCCCACGCGCCGCCTCCGCTTCGGCCCAGGCGACGGCGGCGGGCAGCGCGGACTGCAGGATATCGGCCAGGTCGATCATTGCAGGGCTCCTCGGTTCGCTCAGGTCGCATCGGGCACCAGTTTAGTCCCGAATCGGACCGGTTCGCGGGGTGACTCCGACGATGCCGCGCGGGCCCGTGTCGGCTGCCACGGCCACCCGGGAATACCCTGATTCGCATGACCCGCGCACGGTACGCATTCCAGGGAATTATTTCGTTTCAGTGCACATTCCGCGACCAGCCATCCCGAAAATTTCGCGAACGCGTACCGTTTTCGGGTTCGGAGGCATATATTGATCAGAAGAACGGCCGCTGCGACAACTCCGACGGCAACACGCGGCGTCATCCCGAAGAGGATCGCTGGAAGATGATCAGGGTAATTCTGGCTGACGATCACGCAGTCATGCGGGACGGACTGCGTCACATCCTGGAGAGGGCCGGCGGTTTCGAGATCGTCGGCGAGGCGAGCGACGGCGCGGGCACGCTGGCGCTGGCGGAGCGTGCCGCCGCCGACGTGCTGCTGCTCGACCTGTCGATGCCCGCGCCGACCGGCATCGAGCTGATCCGGCTGGTCAAGCGCCATGTGCCGTCGCTGCGCACGCTGGTGCTGACGATGCACGCGGAAACCCAGTACGCGGCACGCGCGTTCAAGGCCGGCGCCACCGGTTACCTGACGAAGGACAGTGCGACCGCCGAGCTCGTCGCGGCCGTCGGCAAGGTGGCGGCGGGCGGCATCTACGTGAGCCCGTCCGCGGCCGAAAGCCTCGCTCATACGCTGCGCGCGCCGGCTCAGGCGCTGCCGCACGAGCGACTGTCCGCGCGCGAGCTCGACGTGATGCGCCGCATCGTCACGGGCCAGACCGTCACGCGGATCGCGTCCGACCTCGCGCTGAGCGCGAAGACGGTCAGCACGTACAAGACGCGGATCCTCGAGAAGATGGGGCTGCCGCACGAAGCCGCACTGGTCCGCTACGCGGTGCGCCACGATCTCGACTTCGGCGCCGACGACGCATGACGGCCGCCTTCCGCTTCCCGCCCGCGCCGCCGCAGGACGACGACGATCCGGACACGTCGCGCCTGTTCATGTCGTCGCTGCCGCCGGGCCGGCGCGAGCAGCGGCTCGCGTTCGCGACGGTGCTCGTATCGGCCGTGATCTTCGCCGCGCTCGCGCCGTTCGCGGCCATGCCGCTCGCGCCGGGCTGGGCGTTCATTCCCGTGTACCAGTCGGCGATCGTCGTCAACGACATGGTGACGGCCGGCCTGCTGCTCGGCCAGTACGCGATCCTGCGCGAAAAGCCGCTGCTCGTGCTGGCGGGCGGCTACCTGTTCACGGCGTTCATGGCCGGCACGCACATGCTGACCTTCCCCGGCCTGTTCGCGCCGACCGGCCTGCTCGGCGCCGGCGAACAGACCACCGCGTGGCTGTACCTGTTCTGGCATGGCGGTTTTCCGCTGTCGGTCGCCGCGTACGCGCTGCTGCGCGCGATGTCGCGCGGGCGCCCGGCCGCGGCCTCGGCCCCGCGGCGGCGCGCGGCGATTCCGGTCGTCCTCTGCATCGCGGCGGCGGTCGGCGCGACGGTCGCGCTCGCGCTGCTCGCGACCGCCGGCCACGACCTGCTGCCGCGCATCATGAGCGGCAACCGGATGACCGCGACGATGACGAACGCGATCACGGTCGTCTGGGGGCTGAACCTCGTCGCGCTGATGCTGATGTGGCGGCAGCGGCGCCGTCATTCGGTGCTCGATCTGTGGGTGATGACGGTGCTCGTCGCGTGGCTGTTCGACATCGCGCTGTCGTCGATGCTGAATCACGGTCGCTTCGATCTCGGCTTCTATGCGGGGCGCGCGTACGGTCTCGTCGCGTCGGGCGTCGTGCTGTTCGCGATGCTGTTCGAGAACGGCCGGCTGCATGCGCAAACGGTGCGCGCGCTGGCCGGCGCGCGCTACCAGCATCTGCTCGTCGTGCAGAAAAGCGCGCAGTTGAACGATATGAACGAACGGCTCGAACAGCGCGTCGCCGCGCGCACCGCGCAACTGAGCGCGTCGAACCGCGACCTGCGGCGCGAAGTCGAGGAGCGCGTGCGCGCGGAACGGGCGCTGCAGGCGTCGCGCGAGGAACTGCGCGAGATCGCCGCGATCAGCGCCAGCGCGCGCGAAGCCGAGCAGCGCCGCATCGCGCGCGAACTGCACGACGAACTGGCGCAGACGCTCGCGACGCTGAAGAACGATCTCGAATGGCTGATCGACCGCGTACCGCAGGACGACGCGTCGCTCGCGCGCAAGATCGCGGCGATGCATGCGCTTGCGCGCGGCGCGGTGGCCGCGACGCGCCGCATCGCGTCGGACCTGCGCCCGCTGATGCTCGACGATCTCGGCTTCGCGGCGGCGATGCAATGGCTCGTGGCGGATTTCCCGCACCGTCACGGGATTGCCTGTTCGCTGCACGTCGAGCCGCCCGAACTGCAACTCGACGAGCCGTATGCGACGGCCGTGTTCCGCATCGCGCAGGAAGCGCTCGCGAACGTCGCCCGGCACGCGGCCGCGTCGCACGCGAGCGTCGAACTCGTGTACGGCAGCGAAGCGATCGCGCTGACTATTCGCGACGACGGCGCGGGATTCGATCCCGGTGTGCCGCGCAAGTCGAGCTCGTTCGGGCTGGTGGGGTTGCGGGAGCGCGCGTATCTCGTCGGCGGCACGTTGCAGATCACGACGATGCTGGGCGAGGGCACGACGGTCGAGGTGGACATTCCGCTGCCGCACGCGCCTGTGGCGCTCGCGCATGGCGGGGCTGGGGTTTCGCGCGCGGATGACTGACCGATTGCGGAGACATCGGCGGACGCGGGCCGCCGTATCGACGGCCGCTCAATGGTAATCGTCTTCCCGTTGATGCCGCACGGCAAGAATCGTGACTTGCTCCGCGGCTTCGACTTCGAACAGGAGAACATAGCCTGACGAGCCGAAAGACACGATCAGTTCGCGTAGAAACGGATTGCCATCGTCGAGCTTGCGGCACGTGAACGGAAACATTCGAAGCATGGCCACACCTTGCTCGGTTGCCTCTGCAGCCCGCGCCGCCACGTCAACATCACGCTCGAGCAGGTATCGATACAGTCGCATCAGGTCTTCACGCGCTGCCCGCGTATATCGGACCCGGTAGATCAATCAGCCGCCTTCGCCGCGCGCGCGACTTTCAGCATGCCCTCGAGTTCGGCCTGCACGTCCGCGGCTTCGACGTATTCACCGGTACGACGCGCCTCGTCGCGCGACGCCAGACCACGGGCCACAAACTCGCGCTGCAGGCGCCGTCGCGCAATGCCATCGCGCAACGCCGACTCCATGAACGCGGACAGCGTCTCGTTTTCCGCCAGTACCGATTCCGCCTCTTCACGCAGCTTGGGATCGACCCGCAGTGCGGGCATCGTGGCTGTTTTCATCGCAATCTCCATGCATTACATATGTAATGCATGGTAGCACACCGGCATGATCGCGGGCAGTCGGCCATTTGGCATAGCCGACGCATCAAACAGAGGGTCAGGCTTGCATTCCTCTCATGCCCGCGCCGCCACCATCCCCCGCTCCGAGCGCGTCCATGCGACCAGCGCGCCGATCCCGAGCAGCGTGAGGCACACGATCGGCACGATCATCGGCCCGAACGCAGTGCCCGTCGCCTTGCCCGCGAACGGCATCAGGTTCTGGCTGAAGAAGCCGCCGAGGTTGCCGATCGAGTTGATCGCCGCGACGCTCGCGGCTGCCCGCGCGCCGGTGAAATAGCGCGGCGGCATCGACCAGAAGCACGGATACAGCAGCGGAATGCACGCGCCGCCGAGCACGAGCGCGATGAAGCGCAGCGGCGTCGACGGCAGCACGAGGCTCAGCAGGAAACCGAGCGCCCCGAGCGCCGCGACGATCGCGATCGTGCGCAGGATGCTCTTCGCCCGACGCAGCTTCGCCGGCAGCCACACCAGCAACACCACGGCGAGCGCCCACGGCAGCATGCTCAGGAACCCGTTCGTCGTGCTCGACACGCCGAACGATTTCACGAGCGTCGGCAGCCAGTACGTGACGCCGTACAGCGACGTCGACATCAGCATGTAGGTCGCCGCGAACAGCATCACGCGCGGATCGAGCAGCGCCTTCCACGGCTGACCGTGCTCGGCCTGCGCCGGCTTCTCGCGCTCCAGCGCGGCCGCGACGATCTGCTTCTCGCGCTCGTCGAGGAACGGCGCCTCGCGGAACGAAGCCGGCAGCACGCGAAACACGACGATCGCGACGATCACCGCCGGAATACCCGTCGCGACGAACACCCACTGCCAGCCCGCCAGCCCCCACACGCCGTTCAGACTCAGCAGCACGCCGCCGACCAGCGAGCCGAGCATGTTCGCAAGCGCGCTGCCGAGCGTGAAGATGCCGAGCACCTTCGCGCGGTAGCTCTGCGGAAACCACAGCGTCAGGTAATAGATCACGCCCGGATAGAAGCCGGCCTCGGCGATGCCGAGCAGGAAGCGCAGCGAGCAGAACGCGGGCATCGACGTCGTGAAGCCCATCAGCACCGTGATGAGCCCCCACGTCAGCATGATCCGCGCGAGCCATACGCGTGCGCCGTAGCGATGCAGCGCGAGCGTGCTCGGCACCTCGAACAGCAGGTAGCCGATGAAGAACAGCGACGACGCGAGCCCGAACGCGGCTTCCGTCATGCCGAGGCTGTGCACCATCTGCAGTTTCGCGAAACCGACGTTCTGCCGGTCGATGAACGCGATCAGGAACATCACGACGAGGATGGGCAGCAGGCGCCGCGCCATCTTCGACATGATGCGCTGTTCTTCGGCGGACGCGGGGTCCAGGGTGTCGGTAGCGTTCACTTCAGGCTCCTTGGGTGAATCGGTTGCGTGTCGGTTGGATCGGCGCCGCGCGTGACGAACGCGCGGGCACGGGGTGTTTCGATGAATGGGGCACGGCGGCCGGCGGCGCTCAACCCGACCGGTAGTCGTCGAGCATCGGCGCGAACATCTCGTGCCACGCGCGCGGCTTCGCCTTGATCGTGCCGGCCAGGTACAGGAATTCGACGTAGTCCATCAGCTGGTTCGGCAGCACCGAGAAGCGCGTATCGGGCGCGGCGAGCATCCGCATCACGTCGTCGTGCGACACGCCGACGCCCGACGACGCCGCGTAGAGCGCGGCCGCCGCGCGCGGGTCCTGCACGATCAGGCGGTTCGCTTCGTCGAGCGCGCCGAGAAACGCGACGGCCAGCGCAGGCTCCGCATCGACGAGCCGCTTCGGCGCGAACACGACGTCGAGCGTCAGCGGGCCCAGCACGTCGACCGAACTCACCACGCGATGAATGCCCGGCTGCCGCAATTCGAGCGTCGAGAACGGCGGCGACGTGAAATGCGCGGTCACGCCGTTCTCGCGGCGGATCAGCGCCTGCATCGCCTGCGGATGCGGCAGGTTCACGGTGATCGAATCGAGCTGCGCGAAATGCCTGGCGCCGAGCTGCCGGCTCGCGACCATCTGCAGCACGACCGCCGACAGCGACGTGCGGATGCCCGGCACCGCGATCCGGTCGGACGGCGTGAAGTCGCGCAGCGACACGAGGCCGGGACGGTTCGCGTTCAGCGACAGCGACGTGGTCGACAGCCCGCTGATGCCGATCACCTCGACGTTCGGAATGCCGCGCGCCCGCGCCCACAGTTCGATGAAACCCGGCGCGCCGGCGCCCGCGAAATCGAGCGTGCCGGCCATCATCGCGTCGTTGACGGAATTGCCGCCGTCGAGCAGCACCCATTCGACCGCGACGTCGCGCACGCCGTGGCGCGCCGCATGCCGCTCGAACAGCCGCTGCTTCTCCATGACGAGCAGCGGCAGGTACAGCACGCCATAGCCTTTCGAGATCCGCACCGTGCGCGGCTTCGCGCGCACCAGCGCCGGCGCGGCGAGCATGCCGAGCCCGGCGGCGATCAGTGCGCGGCGGCGCGGCGACGTCGTCATGCGCGTGCTGCCGTGCGGCGGACGACCGACGGCCCCGCGCAGGCCGGCGTGACGCCGCGGCGCGCGTTCGTCGTGCCCGTGACATGCTGCATGTTGCCGTCTCCTTGAATATTTCTGGTATTAATGCCGCCTTGCGTACTGCTTCCGGCTCGACACAGGTTATCGACCGAGTCTGAGAAAATGCTGACATCCCGGCCCCGGGGAAACCCCTAATCCACCTACCTGCGAACGGCACCATGCGCATTCTCGTCGTGGAGGACGATGCCGAAATCGGCGCGGCGATCCGCAGCCGTCTGGCCCGGCTCGGCCACGCCGTCGATCTCGAAACCGACGGCGCGACCGCGAACGGGCTGCTGCGCGTCGAGCGCTTCGATCTCGTCGTGCTCGATGCGAACCTGCCCGGCATGGACGGCTTCACCGTCCTGCGCAATCTGCGCGCGTCGGGCAGCACGACGCCCGTGCTGCTCGTCACCGCCCGCTCGGCGATCGACGACCGCGTGAGCGGCCTCGGCCTCGGCGCGGACGACTACCTCGTGAAGCCGTTCGACTATCGCGAACTCGACGCGCGCGTGCAAGCGCTCCTGCGCCGCAACAGCGGCCACGCGAACGACGTGCTGACGCTCGGCGGCCTCGTGATCGACCGCAGCAGCCGCCTCGCGGAACTCGACGGTCAGCCGCTGTCGCTGTCGCGCCAGGAGTTCGCGCTGCTCGAAATCCTCGCGAGCCGCCCGCAGCGCATCTTCTCGAAGGAAGAACTGCTGAACCAGTTGTTCAGCTTCGGCAACGAGCCGACCGCGAACGCGGTCGAGCAATACGTGACGCGCGTGCGCCGGAAGCTGCAGGGCAGCTCGGTCGAGATCCGCACCGCACGCGGGATGGGGTATCAGATTGCGGCGCAATAACTGGTTCCCGAAGACGCTGTTCGGGCGCACGCTGCTGTTCATCGCGCTCGTCGTCGCGACCGGCGCGCTCGCGCTCGCGGCGATCGCGCGCTACTACGCGGGCGTCGCGGCCGAACGTGCATACGACCAGTTGCTGGCGGGCGCATCGATCCAGGTCGCGGAAAACCTCTACGTGCAAGGCGGCGTGCTCGCGCTGAATCCGCCGGTCGCCGCGCTGTCGACGCTGTCGCGCTACGACCTCGTCTACTACAAGGTGGTCGATTCGCGCGGC
The DNA here is from genome assembly GCF_002959955.1 of Burkholderia sp. BE12. NCBI lineage: Bacteria > Pseudomonadati > Pseudomonadota > Betaproteobacteria > Burkholderiales > Burkholderiaceae > Burkholderia > Burkholderia sp. BE12. Next base: position 28,226 of record NZ_PREY01000020.1, on the reverse strand, counting down.
GTCGTCGTGGCCGGCTACAACGATCTCGCGAGCCCCGCGACGCTCGCCGCCGCGAAGCAGGGGCCCGCGTTCGCGAATGCCGTCTATCAGGGGCACCGCGTCCGCACCGCGACGATCGCGCGCTACATGCCCGAGGAAAGCACGCCGGGCTGGGCGCTCGTGACGGTTGCGCAGACAACCAATGCGCGCCAGCAGCTGACGAACGACATGAGCATCAAGGTGTGGACGCTGATCCTGCTGATGAGCGTGCTCGCGATCGGCGCAAGCGGCCTCGCGATCCGGCGCGGCCTGCGCCCGCTCGCGCAGATCGGCACGATCATCGCCGCGCGCGACCCGGCCGACCTGCGGCCGGTGGCCGTCGATACGCCGAGCGAGATCGACGCGATCATCGGGTCGATCAACGGGCTGATGCGGCGGCTCGCCGAGCGGATCAACGCGATGCAGCGCTTCATCGCCGACGCCGCACACCAGATGCGCACGCCGCTCGCGCGGCTCGACGCGCAGATCGAACTGCTCGACGGCGAATCCGATCCCGCGCGTCACGCGGCGCGGCTCGATGCGCTGCGCGCGACCTGTTCGGACGTCGGCCGGCTCACCGGCCAGTTGCTCAATCATGCGATGGTGATTCATCGCACCGAGGCCGTGCCGCTGCAACCCGTCGACCTCGTCGCGCTCGCGAAAGAGGTCCTGGGCCGTACGATTCCGCTCGCCGGCGAACGCGACGTCGCCGTTGCGTTCGCGAGCGACGCGCCGCTCGCATGGATCGACGGCGATGCGATCAGCCTGCAGGAAGCGCTGTCGAACGTGCTGCACAACGCGCTGCTGCACGGCCATGCGGACGACATCGTCGTGTCGGTCGCGACCATCGGCAACGTGGATCAAGCGGTGACGCTGACCGTCACCGACAACGGGCACGGGATGCCGCGCGAGCACTGGGACGCGGCCTTGCAGCCGTTCGTGCGAATCGCGCCGGACGGCAGCGAGCGGCGCACGGGGTCGGGACTCGGGCTCGCGATCGTGCAGGAAGTGATGAAGGCGCACGGCGGGCGCGTCGGGTTCGCGTTTCCCGATGCGGGCGGGTTCGCGGTGGTGTTGACGTTTCCGCGAGCGGCAGGCACCGCCGCGGAAAACGCGCCATGGACCGTCAGCACCTGAGCGCACGGCGTAATGCAGTTGCCTGCCCGCGTCACGCCTTGTGCGTCGACAACAAAATGCTCGTCTCGGTATTCGCGATCCCGTCGATCAACCGAATCGCGCCGAGCACGCGATCGAAGTGCTCGAGCGAATCGGCATGCAGCTCGGCGACGAGATCCCAGCGCCCGTTCGTGCTGTGGATCGACGCAACGTTCGGATGCCCGCGCAGCACCTTCACCACTTCCGCGCCGCGATTGCCCTGCACCGCGATCGACATCAGCGCGCGGATCCGGTGCCGTTCGGCCGCCGGCTTGAGCCGCACCGTATAGCCGACGATCACGCCGTTTTTCTCGAGCCGCGTGAGCCGGTTCTGCACGGTCGCGCGCGCCACGCGCAATTCCTTCGCCAAGGCGACGACAGGCAGTCGCGCGTTGTCGCGCAGCAGCGCGATGAGCTGACGGTCGACGTCGTCGAGCGTGATCATGAACGGCCTTCCTGTTGAGCGTGAACCGGCCGCCAGCGTGCCGGAGGCAGCCCGTTCCGGCTAGCGCAAATTGATCAGACTGCCGGAATGAGCTGGCAATTTGCAAAGTCTACCGATGAATATGCCACTTTTGCCGTCTTTTTGTTGGCCCGACTCACGGAAATAATGTTTCCATCGACCGGCCGACGTGCCGCGCCGCCGCTTTTTCAGGAAGCCCGGATTCGCGCCGACGCCCCGCCCGGTCGACCAGAACGCCCGGACACCCGTACCGGCACCGAATATGGAGACAGACCGATGACTCGCTTCCTCGACGTTCCCGCCACCGCCCGCCTGATCGCCCAAACCGGCGTCACGACGTTCCTCCGCGAACTCGTCGACACGCTGCACGCCGATTACCTGCAGTGGGCCGATTTCGACAAGTCGCCGCGCGTCGCATGCCACTCGCGCGACGGCGTGATCGAACTGATGCCCGTCGCGAACGCATCGTTGTTCGCATTCAAATACGTGAACGGCCATCCCGTCAATGCGGCGCGCGGCATGCACACGGTGATGGCGTTCGGCGCGCTCGCCGAAGTCGATACCGGCTACCCGCTGCTGCTCGCCGAGCTCACGCTCACCACCGCGCTGCGCACGGCCGCGACGTCGGTGCTCGCCGCGCAGGCACTCGCACGGCCTGATTCGCGCACGATGGCGCTGATCGGCAACGGCGCGCAAAGCGAATTCCAGGCGATCGCGTTCCACTCGCTGCTCGGCATCGACGAAATCCGCGTGTTCGACGTCGATCCGCACGCGACCGACAAGCTCGTGCAAAATCTCGCCGCGTACCCGACGTTGCGCGTCGTGCGGGCGGCATCGACCGCCGACGCCGTGCGCGGCGCCGACATCGTGACGAGCGTCACCGCCGACAAGGCGTACGCGACGATCGTCACGGCCGACATGATCGAGCCCGGCATGCATCTGAACGCCGTCGGCGGCGATTGCCCGGGCAAGACCGAACTCGAGGCGGGCGTGCTGAACGCGGGCCGCGTCTTCGTCGAATTCGAGCCGCAGTCGCGCATCGAGGGCGAGATCCAGCAGATGCCGGCCGACTTCCCCGTCGTCGAGTTGTGGCGCGTGCTGCAGGGCGAGACGACCGGCCGCGAACGCGCGGACGAGGTCACGGTGTTCGACTCGGTCGGCTTCGCACTCGAGGATTACTCGGCGCTGCGCTACCTGTACGCACTCGCGCAGCAGCACAACGCGGGCGTCGAGATCGCCCTGATTCCGCCGGCCGTCGATCCGAAGAACCTGTTCGCGCTGATCGACGACCCCGCCGCGGCCGCCCACGGCCACGCGGCGTTCGTGACCGAAGCCGTCGCCGCGTTCGCGCGCTGACCGTCATGCGCGGGCGGCCCGTGCGCCGCCCGTTTTCCTGCCCTCCGCTTCCGCCCTTCATGAATCTCGTATCGATCCAGGCGCCGTCCGCCGTCGTGATGATCCGGCCGCACCGCTTCCTGCCGAACCCGCAGACCGCCGCCGACAACGCGTTCCAGCGCACGGCCGGCAGCGGCGCGGGCGACACGCCGTCGATGTCGGCCGCCGCGCGCGACGAAGTCACGGCCGCCGCGCGAACGCTCGCCGATGCGGGCGTGCGCGTGCACGTGTTCGACGACCACGGCGAGCGCGACACGCCCGATTCGGTGTTCCCGAACAACTGGTTCTCGACGCACCCGGGCGGCCATATCGCGCTGTATCCGATGCACAGCCCGAACCGCCGCCGCGAGCGGCGTGCGGACGTGATCGAGATGCTGAAGGCCGAGTACCGCGTGCAGGACGTGATCGACTACTCGGGCCTCGAATACGACGACGTGTTCCTGGAAGGCACCGGCGCGATGGTGCTCGACCACGTCGCGCGGATCGCGTATACCGCGCGCTCGCACCGTGCCGATCCGGTCGCGCTCGAACGCTTCTGCACCAACTTCAACTTCGAGCCGATCTGCTTCGACACGGCCGATGCGAACGGAAAGCCGATCTATCATACGAACGTGATGATGAGCGTCGCCACCGAATTCGCGATGGTCGGCCTCGACCTGATCGCCGATAGCCGCCGCCGCGGCGAGATCGCGCAACGTCTGACCGAAACGGGGCGCGCCGTGATCGCGCTCGATCCATCGCAAATCGCGAACTTCGCGGGCAATACGCTGGAATTGTCGGGAAAGGATGGCCGCGTGCTCACGCTGTCGCGGCGCGCGTTCGACTGTCTCACGCGCGAGCAGCGCACCGCGATCGAGCGCTCCGCTCGGCTGCTGCCGCTCGACGTGCCGACGATCGAACTGGCCGGCGGGTCGGTGCGCTGCATGCTCGCGGGGATTCATCTCGCGCGGCGGGCAACCGTGCCGGATGCGATCGCCGTGGCTTCGGCCGCGTCGCCACGCGAGACGACGCCGCAGCGCTGACCGGCAGGCTTGCCAAGCGCAAACGGCTGCCGATGCGATGCGCCGGCAGCCGTTCTCGTATTCGAAGGTGTTGAATCGACAATGCCGCGGAATGCTCCGGTATCCGAACGATACCGGCGCACACCGCCCCTCTCACCCCGCCAGCAGCTTCAACCCCGCAGGCAGCGTTTCGCCGAACACGCGCACCGTATCGGCTTCATCGAACGCGATCGCTTCACGAACCATGTCGATCCACGCCGCCGATGCATTCGCGGCCGACAGGCGCTTGATGACGGCCTCGCGCGTATCGTCCGGCAGGTCGCGTGAGCGGTCGCCCGTCATCCGTGCGATCTGTGCCGCCGCGAACGCAGCGGGCTCGACCTGCTTCCAGTCGAGCGCGAACAGCGCATCGAGCCAGCCGTCGACGATTTGCGCCGGCACGACGCTGTGCGCGCTGCCGTAGAACGGCCGACGCGCGCCGATCCGCCCGAGCGCCCACGCACACAACGCGCGTTCGGCCGGCTTCTGCAATTGCACGATCAGGCGCTCGGCCAGTTCGACCTTGCGCTCGACGGGCAGCCGTTCGAGCGATGCCGACAGCCGTGTCATGTCGGCCGGCCCGACCTTGGCCGGATCGAACGGCAGCTTGCGCCGCTTGTCGTCGGACGGTTCGAGGAATGCGATCGCGTCGCGCACCTGCGTCTGCGCAGCGTCGTCGAGGCCGCCGGCCACGCGCCGCCACAGCGTCCACCACTCGGACCACACCTGGGCGTCGGTCACGTATTGAATGCCGTCGTCGAACAGCGGCCACAGCTGCTCGATACGCCACCCATCGAGTGGATGACCGAAACCCGGACGCAGGCAATACCCGGCAAGGTTCAGCCACGCGCGCTCGTGATCGGCCGAGCGACGCCGCCGCCGCGCCCGTGCGAGCAACGCGTCGAACAGTTCGCGTGCGAGCGCGACGTCCCAGTCTTCGCGTGCGCCGAGTACCTGTTCGAGTTGCGCGCGCAACCGGCGCGTGTCCTTCGGCGTGACGCCCGCGGCCTTGCTGCCGAACGAGCGCTCGATCAGTTCGATCGCCTGGTCGAGACGCGGATGCCGCGCGGGCGCGGCATCGTCGCCGTGAACCGGCGCATCGCCGCGCAACTGGAATTCGAGCCGCCAGCGGCGCGCCGCGTCGTCCGTCGCGATGCAATGCATTTCGAGCGTGCCGACCTCGGTCAGCGACGCGGTGAGCTTCACCGGCGTTTCGCGTGCGTCGCCGGCCGCCTTCGCATCGACGACCGTCGCGATCGGCGGCAACCGCACGAAATCGCCGGCGTCGAGATCGACGAGATCGCCGGGTCGATACCTCGTCTCGGCCACCGTCGACACGAGGTGGAAACGCACCGGCTGCCCGAGTTGCAGCGCGAACGTGCGATCGTCGAGCCGGATCTCGCGGCCCTCTTCCGCGCCGCGCGGCAACAGGCAGACGCCGCGCGCGGCGGAATCGTCCGCGCCGTCGTCGAGCACGAGGAAATAGCTGCGCGCGGAGCCGCCGCCGATGCGCGGCGCATGCCCGGCACGCGCGAGCCCGTAGGCCACCGCGCCGCGCGCGACGGCCACGTCGGGATGCGCGTTGTGCAGCACGTCGAGCGGCGCGCCGCGCCACGCACCGAGCGTCTGAGCGAGACGACCGGCAAGCGCGCCCGCGCGGAACACGCCGCCGTTGAGCAGCAGCGTGTCCGGCAGCGGACCTTCCGCATGACGCTTCAGGAACGCGGCGACGTGGCGCGTGACGGCCGCATCGCTCGCATACGGCAAGCCGAATTCGACGATCGCCGCGCGCGCCCGGCGCGGCAGTTCGCCGGCATCGACCTGCGGAAAGAATCCGTCGACGACGATCTGCTCGACTTCCTGCCGTGTCAGCTCGGCCGAGCGTGCGCCGCCAACGAGCTTGCTGCCCGCGCCGAGCAGCGTGACGGTCACGGATGCCGGCGCGTCGTCGCCGAGGAGCCGCTCTTTCGCCGCGCGGCATCGCTCGACGAGTTGCGACAGGCTCGCGGCCGACAGCCGCGTACCAGGCTCGGTCAGCCGCGTCTCGACCAGGCGCGCGAGCGCAAGGTCCATGTTGTCGCCGCCGAGCATCAGATGGTTGCCGACGCCGACGCGCGTGAAGGTCGGCTCCGCGCCGTCGCCCGGCGAGACGTCCACGAGCGTGAGGTCGGTCGTGCCGCCGCCGACGTCGCAAATCAGCACGCGCCGCGCCGCGGCGAACGTCTCGCGCAACGTGTCGCGCTGGCCGTACAGCCAGTCGTAGAACGCGGCCTGCGGCTCTTCCAGCAATCGCAGCGCCGGCAGCTTCGCGCGTCGCGCGGCCTCGACGGTCAACGCGCGCGCGCCGTCGTCGAACGACGCGGGCACCGTCAGGATCACGTCCTGCTTCGCGAGCGGCGCATCGGGAAAGTGCGCGTCCCACGCGTCGCGCACATGCGCGAGATAGCTCGCGCTCGCATCGACCGGCGACACCTTGTCGACGCCGTCGGCCACGCCCCACGGCAGAATCGCCGCGAGCCGGTCGACCGACGCGTGCGACAGCCAGCTCTTCGCGCTCGTCACGAGCCGGCCCGGCACCTGCGCGCCGAGCGTGCGTGCGTAGCGGCCGATCACGGCCGGCGGCGCGTCGCCCGCGCCGCTGTCACGACCGGCTGACCCGCCGTCGCGACCGCCGCCCGAACGGGCGACCCCGGCGCGCGCGCCAGCCGCTTGCCACGGCAGGCGCAGCGCGTCCGGCGGCAGTTCACCCGCCGCCGGGTGATAGCGCACCGACGGCAACAGCGGCTGCGCGGCCACCGCGCCGGGCCCGACCAGTTGCTCGACGTCGAACACGCGGATCGCGTCGGAACCGGCCTCGACGTATGCGACGACCGTGTTGCTCGTGCCGAGGTCGATGCCGACCGTATAACGCTTCATCGCGCTCAGGCGGCGCCGCGCACGTCGAACTCGACCTTCCAGCGCTCGTTCGTGCCGCTCGGGATCGCCTCGAGTTCGAGCGTGCCGGCTTCGGTCACGCGCGCATGCAGCTTCACCGGCACGACTTCGCCGACCGTACGCCCTTCGGCGGGCAGCGTCGCCTGGATTTCCTCCAGTTCCTGCAGCTCTTCCGGCGACCAGTAGTCGAGCAGCGTGCCGACCTGATCCTGACGGCGCACCGACGAACCGAAGAAGCGGAACTGCACCGGTTCGCCCACGACGAGGCCGAACTCCTGCGGCGGCAGCGCCGCGTCCGAACCTTCCTCCATTCCGAACGGCGCGACGCACAGCGCCTGCACCGGCGGCTCGAGCCCCGGCACCGCGGGCATCGCCGATTCGATCGCGACGTAGTACGCGCGCGCCGTGCCGCCGCGAATGCGCACGCCGCGGCCGCGCTTCACGTAGCCGTAATACGCCGCGCCGCGCGCGACCGCGAGATCGAGATCGGCGCCTTCGAGCAGGCGCGCGGGTGGCGCGCCTTCGGCGGCGAGCCAGTCGTTGAGCGTGTCGAGCACGCGCTGCGTGAGCAGCGTGGACTTGAACACGCCGCCGTTGAACAGCACGGCGGTCGGATGCAGGAACGTCGCGCCCTGCGGCAGCGTGCGCTGCACGCCTTCGAGCGTGTCGAGCGCCGCGACCTGACGACCGAGGAACGCCGCGAGATGGCGCGTGATGCCGGCGTCCTGCGCATACGGCAAGCCGAGCTGCGTCAGGCCGACGCGCGCGCGGCTCACCGGGCGAGCGGCGGCATCGACTTGCGGGAAGAAGCCTTCGAGGATCGTCTGCGTGAGTTCCGCGCGCGTCAGTTCGGTGCGGATCGAGCCGCCGATGAGCTTCGAGCCGCGGCTCGGCACGACGAGCGGCACCGCGTCGGTCGTCGGATCGGACAGCAGCGTTTCCTTCGCCGAGCGGCACGCGTAGGTCAGCGCGCGCAGTTGCCACGGATCGGCCTGCGTGCCCTGCTGCGCGAGCTTGCGTGCGACCACGTGCGCGAGCGCGAGGTCCATGTTGTCGCCGCCGAGCAGGATGTGCTCGCCGACGGCCACGCGATGCAGTTCGAGATTGCCGTCGCGCTCGACCACCGCGATCAGCGACAGGTCGGTCGTGCCGCCGCCGACGTCGACGCACAGGATCAGGTCGCCGACCTGCACCTGCTTGCGCCAGCCGCCTTCGCTCTTCTGGATCCAGCTGTACAGCGCGGCCTGCGGCTCTTCCAGCAGCGTCATCCGCGAGTAGCCGGCGGCACGCGCGGCTTCCGCCGTCAGTTCGCGCGCGGCCGGGTCGAACGATGCGGGGATCGTGACCGTCACGTCCTGATCGGCGAACGGCGCGTCGGGATGCGCGTGGTCCCACGCCTCGCGCAGGTGCGTCAGGTAGCGGATCGAGCTTTCCAGCGGCGACACGCGCGCCACTTCCGGCGGGGCATCGCTCGGCAGGATCGCCGCGCGACGATCGACGCCCGGGTGGCACAGCCAGCTCTTCGCGCTCGACACGAGGCGGATCGGCGTGCCGGCGCCGCGCGTGCGCGCCATCTCGCCGACCGCGAAATTGCGCGCGGCCGTCCACGGCAGCGTCAGGTCGCCCTGCGTCAGTTCGCTTTCATGCGGCAGATAGAGGAACGACGGCAGCAGGTCGCGCGATTCCAGCGCGCCGGGCGCGGTGAGCTGCGCGATCGGCAGCACCTGCTGCACGATCTTTTCGCCATCGCTCGTGCTGCTGTCGACGTACGACAGCGCGCAATGGGTCGTCCCGAGGTCGATACCGATCGAATAGCGCGGATCGCTCACAGTTCCACCTCCGCCGGTGCGATCACCGATGCGTCGTGGCTGCCCGTCAGCTTCGGCAGGCGCACGTCGGACACGCGCCAGCCGCGATGGCTGACGGTGCCGGTGAACGGCGCGGAGCCGACCACGTTACCCGTCACGCGCACGGCCGTCGCGTCGAAGCCGGCCGGCAGCGTCACGCGGCTGCCTTCGGCTTCGTCGCGCACCGGCACGATCGTGAAGTGTTCGCGCAGCGCGGCGCGGCAGCCGTCGTGCACGAGGCGCGCGGCCGCGCCGATGTCGGCGTCCGCGTAGCCGGCGATGTCTTCCTCGACGAAATCGATGAAGCGTGCATCGCGTTGCAGCAGGCCGAGCAGTTGCAGTGCGGCCTGCGGGCTCGCTTCGCGCAGCTCGGGGGCCGGCGCCTTCACCGGCGCGGGTGCGACCGGCGCGGCAGCCGGCGCCGGGGTCGGCGCGACCGGAGCCGGGGCGCCGTCGCGCACGCGCAGCACGTCGGCGGCGAACTCGCGGTTGCCGAGCACGGAGAAGAACGTGCCGACGGCCAGCGACAGCCGGCCGAAGAAGGACAGGTTGGATTCGGGCATGGGGTCTGGACTCCTGTGGGCTCGCGGCACGGCGAGCGATCTCGCCTGGGCGCCCGGCGAGCAGCGTGCGGAATACGCACTGCCGCCGCCCGGCGCGTGATTCGAACGCGCCCTCGCGGGTGCGGAAAACCCGTATTTTGCCCTGTGACGGGCGAACCGGTCAGAAGTTGGGGGACGGAACACGGCGGCGCGGTGGTTTCGGCCGCGCCGGATCATGCCGGATCGCACGTCAGGCGTGATCGATCGCGATGCTGCGCCGCGTCAGCGCGTGTAACCCCGCAGAGCAGCCTTCGCTTCGAAATCGCGCGACAGCATGCCGAGCGTGACTTCGCCGAAGCGCGCCAGCAACGACGCTTCGGCATCCTTAAGCGTCGCCGAGAGATGCGCGTTGACTGCCTGCTCGACCAGGCATTCGGGCTCGTCCTCAGGCACGAGATCGGAAAACAGCGGCGGCTCGCCCACCGCGCGATAAACATCGAGCAGCGTGATGTCGTCCAGCGCGACGCTCAGCACCCAGCCGCCACCGTGCCCTTTCTCCGACTGCACGTAGCCGCAGTCGCGCAACCCGCCGAGCAGGCGCCGCACGACCACCGGATTCGTGCACAGCATCGTCGCGATCGTCTCCGACGTCAGCGGGCCGTCGGCCTGGTCCATGTGGATCAGCGCATGCAGCATGCGCGACAAACGGCTGTCGGTTCTCACAAGCGGGACTCCCCTTTCTCGAAACTTCTGAAGTTGCATGAATGATACCATCGCCCTATCATGCAACTTCTCGTGTTTCATGAGTTGGCCGCCCGCGGAGCACGGGGTCATTCACGCAGGTTCAGAAAGGAGTTGATGCATGCATTCCCATCATGAAGTGATCGTGATCGGCGGCAGCTTTGCCGGGTTGTCGGCCGCGATGCAACTGGCGCGGGCACGCCGCCGCGTGCTCGTGATCGACGCCGGTCGGCCGCGCAACCGCTTTGCCGAACACGCGCACGGCTTCTTCGGGCAGGACGGCAAGCCGCCCGCGCAGATCGTCGCCGAGGCGAGCGCGCAGCTCGCCGCGTATCCGACCGTGCAGCGTATCGACGGCGAGGCTCGCACCGCCGAACGCGACGCGGACGGGCGCTTGCACGTGACGCTGGCCGACGGCAGCCGCGCGAGCGCCGACCGGCTGATCCTCGCGACCGGCATCCGCGACGAATTGCCGGCGCTGCCGGGGCTCGCCGAACGCTGGGGCATCACCGTGCTGCACTGCCCGTACTGCCACGGGTACGAGGTCAGCGGCCGGCGGCTCGGCGTGCTCGCCACGCATCCGCTGTCGGTCCATCAGGCGATCCTGATTCCGGACTGGGGCCCGACGACGTGGTTCACGCAGGGCGTGGTCGACGCGAACGAGGAAGAAGCCGCGTTGCTCGCTGCACGCGGCGTGTGCATCGAGCGCGCGCCGGTCGTGGAGATCCTCGGCGATGCGCCGCGTATCGACGCGCTGCGGCTCGCCGACGGGCAGGTCGTGCCGATCGACGCGTTGTTCATCGGCGCGCGCACCGACATGGCGAGCGACCTCGCGCAGCAGCTCGGCTGCGCGTTCGACGAAGGGCCGCTCGGCACCGCGATTCGCGTCGATACGTGGAAGCAGACCAGCGTCGCTGGCGTGTATGCGGCCGGCGACGCGTCGAGCCTGATGACCAATGCGACGTTTGCATCGGCATCGGGCGTGGCGGCCGGCGTGGGCGCACATCGATCGCTGATTTTCGGGCTGGACGCGTAGGCGGGCGGGCAGTCGGGCGTCGCGATCGATTCGGAACACTCGATGTAGCGGGCGACGTTCCGGCGATCCTCGTCGCCGCCGCCCGGCGCCACGCCGATGGCTTCGCCGCGCGATGTGCGGTTTAATGTTCGACATCATCCGCATTAAGAGCCATGAAATGCTCGACCTCGACGACCTCCGACTCGTCCGCGCGATCGGCACGTCGCGATCCCTTGCCGCCGCCGCCCGGCTGCTCGACCTCACGCCGCCCGCGGTCACGATTCGCCTGCAGCGAATGGAGGCACGCCTGGACGCAAGGCTCGCCGTGCGACAGCCGAAAGGCATCGCGCTGACCGACGAAGGGCAGCGGCTGTACCAGGAAGCCGTCGGCATTCTCGAGCGCGTGGAGGCGCTGCCGGTCAGCATCGCGGGCGACCACGGCGACGTGCAGGGCACGCTGCGCGTCGTCGCCCCGCTCGGCTTCGGCCGCAAGTACGTCGCGCGGATCGTGCGCGACCTGCAGCGCGCGCATCCGAAACTCGACATCTCGCTCCACCTGTCGGAAAGCCCGTTGACCAGCGCATCGGGCGCCGACGTGGTCGTCCATGTCGGTAGCCTCAAGTCGTCGTCGTGGATCGGCTATCCGCTCGCGCCCAACGAGCGCTTCCTGTGTGCGAGCCCCGCTTACGCGCGCCGCATCAAGGACCTGAACCATCCGTCCGACCTGACGCGCTACGATTGCCTGTGCCTGCGCGAGAACGACGAAGACATCCCGCGCTGGCGCTTCTCGCCCGGTAGCGGCGTCAAGGGCGAATCGCGACGGTCTGCCGTCATCCGCGTCACCGGCGCGCTGTCGTCCAACGACGGCACCGTCATCACCGAATGGGCGCTGGCCGGGCTCGGCATCGTCGAACGCTCCGAGTGGGACGTCGCGCCGCTGCTCGCGAACGGCAAGCTCGTGCGGTTGCTGCCCGGCTGGAGCCTGCCGCCCGCGCCGGTGACGGCGCTGTTGCCGTCGCGCACCGGCCGCTCCGCGCGGCAGCGGGTGTTTCTCGACGCCGCGCGGCAGTTTCTCGATCCGCCGCCGTGGCGCGGCAAAGCGTGAGCCGGGGCGCAATGCGCGAGATTTTGCACGTTAAATTGGACTTAATGGCAAATTAGTCCTGCATTAAACATGATGCGGGGCAACCGCCCTACAGTGTCCACCTCGGCAACCTCGCAACAGGATCCACCGTGGACCTTCACACCCTCAATACCCCGGCCGCATTGATCGACGTCGGCCGCATGCGTCGCAACATCGCGCGCATGCAGACGCATCTGGACGCACTCGGCGTCCGGTTCCGGCCGCACGTCAAGACCACCAAATGCCGGCACGTCGTCGACGCGCAGATCGCGGCGGGCGCGCAGGGCATCACGGTGTCGACGCTCAAGGAAGCCGAGCAGTTCTTCGCGGACGGCATCCGCGACATCGTCTACGCGGTCGGCATGGTGCCCGCCAGGCTCGGCCAGGCGCTGGCGCTGCGTCGGCAAGGCTGCGACCTGAAGATCGTCGCCGACAGCCTGCCGGCGGCGCACGCAATCGCCGCCTTCGGGCGCGAGCACGGCGAACGTTTCGACGTGTGGATCGAGATCGACGTCGACGGCCACCGCTCGGGCGTCCCGCCCGAGTCCGACCTGCTGATCGACGTCGGCCGCGCACTGACCGACGGCGGCATGCTGCTCGGCGGCGTGCTGGCTCACGCGGGCTCCAGCTACGAATACGACACGCACGAAGCGCTGGTCGCGATCGCCGAACAGGAGCGCAGCCGCACCGTGCGGGCCGCGGAGCGCCTGAGGGCAGCCGGGTTGCCGTGCCCGGTCGTGAGTATCGGGTCGACGCCCACCGCGCTGGCGGCGGAACGGCTCGACGGCGTGACCGAAGTGCGCGCCGGCGTGTACGTGATGTTCGACCTCGTGATGCACAACATCGGCGTGTGCGAACTGTCCGACATCGCGCTGACGGTGCTGACCACCGTCATCGGTCACCAGGAAGAGAAAGGCTGGGCGATCGTCGACGCGGGCTGGATGGCGATGAGCCGCGACCGCGGCACGCAGCGCCAGGCGCGCGATTTCGGCTACGGCCAGATCTGCACCGAAGCCGGCGAAGTGCTCGGCGACTACGTGATGAGCGCCGCCAACCAGGAACACGGGATCGTGTCGCGCTCGGGCGCGCCGGATACGGGTATCGCGCAGCGGTTTCCGATCGGCACGCGCCTGCGCATCCTGCCGAATCACGCGTGCGCCACCGGCGCGCAACATCCCGAATATCAGGCCGTTGGCGACGACGGCGACACGCAGACGTGGCCGCGCTTCTACGGCTGGTGAGCGAAGCCGACGTCCATGCCGTGTCATCCGTGAATTGACAATTCATCCAATTCTGGACAAACTTTAAATATTCTCGATTCGTCTCGTGCCCAACAGGCACCCCGACCATGCCGACCGACGCCCGCCTCCTTCTCCTCGACCGCGATGCCGTCGAGCCCGCCCTGCAGGCCGCGCAAGTGATGGCGGCCGTTCGCGAAGCCTTCGTGCTGCACAGTGAAAGGGCCGGACGCGTATTCCCGGTGGTGCGCGAGAAGTTGCATACCGGCGGCGTGTTCGGCATCAAGTCGGGCGACGTCGCCGGTCAGGATCTGCTCGGCTTCAAGGCCGCCGGGTTCTGGCCGGGCAACCGGGCACGCGGCGGCGAGCCGCATCAGGCCACCGTCGCACTGTTCGACCCGGCGACGGGCAGGCCGCTGTGCATCATGGACGGCAACGCGATCACCACCGCGCGGACCGGCGCCGCGGGCGGCCTCGGGCTGCAACTGCTCGCGCGCCGCGACAGCACGCGGATATGCGTGTTCGGCACGGGCGTGCAGGCGCGCGTGCAGCTCGACTACGCGCTCAGCCTGCTGCCGCGGCGGTGCACGGTGCAGTACGTGAACGTCGACGGCGAGCCGGACCCGGCGTTCGAATCGCGCTTCGTCGAACGGTGCGAGATCGGCGCGGCGCGCGACCGGAACGATGCGGTCGCCCATAGCGACGTGGTGATCACGGCCACGCCCGGCGGCGGCGCGTTGTTCGACGCGGATGCGGTTCAGCCGGGCACCCACCTGACCTGCGTGGGCGCCGATACCGCGGGCAAGCGCGAACTTCCGGCGGGCGTGCTGGAACGCGCGCGCATCGTCGTGGACGATCACGACCAGGCGCGCAGCATCGGCGAGTGCCAGTGGGCGCCCGATTTGCCGCGTACGGAAATCGGTGACATCCTCGCGGGTGCGACATCGGTCGACCGTGCTGCGCACGAAATCACCGTCTTCGACATGACCGGGCTCGCGCTTCAGGACCTGACCGTCGCGCGCTTCCTGTATCGGCACGCCCTCGACAACGGCACCGGAACCTCCGTTCCGTGGCCCTGGTAAAACGACTTTCCGCTTTCGACCGCCATGCGTCTCGCCAATGTCTCCGCCCTCTCGTTCGACCTCGACGACACCCTGTGGCCGTTCGGGCCGTCCGTCGTCCGGGCCGAGGCGGCGCTTCGCGCATGGCTGATCGAGCACGCGCCCAATACCGCGAGCGTGCTGTCGACGCAACAGGCACTCGGTGCGCTACGTGAGGAATACGAACGTTCCTGCCCGGATCTCGCCGGCGACTATCGCGCGATGAGAATCGGGTCGATCCGGCTCGCGCTGGAACGCGCGAACGAAGACGTCTCGCTGACCGACCGTGCTTACGACGTCTTCTATGCGGCGCGCAACCGCGTCGAATTCTACGAAGACGCGCTGCCGGCGCTGGCGTGGTTGAGCGCCCGCTTTCCGTTGATCGCGGTCACCAACGGCAACGCGGATCTCCGGCTGACCGGCGGCGGCGAATTCTTCCGCACGACGCTCAGCGCGCGTGCATTCGGCTTCGCAAAGCCGGAACCCGAGATCTTCCATGCGGCGGCGGACGCACTCGACGTACGTCCGGCCGAATTGCTGCATGTCGGCGACGACTTCCACCTCGATATCGTCGGCGCGTTGAATGCGGGGCTTCAGGCCGCGTGGGTCGTGCGCGAGCCGCGGGCGGAAGGAGAACAGGCTTCGCCGCATCCGGCGACGCCGCATCTTACGTTGCGCGACCTGGCGATGCTGTGCCGTGCGCTCGGCGGACCCGATATGGTGTCCTGATCATGGGCGAACGAGGCGGGTCATGCCGATGCGGCGCATGACCCACCACCCGTTTCACGCCGCCTTCCTCGTCTCCGCGATCCGCTGCGGCGCCTTCGGCCGCGCATACAGCCGTTCGAGATACGCGCGCAATTGCGGGAACGGTTCGATCAAGTGGCATTCGCTCGCCCAGTCGATCAGGTAGGCCGTCACGCAATCGGCCACCGTCAGCGCATCGCCGACGATGAACTCGCGCCCTTCGAGATGCTTGTCGAGAATCACGGCCATCGTGGCGAAATCCTCGCGCGCCAGTTCGATATCGGCCGGGGAGCGCTTCTCCGGCGGATAGAGGAACGTATGCCGCGTGATCCGCCACAGCGGCTGCTCGAGCTCCGTCACCGCGAACATGACCCACCGATAGGCCTCCGCCCGCAGCGCCGGATCGACGGGCAGCAGCGCCTTCTCCGGGTACTTGTCCGCGAGATACAGCACGATCGCGGCGGATTCGGGAATCACGAGGTCGCCGTCCACCAGCACGGGCACCTTGCCGGCCGGATTGAGGCGCAGGAATTCGGGCCGCTTGTGCTCGCCCTCGAGCAGGTTGACCGACACGAATTCGAAATCCGCATCCAGTTCCTTCAGCCCCCACAGCGCCCGTTGCGAGCGGGTGCCGGCAAATCCGTAAAGCTTCATCGCCAATCTCCATCCAGAATGTCGGAAAGATGTCTGCGGCCGGGCCGCCGCGCGTCGGACGAAGCGACGTGCCGTGCCCGGCATCGCGCGTCGCTCATGCGCCGGGAATCGCCAGCACCGGCATCACGTCGATCGACACGCCCGGGAACAGCGTGAAATGCGGGTGACCTTCGAACAGCGCGGCGGCCGCGTCGTGCGACGCCGCCCGCACGACGGTAAAGCCGCTCAGTGCATTGGCCGTGTCGTGGATGCCGCCTGCGTCGATGGTCTTGGTCTTGCCGAGCGGCCCGCCCAGCTCGACGATCGCGTCGCGATGGCGCTCGACCCACGCATGCCAGGCGGCAATGCCGTCGCGCTCGCGCGTGCGCCGCTCTTCCTCCGCCAGCGCGAGCCAGGCCTTCATCGCGGGGCTATCCTTGGTCCCGAGAAATACGGCGAGATACAACTGTTGTTGCGCACTCATGCCTTCTCCTCCGATGACGGACACGGCGGGTTGCCGCGCCTCGACCTTGACAAGATAGGTTGATATCAACACAATTGCAACATGGCACGAAAAGAAAAGCTTCCCTTCGAAACGACGCTGATGGTGCGCGATTGCTGCCTGTGCCTGCACATGCAGCGCGCGGCGCGCAATCTGGCGCGCATCTTCGACGATGTGCTGCGCCCGCTGGATCTCACCAACGGCCAGTTTTCGCTGCTGATGTCGTTGAACCGGCCGCAACCGGCCCCGATGAAATCGGTCGCGTCGCTGCTCGCGATGGACCGCACCACGCTCACCGCGGCGCTCAAGCCGCTCGAGCGGCGCGGCCTCGTCACGATCGCGCAGGATCCGGAGGACCGGCGCAGCCGCCTGCTCGAGCTGACCCCGGCCGGACACGACCTGCTGGCCGAAGCGTTCCCGCTGTGGCGGCACGCGCATGCCGAGATCGAGCGGCCGTTCGCGGCGGACGAAGTCGATCAGTTGCGCGGCCAGTTGCGCACGCTGTCGATCGATCCGGGTTCGCGCGACTGAGCCGGCGCACGGATCGCGCCGCGGCGGTCGCGCGCACTTCCTGC
Source organism: Burkholderia sp. BE12 (assembly GCF_002959955.1). Taxonomy (NCBI): domain Bacteria; kingdom Pseudomonadati; phylum Pseudomonadota; class Betaproteobacteria; order Burkholderiales; family Burkholderiaceae; genus Burkholderia; species Burkholderia sp. BE12. The sequence goes on along the minus strand of NZ_PREY01000020.1, from coordinate 11,158 downwards.
CACGCGCTGTCAGCAGACATGGCCGGGCCCCGTCGCACCGCCCGATTCGGTGGCAATATCGCTCGGCACGACAACCGATCCGGTATCCACAAGGAGACGAACATGGGCAACAACGAGAAAGGCGCGACTTTCCGGTCGCTTCACCGTGCGGGCCAGCCGCTGGCGCTGTTCAACGTGTGGGACGCCGGCAGTGCGCGCGCGGTGGCCGACGCCGGCGCCGTCGCGCTGGCGACCGGCAGCTGGTCGGTCGCGGCTGCCAACGGTTTCGCCGACGGCGAGCAGATGCCGCGCGCACTGATGATGGAGGTGCTGGAGCGGATCGTGCGCGCGACGGACTTGCCCGTCACCGTCGATCTCGAAAGCGGCTACGGCGAGCGGCCGGAGGATGTCGCCGAGACGATCGCGATGAGCATCCGGGCCGGCGCGATCGGCTGCAATCTCGAAGACAGCGTTCCGTCGACGGGCGAACTGCGCGACGTCGACGCCGCGTCGGCCCGTCTCGCGGCGGCCCGGCAGGCGGCCGATCGCGCGGGCGCCGACTACTTCATCAACGCGCGCACCGACGTGTTTTTCCTCGCGGCAGCCGATACGCACGACGAACGCTTGCTCGATGCGACGCTGGCACGCGCCCGCGCTTATGCGGCGGCCGGCGCCGATGGCTTGTTCGTGCCGGGCCTGCGCTCGCCGGCGCTCATTCGCGCACTGACGGCCGCGTCGCCGCTGCCGGTGAACGTGATGCGCGTCGCGGAAACGCCGACGCTCGCCGATCTCGCGGAATACGGCGTGGCGCGCATCAGCCACGGGCCGTATCCGTACCTGCAGGCGATGAAGACGCTGGCGGCGCTGGTCAAGCAGGGCGTCTGACGGATTCACGGGGCGGCGGGCGTCCGCCGCCGCCCCGTCAAACGATTACATCGCATGTAATTGGCGCGCGACGCGCCCGCTTCTACGCTTCGGGTGTCGCGCCGCCCTTCCGGCAGCGCCCATCGCCCGGAGACATCATGTCCGCCTATCCGCTTCACACGATCGATTCCGCGCCGGCCGAATCGAAGCCCGTCCTCCAGCAACTCCGGCAAGCCTTCGGCGCGGTTCCGAACATCGCGGCGGCAATGGCCGCGTCGCCGGTGCTGATCAACGGCTTCATCGGCCTGTTCGAGCGCGTGCATGCGAGCAGTCTCACCGAGCCGCAGATCCAGACACTCCTGCTCACCAACGCAGTCACGAACGCGAGCGAGTGGCCGGTCGCTTTCCATACGGCGCTCGCGCTGAAACAAGGCGTGCCCACGGCCGACGTCGATGCGATCCGGCGCGGCGAGTTGCCCGCCGACGCGACCCTGGCCGCGCTGTCGGCCGCCGCGCGCGCGCTGATCGACACCCGCGGCCGCCTCGCCGATACCGACCGCCGATCGTTCTTCGATGCCGGCTTTACCGCCGAGCAGTTGCTGGAAGTCATCGCCGTGGTGGCCGCGTCGACGATCACGAACTACGTCGGCAGCGTCGCTCAGCCGGCGCTCGAAGCGCCGTTCGACGCTTTCGCGTGGCATGCACACGCCGCGTGAGTTCGATATAGTCGTTCGCGTCGATCACGGAACGACCAGGGAACGCCGATGAACACCCGCCGCCGCGCCTCGAACCCACCGCCGCACGAACTGGGCCGGTTGCTGCGCGACTGGCGCGACGTGCGCGGCGTGAGCCAGCTCGACCTGTCGCTCGACGCGGGTATCTCGCAGCGCCAGATCAGCTTCATCGAAAGCGGGCGCAGCGTGCCGGGCCGCGACACGCTGCTGACGCTCGCGCAGTCGCTCGACGTGCCGCTGCGCGAGCGCAACGCGCTGCTGCTCGCGGCCGGCTATGCGCCGATGTATTCGGAAGCGCCGTGGGATGCGCAGGAGATGCACGGCGTGATCCGCGCGCTCGAACGGGTCGTGCGCCAGCACGAGCCGTTTCCGGCGATCGTGATGGATCGTCACTGGAACGTGCTGATGACCAACGATGCGGCGCCGCGCTTTTTCGGGTGCTTCATCGACATGCCGGCGCGCGACGGGCCGCGCAACCTGCTGCGTCTGATGTTCGATCTGCACGGCATGCGGCCGTTCGTGGCCGACTGGAGCACCGTGTCGCGCAGCCTGCTGCAACGCGTGCACCGCGAATCGGTGGGCCGCGTGATCGACGACGGCACGCGGCGCCTGCTCGACGACCTGCTCGCCTGCCCCGATACGCCGCGCGACTGGAACACGCCGCCGGCGCCGGCCGCCGCGCCCTCGCTGCCGGTCGTCCCGATCGGCTTCATCCACGAAGGCGTCGTGCTGCGTTACTTCTCGCTGGTCACGACGATCGGCACGCCGCAAGGCGCGGCCGCGCAGGAATTACGCATGGAATGCATGTTTCCCGTCGACGATGCGACCGACGCGCGCCACCGGCAGTTGCTCGACGCGCACGCGCCGGTGCGCTGACGGTGCTCAGGATTCCTTGACGAAATCGATGAACGCGCGCAGCGCCGGCGGCACGAGACGCCGCCCGGGATAGTACAAAAACGGGCCCGAGAACGGCCGCCACCACGGTTCGAGTACAGGTTCGAGCGCGCCGCTGTCGAAATGCGGGCGCAGCCAGTCTTCGAACAGATACACGATGCCCGTACCGGCGATCGCCGCATCGACCATCAGCTCCGTCGCCCCGCCGATCTGCACCAGCAGCGGGCCGGCGGCCGGCTCGACCCGCACGACCTCGCCGTCGTGCTCGAACTCCCACGGCGGCATCGCGCCGCTGGCGAAGCGCCCGCGCAGGCACCGATGGTCGAGCAGGTCGCGCGGATGCCGCGGCCGGCCGTGCCGGTCGAGATAGCCGGGCGCCGCCGCGGTCGCGAATCGCTGGATGCGCGGGCCGATCGGCACCGCGATCATGTCCTGTTCGAGCCGTTCGTCGTAGCGGATACCCGCGTCGCATCCGACCGCCAGCACGTCGACGAAATTTTCGTCGGCGATCACTTCCAGCCGGATATCCGGATACGCGTCGAGAAAGCGCGGCACGATCGCAGGCAGCACGAGCCGCGATGCGCTGACCGGCACGTTGAGCTTCAGCGTGCCGGCCGGTCGGTCCCGAAATTCGTCGATACCGTCGAGCGCCGCCGCCACCTCGGTCAGTGCGGGCCCGAGGCGCGCGAGCAGGCGCTCGCCGGCTTCGGTGGGCACGACGCTGCGCGTCGTGCGGTGCAGCAGCCGCACGCCGAGCCGCGCTTCCAGCCGGCGCACGGCCTCGCTCAGCCCCGACGCGCTGAGGCCCGTCATGCGTGCGGCGTCGCGGAATCCGCTGGCGCGTGCCACGGCCATGAACGCGTTCAGATCGCCCAGATCGGTTTGCATTGTTCGCCTTTTCGTACAACCCGTGCGAATTATGCCCGCTTATCGCGCAGACGACTCATCCCTATGCTGAACGCATTCATCCCATCGACAGGAGCACGGTCATGCCCGACATTCCCTACCCCGCCACCTTCAGGCTCGGAGATCGCCACGTCAAACGGATCGGCTACGGCGCGATGCAGCTTGCGGGCCCCGGCGTATTCGGCCCGCCGAAGGATCGCGACGCGGCATTGAACGTCTTGCGCGAAGCCGTCGAACTCGGCGTCGACCATCTCGACACCAGCGACTTCTACGGCCCGCACGTCACGAACCGGCTGATTCGCGACGCGTTGCATCCGTATCGCGACGATCTCGTGATCGTCACCAAGATCGGCGCGCGACGCGGCGACGATGCGTCGTGGCTGCCCGCATTGACGCCCGGCGAGCTCGAACAGGCCGTACACGACAACCTGCGCAACCTCGGGCTCGATGTGCTCGACATCGTCAACCTGCGCATCATGTTCGACGCGCACGGGCCGGCCGAAGGATCGATCGAAGCGCCGCTGGCCGCGCTCGCCGAGCTGCAGCGGCGCGGACTCGTACGGCACATCGGCCTGAGCAACGTCACGCCCGCGCAGGTCGCACAGGGCCGGCGGATCTGCGACATCGTCTGCGTGCAGAACCACTACAACATCGCGCATCGCGGCGACGATGCCCTGATCGACACGCTTGCCCGCGACGGCATCGCCTACGTGCCGTACTTTCCGCTCGGCGGCTTCTCGCCGCTGCAGTCGTCGACGCTGTCCGGCGTCGCCGCCCGTACCGGCGCGACGCCGATGCAGGTCGCGCTGGCATGGCTGCTGCGCCGCGCGCCGAATCTCCTGCTGATTCCCGGCACGTCGTCGGTCGCGCATCTGCGCGAGAATCTCGCGGCAGCCGACGTCGATCTGCCGGCCGACGCGCTCGCGGAACTCGACCGCATCGCGGGCACCGACGCCGCCTGACGCGCGGACGATCGCCCGGCCCCGGCAGCCCGTGCAGCGCGGGCCGCCGGGCGGGTCAGGTCGCGACCACGCCAACCCGCTTCGGCACGCCGGTCACGATCGTCGCGACCGCCACCGCCAGCACGATCGCCGCGCCGACGAACACGCCTGCTGCGCCGTTCGCGTCGAATACGACGCCGCCGACGGCCGCGCCCGTCGCGATCGCGAGTTGAATCGCCGCGACGATCAGCCCGCCCGCGCTCTCGGCCTCGTCGGGCACGGTGCGCGTGACCCACGTCGACCAGGCGACCGGCACGCCGCCGAACGCCATTCCCCACAACGCGACGAGCACCGCGTCGATCATCGGCGCGCGGCCGAGCACGACGAGCGCGATGCCGAGCACGACCATCAGCGCGGGCATGGCGATCAGCATCGGCCGCAGCCGGTGTTCGAGCACGCGGCCCGCGAGCGACGTGCCGACGAAGTTCGCGATGCCGTAGCCGAGCAGGATCGCCGACAGCCCGTTCACGCCGACGCCCGCCACCTGTTCGAGGAACGGCCGCAGATACGTGAAGAACGCGAAATGCCCGGTGAACACGAGGATCGTCGCGAACATCCCGAGGCCGACGGTCGGCCGGCGCAGCACGTCGATCAGCGTGCGCAGCCGCGTCGTGCCGCTCGGCGGCATCGACGGCAGCGTGATCATCTGCGACACGAACGCGATGCCGCCGAGCACGGCCGCGATCAGGAACACGTTGCGCCAGCCGATCAGGTGGCCGAAGTAGCTGCCCATCGGCGCGGACGCGATGGTCGCGACCGCCACGCCGCTGAAGATGATCGACAGCGCGCGCGGCACCATCGCCGTCGGCACGAGCCGCATCGCGGTGGCCGTCGCCATCGTCCAGAACCCGCCGAGCGCGATACCGAGCACGACGCGGCCGAACAGCAGCACGCCCAAGTTCGGCGCGAACGCCACGGCGAGGTTCGATGCGACGAGCAGCACCGAGAACACGAGCAGCACGCGCCGCCGGTCGATCGTGCGCGTGAGCGCCGAGATCAGCAGGCTCGTGACGAGCGCGACCGTGGCGGTGGCCGTGACGGCCTGTCCGGCCACGCCTTCGGTCACACCGAGGCTGTCGGCCATCGGCGTCAGCAGGCTCGCCGGCAGGAATTCGGCCGTGACGAGCCCGAACACGCCGAGCGCCATCGCGAATACCGCGCCCCAGGCCGGTTCGCGGGTGGCCGCCGTCGAGGCGGCCGAGGAGATTCCGGGATTCATGCGTGGTTCCGTGTCGGTTAGGGAAAATACTGATAAGGGCGTATCGTAAGGAACAGCGACAGGACGGTCTATGACATACAATCCGTTCTTGTTGATCGAACGTCCGTATCTCGATATGTCCGAGTCCCTTTTGCCCCCGATTCCAGACGTGCACGACCTCGTCAGCGAGCTGCTGCTGGGGATGCGCCTGAGCGGCGTCCAGTACCGCCGCATCCAGGTCGCGCGGCCGTTCGGACTGAACTTCGGCCATGCGCCGGGCCGCGCGCAGTTCCATTTCGTCGTGCGCGGGCCGGTGCTGCTGCGCGACGCGTCGGGCGACACGATGCGGCTCGAGGGCGGCGACGCGATCCTGTTGCCGCACGGCGGCATGCACGCGCTGGTGTCCGATCCGGATGTGCCGTGCCGCGAGATCAACGGCTTCGAGGTCGCGAAGATCTGCGATACGGTCGCGTCGGTGGCGTCGGCCGGCGTCTCGCCCGCGACCTGCGCGACCACGGAACCCGGCGCCGGCGACGCGCTGATCTTCAGCGCGTGCATGGAACTCGACCTCGGCGGCATGCAGCCGCTGGTCGGCACGATGCCCGAGTTCATGCACGTGGGCACGCTGCTCGCGCGCTACCCGGAAATCCGCCCGATGCTCGATGCGATGGAGCGCGAAGCGTGCACCGCGCGCGCGGGTTTCGCGGGCATCCTCGCGCGGCTCGCGGACGTGGTCGCAGCGTTCATCGTGCGCGGCTGGGTCGAGTGCGGATGCGGGGACGCGACGGGCTGGGTGCAGGCGCTGCGCGAGCCGAAGCTCGGCCGCGCGATCGTCGCGCTGCATCGCGACCCGGGCCGCAACTGGAGCGTCGCGGAACTCGCGACCGAAGCGGGCGTGTCGCGCTCGGTGTTCGCCGAGCGCTTCCTCGCGGCCACCGGGATGACGCCCGTGCGTTACCTGACCGAGCTGCGGATGCGGCTCGCCGCGCAGTGGATCGCGCGCGACCGCGAGACGATCGAAGCCGTCGCATACCGGCTCGGCTACGGTTCGCTCGCCGCATTCAGCCGTGCGTTCAAGCGCGTGGTCGGCAAGCCGCCGGGCGCCGTGCGCGCGGACGGCGACGTGCCCGCCGAAGCGTAACGCCCGACGCGCGGCCCCGACGCCTGTGGCGGTGGCGGCCCGCCGGGCGTCACTTCAGCGCGTCGAGCCGGTCGACCAGCGCCGTCGCGCACTGCACGGCGAGCGTCGCGCACTGCTGCGCATCGACTGCCGCGCCGGTCGCGACCGTCCCCTGCACGATCCGCCCCAGCAATTCCTTCGCGAGTTCGGCGATTTCGCGGTCCCGCTCCGTCATGATGTCCCTCCTGCGCGTCGGCGATTGCGGTCATTCGCCTGTCCGGAGCGAACGCCGTGCCCGCGCCGCTCAACGTTGCTTCGCCCGCACGACGATCTGCACCTGCGTGTCGCGTTCGATGCGCTCCAGCGACGCGCGCAGCGCGGCGAACTCGTCCGGCGTGCACACCTGCCGGCCGAAATCCGCCTTCATCCGCCGCGTGACCTGCACGACCCGCGCGGCCGCATCGAACACGTAATGCGACGTGAAGTCGACGAAACGGTCGTGCACGGCCGCATCGGCCGGCAGATCGGTCACGGCGACGCCCGCCGGCAACGCGATCTGGCCGGTCTCGTCGAACGTGCCGCCGAGGCAGCCCCACGGCTGCGTGCGCACGGGCTCGGCCAGCCAGGTCTCGACCTGCGTCGCGATGCCGCCCGTCAGACTCGACAGCGCGGGCAACGCGGTCGTGCCGTCCGGCCACACGAAATGATCGAGCGTGCCGGTAACGGTCACGTCGAACGGGCCCTCGGACACGCGCCGGTCGCTGGTCGACAGGTGCGCGCGGCCGCGCAGGCCGCTTTGCCGCAGGCGCTCGTTCGCGAGTTGCGCGATGCGGTCGCGCGACGCGCGGCGAAACAGGTTGCGTTCGAGTTCGGCCGTCCAGCCTTCGTCCTCGACGTAAGCCTGAAAACGCGCGGCGCCGGGCTGCGCGGCATCGATCGCAAGGCGCGCGGTGCGGGCGCGCGGCTGCGTGGCCGGCGTGCGCGACAGCACGCCCGTATCGACCAGCAGCGCGGGCCGATCCATCACGATCGGCGGCAGGTAGCCGAACGCGATGCCGGCCGTCGTCGTATCCGCGTAGCGCCCGAGATCGGGCAGCCACGTGATCGCATGATTGATCGCGCCGCCGCCGTAGCCGGGCACCGATGGCAGCGTGTACACGGCGCCGAGATTGATCAACACCGGTTCGCTGCGAATGCCGACCGCCGCCAGCAACGCGCCGAACAGCGCGACATGATCCTTGCAGTCGCCGTAGCGGTTGCGCAGGATGTCGGTCACGCGATGCGGCGCGGCGGCCGTTTCGCCGAGAAACAACCCGACGTAGCGCACGTTCGCCTGCACCCAGTCATACAGCAGGCGCGCCTTGTCGCGCGGATCGGCGGCCTCCGCCGTGAGCGCACGCGCCAGTTGCACGACGGCCGGATCGTTCGCGCTCGGGTCGACGGCTGCGTCGCGGTAGCGCACGGCGAACGCCGCGTAGTCGGGCAGCGTCGACACGACGAGCCGGTCGCCGTAGGTCGGGTAGCCGACCGCGCCGCTCTCGATGCGATCGTACGCGCCGTGCCGGTAGTCGAATTCGTAGCGCGTGCGGCCGTTCGCCGTGACCGGCGGCAGCGCGACGTAGCCGCGTGCGTCCGCATACAGCGGCATGTCGGCCGGCACGTCGAAGATCAGCCGCTGGCGGTCGACCGGCTCGCGCGACGGCTCGACGTAGTAGCCGAAGTAGCCGCGATTGACCGGCTTCGTGCGGGTCTTGCGGAACGCGACGCGCGTGCTCGACCCGGCTTCGACGCCGGGAAACACGACGGTGCGCAGCAGCCCGTCCTGGAACGTCGGCGCGCCGGCCGAGCGCGGCTCCTGCACGTCGCGGATGCCGTCCGCGCCGACCGGATGCGCGACGCCGTCGCGGTCGATCGTCTCGGCCGCGAGCAACTCCACCTTCTCGAGATTCTTGTCGAACCACACGTAGCGCTGCGCGACCGCGTCGATACCGTTCGCGTCGTTCGCGCGCAGCGTCGAATCGTCGTGCTCGTCGAGCGAACCGTCGTGCTGGATCACGAATTCGTGGACGTCGCTGACGAGCGTGACGGGCGCCGTCTCGCCCGCGTCGTGCGAATCGCCCGTGTCGCGCGTATCGGCCACGGCCGTACCCGCGCCGAGCGCCACGGCGCACGCGAACAGGCAGCCGGTCCATCGGGAAGGAAAACGCACCACGTCGAAACTCTCCGCGCGTTCGTTACCGGGCGTTGGCGCCACGCGCCGGAGCGACAGCCCGACCCGCATGACGCACGCATGACGGCCGCCCGCGCCACCCGCGGGCGTGTGCCGTCGTGCGGCCCAGTGTGGGTGACGTGCCGGCGAGCGTCAAGCCGCCGGGCGCAAGGCCGGCGCGCGACCCGGCAAGCCGTGACGGCCGGCCTCGCGGGCGCCGCGGGATGGCATGTCGCGGTGCGTAGCCTTATCCGGGGCGATCATTTTTTATATCATGTTGTGATATATAATTCAGTCAGGCACATCGGGCGTGCGACGTCGGCGGCACGAGCAAGACACCGCCGCACACGACACGCCGACATGGGGAAGGAGACATCATGCTGATCAACAACGATTTCGAAATCGGTTACCTCGTGATTGCATTCGCGCTGCTGGGCGTGATCCTGTTCGGCGCGTTGCTGACGGCGCTGCATCTCGAACGGTGGCATCCGAAACTGATCGGCGCCGCGCTCGGCGCGCTGCTCGGCATCGCGTTGATCGAAGCGATGCCGATGCTGACGTGACCGCGACGCGGCAGCCGTTCGTCCGGTCGGCCGCCGCGCGGGGCCGGAACGTCCCACGCCCGCCACGGAGACGCTCATGGCATCGCCGCTCCGTCTGACCTATCGCCAGTGCGAGATCCGCGCGGTCGCGTTCGTCGATCCGGTGGCCGGCGAAGGGCTCGAACTCGGCGCGCTGTACCAGCCGCTCGCCGTCGTGTGCTGGCGCGATGCGCGCGGCCGCCACGAAACGCACCTGCTCGACCCGAAGCATCACGTGTTCCGCGACGACGCGGACGCGCTCAGGGTGTCGATCGCACTGGCCAAGCGCTTCATCGACACGAAGCTCGCCAGCACCTGCCTGCCCGCCGGCTGACGGCCGGTCGCGCATCCCGCGTCCCCATTCCGCCGGAGGCGACATGGAAAACGGTATCGTCCAGACCCTCGTGCTGCTCGCGATTCTCGTGTTCGCGGTGCTGTTCTTCGCGACCCGGCGCGGCCGCGACCGCACGCGCGACAGGCTGCTGCACCGCTCGGCGCGGCGCTCACAGCGCTCGCATACGCATCGTCATCCGTAACCGCGCAGGCAATTCCGGCGCGCAAAAAAATCGGCCGACGGCACGCGCGTCGGTCGAGACGCGAAGCCATCGGCCTTTCAGCGGAGGTTCGGTTCCGCGGGCGGCACGCGCGCGCTGCGCGCCTACACACCCCACATCACGTGCCGGCCCTGTTCATGAGCCGCACGCATCATGTCCAGCAGCGGCCACGCGCGCTGCGCGAGCCCGTTCGCATGCGGCGACGCACCATCGCGCAACCCCAGCGTCGAATACTCGTGAGCCCGTTCGCGCGCCGCATCGTCCTTGACCGCCTGTTCGAGCCGCGCGATCGCGCCCGGCAATTCGTCGGTGGAAATCACACCGCGTATGTCGAGCCCCTTGCCGACCAGCCCGAGCAGGTACTGCGCCAGATCGCGCAACATCACGATATCGGGGGCGGCGGAGGACCGAAACGTTATCAGCATCGTCATTTTCCCTTGTCGTCGCCGCGAACCCGTACGGCGCATCGCGCCGCCGGTCGCGGCGAGGCCCGTCGGCCATCCCGCCGCGCGTGAGCGCCGCCCGGTTCTTCTGAACCGGACGTTCGCCCGGCACGAGGCGCGCGTGGCGCGGCCGGGTTCGTTGGCGGCGTCGAGGCAGGATGGCGCGAAGGCCTGCTTTTATTTTATATCACAATGTGATGTATTCAAGCGTGCAGCTCGTGAATGACTGCAATCGGGCAGCACCTCTGCCACGACGCGGCATTCGCCGGGCAACGCATCTCGCGTCGATGCGTTACTTGCAGTCGCCGACTCGCTTGCCGCATCTCTCCCGGCAAGGATTTGCCGTTCGATTGATCGCGGCAATGCGTCGCGCGTCTTAGCAAAACTTGTCCGGCCGTCCGGATCGCCGGATGCGACCCGGCCGCCTACCTCGATGCCGTTGCGGCGACGGTGCGCGACGTAACCGTCGAGCGCTTCTGTAACTGCATGCCGCGTGGGCGGATCAAGCACGTCGGCCGCCAACCGCCCCGCTTTCCGGCATGCAGCCGCGGCCCACGCCCGGTAGCCCGGCAGCGCTTTCGGCATGTAAGCGAACGGCGCCGGCAACCCTGCGCCGGATCGGCTGCCGGCCGGCGCCGGCGGCGGCACGTCGAGCCTGCGTCGCGAAGCGATGCT